>NZ_CP146101.1:5104545-5405000 GCF_037023745.1 Streptomyces sp. SCSIO 30461
ACTCCACCCACGGCGCGCGGATGAAGACGCCCTCGACGGGTCCGTCCTCGATGCCCTTGACGTCGACCGCCGCCTCGAAGGACTCGTTCTGGCGCCCGAAGGCGTTACGGCGCACGATCATGTCGATACCGCCGATGGTCTCCTGACCCGAGCGCGGGTCGAGGATCTTCTCGGCGAGAATGATCAGACCCGCGCAGGTGCCGTACACCGGCATGCCCGCGCGCACACGCTCACGCAGCGGCTCCATCAGCCCGAAGAGGTGGGCCAGTTTGGAGATGGTGGTGGATTCACCGCCGGGGATGACGAGGCCGTCGACCTCGGAGAGTTCCTCGGGACGCCTGACCGGCCTGGCCACGGCATCCGCCGCGGCCAGGGCGATCAGGTGCTCCCGTACGTCGCCCTGGAGGGCCAGGACACCGATGAGGGGAGTGTCGCTCATGGTTGGTTACCAGCCGCGGTTGGCGTAGCGCTCGGTCTCGGGGAGGGTGTCGCAGTTGATGCCGACCATGGCCTCGCCCAGGTTGCGGGAGGCGTCCGCGATGATCTTCGGGTCGTCGTAGAAGGTGGTGGCCTTCACGATGGCGGCAGCGCGCTTGGCCGGGTCGCCCGACTTGAAGATGCCGGAGCCGACGAAGACGCCCTCGGCACCGAGCTGGCGCATCAGCGCGGCATCGGCAGGGGTGGCGACGCCACCGGCGGAGAACAGCACGACCGGCAGCTTGCCGAGCTCGGCGACCTCCTTGACCAGCTCGTACGGGGCGCGCAGCTCCTTGGCCGCGGCGTACAGCTCGTGGTTGTCGAAGCCGCGCAGCTTGGCGATCTCGTTCTTGATCTGACGCAGGTGGCGCACGGCCTCCACGACGTTGCCGGTGCCGGCCTCGCCCTTGGAACGGATCATGGCCGCACCCTCGGCGATACGGCGCAGGGCCTCGCCCAGGTTGGTGGCACCGCAGACGAACGGGGTGGTGAAGGACCACTTGTCGGAGTGGTTGACCTCGTCGGCCGGGGTGAGGACCTCGGACTCGTCGATGTAGTCGACACCGAGGGACTGGAGCACCTGAGCCTCGACGAAGTGGCCGATCCGGGACTTGGCCATCACCGGGATGGAGACGGCCTCGATGATGCCCTCGATCATGTCGGGGTCCGACATCCGGGCCACGCCGCCGTCCTTGCGGATGTCCGCCGGCACCCGCTCCAGGGCCATGACCGCCACGGCACCCGCGTCCTCGGCGATCTTCGCCTGCTCAGGGGTGACGACATCCATGATCACGCCGCCCTTGAGCTGCTCGGCCATGCCGCGCTTGACGCGGGCGGTGCCGGTCTCGGGGGACTGGGGCGTGGTGGGAAGCGTGCTGGACACGATCGACCTCATTCGGTGAAGACGGGGTTTGTTGCGATGGTGCTCCGCACGAGGAAACAGCGACGACGCAGGCCACTGCAAGGGCCAATGGTGACCGTGTGGCTCGTTTTCCCGGGAGCACGCGCCCGCGGGTGGCGCTTCGCGGTGTGCAGCATTCCGGCCGTCCGCACTCCTCCCGCGGGGGGCAAGGGGGCCGAGTCAGGCAGGGCGGTCCGCGAGTGCGGTCGGGGGCTCGTCGTCCATCTCGAACGCCAGCGGGAACGGGGCGTGTCCGGCGAGCCGGAACCAGCGGACCTTGCGGTGCCGGCGCAGTGCGCGGGCGGCCCGTACGGCATCGTTGTGGAACCTGCGGGCCATGGGGACGCGCCGCACCGCCGCACCGAGCTCGTTCGCGGCATCGTCGCCGCCCGGAGCCTCGCGTACCGCCTCGACCTGCTCCCGTTCGCCGAACACGGCGCGCAGGGCCTGGCTGAGCTCGCTCTCCGCGACCTCACGGTGCTCCTCATCGGCCTGGCGCGCGGCGTGTGCGGCCTCGTACAGCACGATCGAGGACGCGGGATCCAGCACGCCGGACGTGGCGAGCTCCTGTGTGACCGATGCGCGCCGCAGCAACTGGGCGTCGAGCGCGGCCCGGGCGGCGTCGATCCTGGCGTGCAGACGGTCGAGACGGCCTGCGGTCCAGCTCAGGTAGAGCCCGATGAGGACGAGCGCGACGAGGATCCAGATCAAGGTTGCGGTCACGGCGGGCAAGGCTACCGCTCACTGTTCGGAGTCCCCGACCACGACCCCGACGTCCGGCTCACGGCGACGGGCACCCCCGGCAGGCCGGGCACACCGGGGGCCCCAGCGGTGCGGGCACACCGCGAAAACCGGCCTGATCCCCACCGAAGGACCCTCACCTGTCAGTCCCGGGCAAGGCCGAAGCGGGCCATCAGGCCCGGCCGTTCCACTGCCGCCACCGACGCCGCGCCGTCCGTCACCGTCTCGTACACCGCGAGGATGTCCGCGCCGACCGTCGACCAGTCGAAGCGCCGCACATGCGCGCTGCCTCGCGCGCGGAGTTCCTCCCGGCGTGCCGGGTCCGCCAGCAGCCGCAGCGCCGCGGCGGCGAGGGCGTCGGCGTCCTCGTTGGCGAAGAGCTCGCCGGCCGCGCCCTGGTCCAGGACCTGGGCGAAGGCGTCCAGGTCGGAGGCGAGCACCGGCGCGCCCGCCGAGAGGGCTTCGACCAGGATGATCCCGAAGCTCTCACCGCCCGTATTGGGGGCGACGTAGACATCGACACTGCGCAGCAGCCGCGCCTTGTCCTCGTCACTCACCATGCCGAGGAACTCGACGCGTGAGCGCATCTCGGCGGGGAGGGAGGCGACCGCCTCCTCCTCGTCGCCGCGCCCAGCGACCAGCAGCCGGGTCTCCGGGCGCTCGGCGAGGATCTCCGGGAAGGCCTTCATCAGCACCGGCAGGCCTTTGCGGGGCTCGTCGATGCGGCCGATGAAGCCGATGGTGCTCCCCCCGGCTTCGCCGTGGGCGTCTCCGCCCTGCCACTCGGCCTTGGGCTCCGCCTTGGCGAAGAAGTCCACGTCGACGCCGTTCGGGATCACGACCGCGTCTCCGCCCAGGTGCTCCACCAACGTCCGGCGGGCGTACTCGCTGACCGCGATACGGGCGTTGATCTTCTCCAGCGCGGGCTGGAGGATCGGGTACGCCGCGATCATCGCCCGCGACCTCGGGTTGGAGGTGTGGAAGGTCGCGACGATCGGGCCCTGGGCCGCCCAGCAGGTCAGCAGACCGAGCGAGGGCGAGGCGGGCTCGTGGATGTGGATGACGTCGAAGGTGCCCTCATGCAGCCAGCGCCGTACGCGTGCTGCGGAGAGGAAGCCGAAGTTCAGCCGCGCGACCGAGCCGTTGTAGGGCACGGGCACCGCGCGGCCGGCGGACACCACATAGGGCGGCAGAGGGGTGTCGTCGTCGGCGGGGGCGAGCACGGACACCTGGTGGCCCAGCCTGATCAGGTGCTCCGCCAGGTCCCTGATGTGGAACTGCACGCCTCCCGGCACATCCCAGGAGTACGGGCAGACGATGCCGATCCTCATGCCCGCGGCTCCTCGAGGTCCGCGAGCCAAAGACGCTGGAGCATGTGCCAGTCCTCCGGGTGTTCGGCGATTCCGGTGGCGTAGGCATCCGCCAGCGCCTGTGTCATGACAGACGTCTTCTCGGCCCGGGTACCCGCCTCGGGTACGTCGACGGGCGGGTGCACGCGCCCCTGCATGACGCCGGTGTCGTCGTACCAGAGGGTGACCGGCAGGAGCAGGGCGCCGGTCTGCTGGGCGAGCAGGGCGGGTCCGGCCGGCATGCGGGCCGTTTCACCGAAGAACTTCACCTCGATGCCCGATGCGGACAGATCGCGGTCGGCGACCAGGCAGACCAGGCCGCCTTCGCGCAGCCGCCGCGCGAGGGTGCCGAAGGCGGAGCCGCCGACGTGCGGCAGCACCTCCATGCCGAGGGACTCGCGGTAGGCGACGAATCGGTCGTACAGGCTCTCGGGCCTGAGACGTTCGGCGACCGTGGTGAACGGGGTGTCCAGAGCGCGGGTGAGCCAGACCCCGGCGAGGTCGTAGTTGGCCATGTGGGGCAGCGCGAGCACGACGCCGCGGTCCGACGCGATGCCGTCGGTGAGCCGGTGGACGTCATTGATGTGGACGCTGCGTGCGACTCGTTCCCGATCCCAGGCGGGCAGCCGGAAGGACTCCATCCAGTAGCGCATGTAAGAGCGCATCCCGGCCTTGGAGAGCTCGGCGAGCCGCTGGGGTCCGGCGTCGGGGACGACCCTGGCGAGGTTGGACTCCAGGCGCAGCACGCCCTTGCCCCGGCGCTTCCAGACGGTGTCGGCGATGGTCCTGCCGAGCCCTGTCGCGGCGCGTTCGGGGAGTTTCTTGACCGCGGACCAGCCCAGTCCGTACAGCGCGTCGGTCAGACGTTCCTTCATGAAGCAGCCCCGTTCCCCTCCGGCGACGCCCCCGCGTCCGCCTCCGCCGCCTCGCGGCGTACCGTCACCACTCGCTGCCCCAGGGTCACCAGCGACCCGACCGCCACGATCCAGAGCGCGATCGGCAGGAGGATCTGGACGCCCGGCACGCCGAAGGCGTGCAGCCCGGCGAGACCTGCCGCGACCAGCGAGATGACCAGCCGCTCGGCGCGCTCGACCAGTCCGTTCACGGCCACCGGCAGTCCGATGGACTCGCCGCGCGCCTTGGTGTACGAGACGACCTGTCCGCTGGCCAGGCAGAAGATGGCCACCGCGCACATCATGTTGTCGGCGCCCTTGCCCGCGTACCAGAGGGCGAATCCGCCGAAGATCGCCCCGTCCGCCACCCGGTCCAGAGTGGAGTCGAGGAAGGCGCCCCAGCGGCTGGAGGTCCCGGCCTGACGCGCCATGTTCCCGTCGACGAGGTCCGAGAACACGAACAGCGTGATGACGATGGTGCCCCAGAAGAAGTCTCCGCGCGGGAAGAACACCAGCGCCCCGACCATCACCCCGGCCGTGCCGATGAGCGTGACCGCGTCGGGGCTCACCCCCCGGCGGAGCAGAAACGCGGCGAACGGCGTGAGGACACGCGTGAAGAACGCACGCGCGTACTTGTTCAGCATGGCCTTCCCGGGGTTCGGTGGGCCGGGCGGCCCTGGTGGCCACCGGCTGGCCCATCGTAGTCAAGGCGTTCCCGGGCAGGCGGACTCCCCCGGTCACGTACGACGTATGGACGCACCGTGAAGGGAGTGGAAAGCTCGAAAGACCACCGCGGGCATGTGCCGGAGCGTCCGTTCGTTCCGGCCGGGGGTTCCCCCGACACGGCGCCCCCGGGTCCGCGCCCTCACCTCACCGTGCACGCAGTCGGGAGGAACGAATCATGGGCGACAAGGCAAACGCACACCCCGGAGCCGCCGGCAGGGCTACGACGGCCGACCGGCCCTCATCCGTACGGAATGTGGTGCTGGTCGGCCACAGCGGCTCGGGCAAGACGACGCTGGTCGAGGCCCTCGCGCTGACCGCGGGAGCGGTCAACAGGGCGGGCCGGGTCGAGGATGGCGGGACGGTCTCGGACTACGACGAGATCGAGCACCGCCAGCAGCGTTCCGTACAGCTCAGCCTCGTCCCGGTCGAATGGGGCGGGTGCAAGGTCAATCTGCTGGACACCCCCGGATACGCCGACTTCGTCGGGGAACTCAGGGCCGGTCTGCGAGCCGCGGACGCGGCCCTTTTCGTGGTTTCCGCGGCTCAGGAGGCGGACGCCGTGGCCGCTTCCACCCGGATGATGTGGGAGGAGTGCGCCGCCGTCGGCATGCCGCGGGCCATCGTGGTCACCCACCTGGACACGGCTCGCACCGGCTATGACGACCTCACCCGGATCTGTGGGCAGATCTTCGGCGGCGACGACCCCGACGCCGTGCTGCCGCTCTATCTGCCTCTGTACGGCCCCGAGGCCGCGGACGGGCACGCACCGGTGACGGGTCTGATCGGGCTGCTGACACAGAAGCTGTTCGACTACTCGGGCGGGGCCCGGGCCGAGCAGGCACCCTCGCAGGACCAGGTGCCGCTGATCGAGGAGTCACGTAACCGGCTCATCGAGGGCATCATCGCGGAGAGCGAGGACGAGACCCTCATGGACCGCTATCTGGGCGGCGAGGAGATCGACCTCAAGACGCTGATCGACGACCTGGAGAAGGCCGTCGCCCGGGGCGCCTTCCATCCGGTGCTGTTCGCCGCACCCGCCGCCGACGGCGGGAAGCAGGGGCTCGGCACCGTGGAGCTGCTGGAGCTGATCACGGGCGGATTCCCGACGCCGCTGGAGCGGGAGGCACCGGCCGTCACCACCCCCGACGGCGTGCCCCGTCCGGCCATCAGCTGCGATCCCGACGGGCCGCTGGTCGCCGAGGTGGTCAGGACCGCGTCCGACCCCTATGTGGGGCGGCTGTCACTGGTGCGGGTGTTCTCGGGGACACTGCGCGCGGACGAGACCGTGCATGTCTCCGGGCACGGTCTGACCGACCGCGGCCATGAGGACCATGACGTGGACGAGCGGGTGGGGGCGTTGAGCTCCCCGTTCGGCAAGCATCAACGCACCATGAGTGCCTGTATCGCGGGCGATCTCGCCTGTGTCGCCAAACTGTCGCGGGCGGAGACCGGCGACACGCTCTCGGCGAAGGACGACCCGCTGCTGATGGAGCCCTGGGCGATGCCGGACCCGCTGCTGCCGCTGGCCATACAGGCCCACAGCAAGGCGGACGAGGACCGGCTGTCGCAGGGCTTGTCCCGGCTGGCCGCCGAGGATCCGACGATGCGGCTGGAGCAGAACCAGGACACGCACCAAGTGGTGCTGTGGTGTCTGGGTGAGGCCCATATGGATGTGGCGCTGGAGCGGCTGCGCAGCCGGTACGGCGTGCAGGTCGACGTCGTGCCGCACAAGGTGTCGCTGCGGGAGACGTTCGGCGAGCGGTCGGCGGGGCGCGGCCGTCACGTGAAGCAGTCGGGTGGACACGGGCAGTACGCGATCTGTGAGATCGAGGTCGAGCCGCTGCCGGCCGGTTCGGGCATCGAGTTCGTGGACAAGGTCGTGGGCGGCGCGGTGCCGCGCCAGTTCATCCCGTCCGTGGAGAAGGGCATCAAGGCACAGGCGGCGAAGGGGGTCGCGGCGGGTTATCCGCTGGTCGACGTGAGGGTGACGCTGCTGGACGGCAAGGCGCACTCGGTGGACTCGTCCGATGCCGCGTTCCAGACGGCGGGCGCGCTGGCGCTGCGTGAGGCGGCCGCCGAAGCGCGGATCCATCTGCTGGAGCCTGTGGCCGAGTTGCAGGTGATGGTGCCCGACGAGTACGTGGGCGCGGTCATGAGTGATCTGTCGGGCCGCCGTGGCCGGGTGGTCGGCACCGAACAGGCAGGCCAAGGCCGGACGCTCGTACGAGCGGAGGTGCCCGAGATCGAGATCGGGAGGTACGCGGTCGATCTGCGGTCGATCTCGCACGGTACGGGGAGCTTCGACCGCTCGTATGCCCGACACGAGGCGATGCCACCGCAGTTGGCAGGCAAGGTCAGGGAGCAGGTCAAGGCAGCTTAGGAGTTGCGTGTGCCGTCCGCCGTATCACCGTACGGCGGGCGGCATTTCATGGCGGTGAGACGGAAGCAGCAGGTCCTCGCTACGCTGGGGTGCCCAGCTCAGAAGGTGTGCGGGGCGCGGTGGTGGGGAACAGGTCGCAGTGCCGGAGGATTTCGGCGACTACCGCGGATGCGGCGATGGGGGCGGGTGGGGTGGCGGAGCAGGCATTTGATTTCTCTCCCGGGGCGCAGGTCCCGCTCCAGGGTGCGGCCGGGCAGACGGCGGCGACGCACGCGCTCGCGTCTGCCGCGTACCGGGACGGCGAACTCGCCGAGATACTCAAGGCCAACAGCGAGTGGCACGAATCCAAGGTGGTCAAGCCGAAGATCAAGCTGTTCGAGCCGAACCTGGGCGAGGCGTTCTCCCGGGCGGTCCAGGTGCGGCTGCTCGGAGGCGCGCGCAAGCCGCTGATCCAGTCCTTCGGCACCGAGCCGCAGACCGTGGTCGAGCACGCGTTGGCGGCGAACGGGATCCGCAGGCAGCGGGACGCCAAACTCACCACGATCATGGCGGTGTTCGGGCTGCTGTTCCTGCCGGGAATGCTGCTGTGGATAGGCGCGTTCGGGCTGCGCCGGATGGTCGCCGGGGCGCATGACAAGCGGATGGGGGCACTGGGCGGGGCACTGATGGCCGGGCTCGCCCTGCTGGGGGTGATCTTCCTCCTCAAACTGCCGTTCAGCGGCTTCTGGGGCTACTACCTGCGCGGCATGATCATCGCTCCGGTGATCGGCTGGTGGCTGGCCAAGCGGATCTGCCTGGCCTCCGCCGAGGACATGCGCGCGCGCTGGGACAGTCTGCTGTCCGGCGGCGGAATCGGCGCGAAGGTCCCCGAGGCTGTGCCCGGAAACCCGAACGAGACCGCCGCGGAGCAGCTGCGCCAGGGACTCGAAGTGCTCACGGCGGAGCAGCACGCCAACTCGGTGTTCTACGCCGGCCCCAAGGGGATACTCGGCATGGGGACCCGCTGGGGCAGCTGGCAGCTCGCGGAGGAGCTGGTGGCCAAGGCGCCGGCCAAGGAGTTCCATCAGTTCCGCAGCTGGGACGTCATCAAGGTGATCCACGACCAGCTGACCCTGCTCCAGCGCGGTCCGCTGAATACGGGAGGCTTCCCGGCGCCTTCGGTGAAGCACTGGGTCGTGGTGCCCGTCGGCGAGGGCGCGACGGAGGTGGCTCGGCCCGAGGGCCAGGACGTGGACAACAGGTACCAGGTCAAACGCCACGAGATCCAGCGCATATGCGACCACCAGCAGTTCGGTAGCGGAAACCGGCACTATCTGGGTGTGCAGTTCACCCTGTGGGACGGCCAGTTGGTGATCACCATGATGATCACGGTGACGGTGCTGTACGAGACCCTGCGCATCGAAGTGACCGGTCACGCCCTCGGCCCGGTGCACTCGCTGTTCACCACCAAGCCGGCACCGAAAACCGTCGAGGTCGCCAAGACCGTGCGGTTCTGGGAGACCGAGACCCGGACCCTGCCGCTGGTGACGACCCGCGAGGTCGTGCGCCAGATGGTCAGGGCCCCGTTCTCCTGGTACCCCCCGCTGCTGGACTTCCTCGGCGGCAAGCTGGTGCTTCCCGAACCCTTCGGGCTGCGGCACGCGTGGGCGGACAAGCCCTGGCGGCACCGTTTCATGGCCGACGACGCGATGCGCGCCGCCACCCCCGTGCTGCGGGTGACACACGCTGCGGCGATGCGGGTGCTGCAGGAGAACGGGGTGGACACCGAGCGCTTCAGCAACCGCTCCCTGATCGTCAGCGGCCTGGTGCAGGACCCGATGCCACGCAAGGCCGACGCCTACGACGCGTAGGCCGTGTCCGAAGAACTCCGAACGATCCAGGGGTGGGTGGTGCCGCCCGCAGGTGCCGGGGCTGCACCACGCCCGGTCAGTCCTGCGGCCAGACGTCCGCGAGCATCTTCCGGGTGTCGGCGAGGAGTTGGGGCAGTACCTTGGTGTGCCCGACCACCGGCATGAAGTTGGTGTCGCCGCCCCAGCGGGGCACGACGTGCTGGTGCAGGTGGGCGGCGATACCCGCGCCCGCCACCGAACCCTGGTTCATCCCGACATTGAAGCCGTGTGCCCCTGAGGCGGTGCGCAGCGCCGTCATCGCCCGTTTGGTGAACACCGCGAGCTCGGCGGTCTCCGCCTCGTCGAGGTCCGTGTAGTCGGCGACATGCCGGTAGGGCACCACCATCAGATGCCCACCGTTGTACGGGTACAGATTGAGCACCGCGTACACGCTGCCACCGCGCGCGATGACGAGCCCGTCCTCGTCGGACTTCGAGGGAATGGAGCAGAAGGGGCAGCCGTCCTCGGCCCCGGGTCCGGTGGGCTTGTTCTCCCCCTGGATGTACGCCATCCGGTGGGGGGTCCACAGGCGCTGGAAAGCGTCCTGGATCCCGACCCCGATCTGCTGTTCCGGCTCACTCGTCATGTGGTGCAGCATATGACTTCGACCGTTCGGGGCGTGTCGCCGGGGCAGACCCCGGCAGGCTCCGGGCGATGCTGTGCCGATGGACGTCGATGACACGGTCACCCCGCTCCAGCACTACGAGCGGCGCGTTGAGCTGCCGCTGTTCTGGGCCTCCCTGGTCTTCCTGGCGGCGTACTCGGTCATCGCACTGGCCCCGGACGGGGAACGGTTCTGGCGCGACATCGCCGTGGTGGTGGCCCTTGTGATGTGGGCGGTCTTCGCGGCGGACTACCTGGTGCGGCTCCGGTTGAGCGGCCGGCGGCTCCGCGGCTTCCTGCGGACGCACTGGCTGGACACCGTGGTCCTGGTCCTTCCGCTGCTGCGACCGCTGCGGCTGCTCAAGGTGTACACGGCGGTGCAGAGCCGGCGCGAGACACCCAAGCTGAGCCTCCACGCGCGGGTCATCTCCTACGCCGGCACGGGAGCCGTCCTGCTCGGCTATGCCGGCGCCCTCACGGTGTACCAGGCGGAGCACCGAGCGCCGGGGGCGACGATCCGGACCTTCGGTGACGCCCTGTGGTGGGCGTGCGAGACGCTGACGACGGTCGGTTACGGCGATGTCACACCCGTGACCCCGTTGGGGCGGATGATCGCGGTCGGGATGATGATCTGCGGTCTTGCCCTTCTCGGCGCGGTGACGGGTTCGTTCTCGTCCTGGCTGGTGCAGGTGTTCACCAGGGAGGACGAGAAGCGGCCCCCGGAGGACGGGCGTCCTCCGGGGGCCGAACCCTCGTGATCGGGCCGCTCAGAGCTGGACCCGGCGCTCCACCACGTCGGCGAGCTTCGCCAGGGCCTCGTCCCGGGGGATGCCGTTCTCCTGCGAACCGTCGCGGTAGCGGAAGGAGACCGTTCCCGCGCTCATGTCGTCGTCACCAACGATGATCATGAACGGCACCTTCTGCTTCTGCCAGTTCCGGATCTTCTTCTGCATCCGGTCCGACGAAGCGTCCACCTCGACCCGCAGACCCCGTTTCCTGGCCTCCGCCGCGAACTCCCGGAGGTACGGGACGTGGCTGTCCCCGACCGGGATACCGGCTGCCTGCACCGGGGCCAGCCATGCCGGGAACGCACCCGCGTAGTGCTCCAGCAGCACCGCGAAGAAGCGCTCGATGGAGCCGAACAGGGCACGGTGGATCATGACCGGGCGCTGCTTGGTACCGTCGGGGCCGGTGTACTCCAGGTCGAAACGCTCGGGCAGGTTGAAGTCGACCTGGATGGTGGACATCTGCCAGGTACGGCCGATGGCGTCCTTGACCTGCACCGAGATCTTCGGGCCGTAGAAGGCGGCGCCGCCCGGGTCCGGGACCAGCGGCAGCCCCTGCTTTTCCGCGGCCTTGCGCAGCACCTCGGTGGCCTCTTCCCAGACCTCGTCGGAGCCGACGAACTTCTCCGGATCCTTGGTGGACAGCTCCAGGTAGAAGTCGGTGAGGCCGTAGTCGCGCAGCAGGTCGAGCACGAAGGTCAGCAGGGAGTCGAGCTCGTCCGCCATCTGCTCTTTGGTGCAGTAGATGTGCGCGTCGTCCTGGGTGAAGCCGCGGGCCCGGGTGAGGCCGTGCACGACGCCGGACTTCTCGTACCGGTAGACAGTCCCGAACTCGAAGAGACGCAGGGGCAGCTCACGGTAGGACCGGCCCCGGGCATCGAAGATCAGGTTGTGCATCGGGCAGTTCATGGGCTTGAGGTAGTAGTCCACGCCCTCGTCGAGCTGCATGGGGGGGTACATGCCCTCGGCGTACCAGTCCAAGTGGCCGCTCTTCTCGAAGAGCTTCCCCTTGGTGGCGTGCGGAGTGTAGACGAACTCATAGCCCGCCTCCTCGTGGCGGCGTCGCGAGTAGTCCTCCATGGCCCGGCGGATGACGCCGCCCTTGGGGTGGAAGACGGCGAGGCCCGAGCCGATCTCGTCCGGGATGGAGAACAGGTCCAGCTCCGCGCCCAGCTTGCGGTGGTCCCGCTTCTCGGCCTCGGCGAGGAAGTCGAGGTGCGCCTTGAGCTCGTCCTTGGACGGCCAGGCGGTGCCGTAGATGCGCTGGAGCATCGGGTTCTTCTCGCTGCCGCGCCAGTACGCGGCGGCGTTGCGCATCAGCTTGAACGCCGGGATGTTGCGGGTGGTCGGCAGGTGGGGGCCGCGGCAGAGGTCCTTCCAGCACAGCTCGCCGGTCTTGGCGTCCAGATTGTCGTAGATGGTCAGCTCGCCGCCGCCCACCTCGACATCGGCGCCGTCGTCGCTCGACGCCGAGCCCTTGAGGCCGATGAGCTCCAGCTTGTACGGCTCGTCCGCGAGCTCCTCGCGAGCGGCCTCGTCGGTCACGACGCGTCGCGAGAAGCGCTGACCGCGCTTCTGGATCTCCTGCATCTTCTTCTCGATGGCCTTGAGATCCTCGGGCGTGAACGGCTTGGCCACGTCGAAGTCGTAGTAGAAGCCGTCCCTGACCGGCGGCCCGATGCCCAGCTTGGCCTCGGGGAACAACTCCTGCACCGCCTGCGCCATCACATGCGCGGTGGAGTGGCGCAGGATGTTGAGGCCGTCCTGGGACGAGATCCCGACCGGCTCGATCTCCTCGCCGCCGGCGACCTCGTACGCCAGGTCCTTCAGCTCCCCGGCCACCCGCGCGGCGACGACGGTGCGGTCGCCTGCGAAGAGGTCCGCCGCCGTCGTGCCCGTGGTCACCACGCGCTCTTCCCGCTCGGAATCGCGTTGGATGATCACACGGACGTCTGACACCGGTCTCTCCTGCCTGATGGGGAAAGCGCGCTCCGAAGCGGCACACGCGCGTCACGCCATGCTACCGAGCCTCGCGGCCCGCCCGCGAAACGGTCGGTGGGCGTCGCGGCGCACGGGCGGCGGGCCCCGGCCCACCGGCTGCCCCGAGTGCGAGGTCCCAGCGGGCGGCGCCGGTCAGTCGTCCGCGCCGCAGGCCTCCTCGAAGAAGTCGAGGTTCTCATGGAGCGCCTTCAGCAGGCGGTCCCGCTCGGCGTCGTCGACCTGGACCGGGACAACGCCCGTGGCATCACTGAGGCGCCGGAAGCCGCCACGGCTCTCGAGCCGCCCGACGACCCGGATGGGCAGGCCCACCAGATGGGCGTGCCCGGCCGTCCGGTACGACTCCTCGTCCAGCACCGCGCGGACATGGGGGACCTCGGCTCCCGACAGGACGCGCAGCCGCACGGTGCCCGCGCCGCGCGTGCCCGAGCGCCGCATCCGTACCACCGCACCGGTGATCCGCACGGGGACGGACGGTTCCTGGCGGAGATAGCGGGCACCCGCCGCGCGGAGAGCGGGCAGGTCCCCGGGGGAGAACTCGATGGGTTCGGGGCGGGCCGCGCAGCCTTCGGGCACCCCGGCAGCGGGCGACCAGGCCAGCGCGACGCGGGCTCCTTCGGTGCCACGCACCAGCGCGACGACGGCCTCCGTGAGCTCCCGGCTCACTCCCGCCCCGACCGCCGTGTCGAAGGCGTCCATACCGCCGGTGGCCCGCTGGTAGTCGACGGCCTCACGAGTGGCGGCCAGCGCGTGATGCAGGTTGACGGCCACCGACCGGCCGCTCGTCACCGGCACGAAGGCGGTGAGCCCACGCCCGCCCGGTGCCGATCCGACGAGGACGCCCTCCAGCACGGCCAGCGCCTGCCGACGGTGCCTCGCCCCGTGGTATCCGGCCTGCCCGCGCCCCGCGAGCGCACCCGCGAGCAGCAGTTGCCGCGCCGCCGACCGCAGTTGCTCCTGCACCGTCCAGACGACCGCGCCGGACGTCCCCTGCGGGACGTCCCGCCACCAGCGGATCTCGTCACTCGGCACGGACAGCCCGACGAGCACCTCACGTGCCGAGGGCACGGCGGACCGGGCAAGGGCCGTCAACGCCTCCCCCAGCAGATCGTCGGCGTCCGGGAAGGCACGGCTCTCGGGCACGAGCAGGCTGGTGCCGCCGCCCGCAGGTCCGGGTGGGGTCCATCGCGTGTAGCGCCCCACTGCCCCCCCGCGCCGGCGCCAGCCGTGCCGGTCGAGCAGCGCCGACAGCACGGCGGGATCGACACACGACGGATCGGGCTCCTCACCGCTCCCGTACCAGGGCGGGGGTACGTCGTCCGGGAGCGGGAGCGGCAGGGAACGCGGGCGCGGCAGTGGGGAATTCGTCCGAGGCGGTACCGGTTCGCCGATCGGGCGGTGCATCAGGGTCTCCCTCCCGTCCCGACCCGGGTCATGATCTCGCACAGCGCCCGGTCGTCGAATATGCGCGTGGTCGGGACACGCACGGTGGTCCTGCGCCTGCCGGATACCGGGTGGCCGGCGAGGTTGGTCCAGTAGCAGCAGTGCCTGAGGTCGAGCCGGTCGTGGCCGGCCCGCAGCCATTCCTCCCGCGCCCTCGGCACGATCATCACGACGAGGATCTTGTGCACGGACACCGGAGTCCGGGCCAGCTTGACCAGGTGCTCGTTGTCGAGCGTGAACGAGAAGGCCGGACCCGGTGGGTGCGGCGCGAGTTGGTAGGTCGCCTTGAGCTGGACCTTGATGGTGACTTCGTCGTCGACGGTATGTCCGGGAGCGCTGTGGCTCAGGTGCCAGTCGATCCCGTTGTCGGGGAACGGCTGGGACAGCGAACAGCCCGCGGCCGCCGCCACCGCATGGAGATACCCCACCTGAAGGGTCTCCATGCAGGCGGTTGTGGCGAGTGCTCCGCGCAGCGGTACGGTCCGCTCGGGCAGCGCACCCGGCTCTGGCTGCGCGAGCGCCATGGCTCCGTCTGCCTTCCGGGCTGTGCCGACTCTTCGAGGATCGGTTTCCCTCCGGGCCGCTTGGCGCGCCCCATCGGATCGTTCTCCCCCTGATAAACGACGGACAGTCAGTTTTCCGTCCTCTCATCTGTGTTGTCACCCGGCGGCGTACCGCGCAAACAGGGCGGGTATCACCGGTTCGGGCAGGGGATCACGGCATCTGCCCAGCTTGGGCGAGGAGTTCGGGGATGACACAATGGTTTGAAGGGCCCCTGGCAGCATTTGACACCGAGACGACGGGCGTGGACGTCGAAGGAGACCGGATCGTCTCCGCGGCGTTGGTCGTCCAGGATTCGGCGGGTGGACGCGCGCGCGTCACCGCCTGGCTGGTCAATCCGGGCATACCGGTGCCCGATGCGGCCGTCGCTGTGCACGGTCTCACCGAGGAGCACCTCCAGCACAACGGTCGCTGGCCGGCTCCGGTGATGGAGGAGATAGGCCGCGCGCTCGCCGAGCAGTGCGCGGCGGGCAGACCGCTCGTCGTGATGAACGCTCCGTTCGACCTGACGCTGCTGGACCGCGAACTGCGGCGCCACCGCGCCTCGTCGTTGGCGCACTACCTGGAGCATGTGCCGATGTGCGTGCTCGACCCGCGGGTGCTGGACAAGCATCTGGACCGCTACCGCAAGGGCCGGCGCACGCTCACCGATCTGTGCGCCCAGTACGGGGTGGCACTGAACGGGGCGCATGACGCGGCGGCCGACGCGACAGCGGCGCTGGAGGTCGTACGGGCCGTGGGCCGTCGGTTCGCCGGACGCCTGGAGCGGCTGTCGCCCGCGGAACTGCACACGCTTCAGGCGGTGTGGCACGCCGCTCAGGCACGGGGCCTCCAGGCGTGGTTCGCGCGCAACGGATCGGAGGAGGCGGTCGATCCGGCCTGGCCGCTGCGTCCCGCACTGCCCGCGCGGGCGGCGTGAAACCCGGAGTCCGGAGGATCCGCACATGCACAGAGGCCGGTCCGTCGTGCGACGGACCGGCCTCTCCCGGTGGGCGATACTGGGTTCGAACCAGTGACCTCTTCGGTGTGAACGAAGCGCTCTCCCACTGAGCTAATCGCCCGGGAACGCACTGAACCATACAGGTAGCGGCGGGATTCCTTCAAACTCCTTCCGCGCCCCGCTCCAGATAGGCGGTGAGCCCGCGGCGTCCGGCGCGCATCATCACCACGTGGTTGGCCCGGAAGGCCGGCCGTCCGATGAGCGCCAGCCGCCGCATCAGCGGGCGCTGCACCACCACTTCCTGCTCGTAGCGCGCCCGGGTGCCGCCGTCGGCGCTCGGCGTGAGGGTCCATCGGGCCCAGCCGACGAGATCTCCGGCCATCCGCACTTCCAGGACGCCCGATTCCGGATCCAGCCGACCACCGCGTGCGGTGACGACGAGGTCGTAGGGCAGCAGCGAGCGGAAGCGGGCAGCGGTGGAGTCGTCGCCGAGAAGGCTGACCTCGCGGACCTGCGGCCACCAGAGGGGGTAGTCCTCGGCCCGTTCCAGTACGGCATAGACGCGTGCGGGCGGCGCGGGCAGCCGCCAGAGGCTGCGGTAGCGGTAGTGGTGCCAGTCCATAGCCCGAGTGTGCGCCGATACGCCGCTCTGTGCGCACGTACTCACGGACGATCTGAGTACACGCACGCATACCGGCGGGCTGTGCCGAGCACCACACTGCCGGCATGGAGAACCCTTTGCCGCCTGCCGAGGAGCTGCGGCTCATCGACGGCGAGCTCGCCCTACTCGACGCACGGCGCACCCAGTTGCTGACGCGCAGGAGCTGGCTGGTGAAGACCCTTCAGGCGCTCGGGGCGCACGGCACGGGCCCGGGAGGCGCCTCCGGGCCGATGTGGCCCGCGCACCCGGGTGCTTGGGGCCCGTCGCCGGCCTCACCGGCATCGGCGCCGTCGCGGGCTTCGTCGCCCAGCGCTCAGAATGTGCTGCTCACGCTGGGAGGGATCCTGCTGACGATCGCGGCGATCGCCTTCACCGTGGTCAGCTGGGGCCATCTCGGCATCGGAGGGCGGTCCGTGGTGCTCGGTGTGGTGACGGCCGCGGCCCTGGCGACGCCCCTGCTCTTGCTGCGGCACGGCCTCACGGCGACTGCTGAGGCGGTGGCGGTGCTCGGGCTCGTGCTGACGGTGCTCGACGCGTACGCCCTGCGCCGTGCGGTGCTGTCGGACATCGGCGCCGTCCGGTACACAGCCGCCGCCGCGGCTGTGCTCGCCGTGCTGTGGGCGGGGTACGGGCGGCTGCGGCGCAGCCTGCGCACCCCGTTGCCGGTGGCCGTGGTGGCCGCGCAACTCCCGCTGCCGCTCTGGGCGCTGGGGACCGGCGCGAGCCTGTCGGCCACGGTGTGGGCGACCCTGGCCACGGCGGCGTTCGACATCACCGTCGCCCTCATGGCGAAGTCGGTCGCCGTCCGCGCTACGGCGGCGACGGCGGCCGTGTTGACGGGCGGCTGGTCGCTGCTCGCGGCGGGCTGGCTGTCACTGCTCGCGGAATCCCCGGCGCTCGCGCTGGAACCCGGTCTGCTGCTGCTCGCGGGCGGTGGGCTGGCGCTGGGCGCGGCGTGGCGGGAGCCGGTGTCGGCCCCGGCGACCGCGGCGGTGGCGGGCCTCGCCCTGGTCGCGTCGGTGGGTGGTGTGGTGCGTACCGCGGTCACCGCGCCATGGGTGGCACCCGGATATCTGCTGTGTGCGGTGGCTGTGCTGTTCGCGCTGCGGATACCGATGCCGCGTGGGGTTCGTACCGGTCTGTGGGTGGCATCGGCTCTGGTGCACACCATGGCGCTGGTCATGGCCCTGCCGTTCGCGCTGCTCGCGGTGGCGCGGCCGCTGTCCCTCACCGACTCGGTCTGGTCCGGCGTCCCCGCTCCTGGGACGCCGGTACCTGGCATGCTCACCGCGCTGCTGATCCTGGTCGTGGTCGCCGCGGTGCTCTCGGCAGCGCCCCGGCTGCTCACCGCGGCAGCCCCGCTGCCGCGCACGGCCGCACTGTGCACCGCGTTCGCGCTGGCCTGCTGCGCCGGGTTCACGGCGAGCGCCCACCCGGCTCTGCCCTATGCGGCGGCACTGGCGCTCCGGCTGCTGCTGGTGGCGGCGGCGACCACCGTGGCCGTCCTGGCCGACCGCGGCGCCTTCCGGTCCCCGGGCACCCGCGCCGTGCCCGGCACGGGTGGTCCGGCAGCGGAGTCGGAGCGCGTGGCGGCAGACAGCGATGGGCCGCCGGTCGCCCCGGCAGCGACTGCCGGGGCGCGTATACGCCACGCATCGGGCAGCGCACTCACCCTGACCGCGCTGGTCTGCGCCGTGGGTGGGGCGGTGAGTACGGCCGCGCTCGGCCTGGCCACACGGCCCGCGACCTTCGCCGCCCTCATGGCACTCGGCGTGGTGTCCGCGGCGGCCGCTGTGTCGGCCCGCGGGATCGTCCGGATCGCGACCGCGTGCGCGGCCGTGGTGTGGGGCGCGGGTCTGGTCGGCGCCACGGCGGCGACGGCCGGGCTGCCCGCCCATCAGGCAGGCATCGCGCTGCTGGCCGTACCGGCGGTCACCGCGCTGCTCGCGGCACGTCTGCGCACCGAGCAGGTGGCACTGCCGGTCGAGGTCACGGGGGCCGCGGCCGGTCTGGTCGCGCTCGGTCTCGCGGTGCCGCACGCACCGACGCTGGCACTGGTGCTGGCCCTTGCGGGCGTGATCGCGGCGGGCACCGCGCTGCGGCCCGACCGGCGCCCGTTCGCCGGGTACGCGGCCCTGGTGCTGTTCGTGGTGGCCGCCTGGGTGCGCCTGGCCGCGTCTGAGGTGTCGGCGCCCGAGGCGTACACGCTCCCGGTGACCGTTCCGGCGCTCGCCGTGGGTCTGCTGCGGCGGCGCCGGGACCCGGAGGCGTCGTCGTGGACGGCGTACGGTGCCGGACTGGCCGCGACCCTGACGCCGAGCCTCTTCGCGGCCTGGGGCGATGCGCACTGGCTCCGCCCGCTGCTGCTGGGGCTGGCTGCGCTCGGGCTCACGCTCGCCGGTGCCCGGCTGCGCCTCCAGGCACTGCTGGTGCTCGGCGGGGTGACCCTGGCGCTGGACGCGCTGCATGAGCTCGCGCCGTATGTGATCCAGGTCGTCGACGCCCTGCCGCGCTGGCTGCCACCCGCGGTCGCCGGGCTGCTGCTGCTCGCTGTGGGCGCGACGTACGAGCGGCGCCTGCACGATGCGCGCAAGCTGCGCGAGACGCTGGGCCGGATGCGTTGAGGAAGCCTCTCCAGGCGACCCGAACACTGGTCCGATCGGGTGAAATTTCGAAGGCCCCGGAGACGGATGTCTCCGGGGCCTTCGATCCGGGTGGTGGGCGATACTGGGTTCGAACCAGTGACCTCTTCGGTGTGAACGAAGCGCTCTCCCACTGAGCTAATCGCCCGGGCGCACCGCAAACATTACCCCATGTCAGCGGCACTCCATGACCATCTCGACGATGGCCATGCCCCGGCTCGGGAGCCCCGGCACGTCACCGCCCGTGACTACTCGGTGATCTTCCAGGGCATGACGAACCCGAACTTCCAGAAGTAGATTCCGGCCAGCACGCCGATGATCACCAGGCCGATGGTCGTGAGGATGATGTTCCGCCGACGCACCTTGGGGTCGAGGGCTCGCTGAGCAGCCTCGGTGACCTTGCGCTTCGTCCAGCGCAGCACCAGTTGGGCCCAGACGAACTCGGTCGCCCAGATCGCCATGCCGGCGAAGATCACCAGCCAGCCGGGGCCGGGCAGGGGCAGCATGATCACGCCCGCCACCACCACGGCAAGGCCGATGATGAACACGCCGACCTGCCAGCTCAGATGGAGGGTGCGGCGCGCCTTCACGAAGTCCGGGGCACGGGATCCGAGAGGCTGCTCGTCGGCCCTCTCGACACCCGACGGATCATCCCCCGGCCCACCGGTCACATCCCCCGTGACGGGCTCGGGGACCACAGCCGCGCCACCCTTCACCCGCTCGTCACTCTCCGCGTTCATAAGGCCCAAAGTACCTGACCGGAACGCTGTCGGGAATGACCGCCGAGTCGGAGATCGCACTCCTCCGTACGGGGTACCCGGGGGATCACAAAACGGACAGAGGGGTTTACAACGGCACCGTAGGTGGCATGTCGATTTCGCCGACGTGCGAATCCCCGAGCGCACACTGAGCGAAAGGCCCTGGCGCTTATGAACACCACGGTCAGCTGCGAGCTGCACCTGCGCCTCGTTGTATCGAGCGAGTCCTCACTGCCTGTACCCGCGGGCCTGCGGTATGACACGGCCGACCCCTATGCCGTGCACGCCACCTTCCATACCGGCGCCGAAGAGACGGTCGAATGGGTGTTCGCCCGCGATCTGCTCGCCGAGGGCCTGCACCGGCCCACCGGCACCGGTGACGTCCGAGTGTGGCCGTCGCGCAGCCACGGCCAAGGAGTCGTCTGCATCGCACTGAGCTCCCCGGAGGGCGAGGCCCTCCTGGAGGCACCCGCGCGGGCCCTGGAGTCCTTCCTCAAGCGCACAGACGCGGCGGTGCCACCGGGCACCGAGCACCGTCATTTCGATCTTGACACCGAACTGTCGCATATCCTGGCCGAGAGCTGACCCAGGCCGGGAACCACGCGGCGCCGTCCGACTCGGGGAGACGGCGCCGCGCCAAGGCCGCGTAGCACGTGATGGCGCCGTCACAGCAGGGCGATCCCGCTGTGACGGCGCCGTCGTGCGTTTCGGAGAGACGCTAGAGTCAGCGCAATTCGGCGGGCATCCCGCCGGCAGCAGCCAGGGAGCGAATCGTGCTGATCCCTCACGACACCCACAGTGCCCTCGACACCGTCGTCGATCTGGTCAACACCGCGCCTGAGCGCGCGGGCAACGACGAACTCGCGGACCTCCCCTCCCTGTACAACTTCGTACGAAGCCACAAAGTCAGTGGGGTGGGCGAGCTGGCCCATGCCGACCTCGCGGCAGTGCACACCATTCGAGCCCGCTTCGCCGGTGTCTTCGCCGCTCCGGACCCGCGCGCCGCCGCGGAACTCATCAACCAGCTCGTCGCCGCCGCGGGCACCACCCCGCAGCTCACGAATCACGACGGCTACGACTGGCACGTCCACTACTTCGCGCCAGGAGCATCGGTCGCCGACCACCTCGCCGCCGACTGCGGGATGGCGCTCGCCTTCATCGTGGTCTCGGGCGAGCAGGAGCGGCTCCGCCGCTGCGAGGCGCCGGACTGCGGAAACGCGTTCGTGGATCTCTCCCGCAACCGATCCCGCCGCTACTGCGACAGCCGCACCTGCGGCAACCGGCTGCATGTCGCCGCGTACCGCGCGCGCCGCAAGGAGGCAGCGGGCTGATCTTCAGCCCGCTCCCCCGGTCGCTGTACCCGATTCGCGCGCTCCGCCTGATCACCCACCTCAGAGTAGGAACAGGTCATGGACGGCGGCCATCAGCAGAAGACTTCCGATCACAGCGAGAAAGATCATCAACGGCGGTTGGGACAGCGCGAAGAGGCAGCCACGCGGCTCTTCGGCAGGGGTTGCGGCGGGGGTCTCCCCCGCGGAGGTATCCAGCATCTCGGGGCGATGATGACGCAGCCCGCGCCGCGATGATCGGGCAACACGCCCTTTGGTGCTGCGAGTTCACCGGATCCCGTGGCATTTCGCCGAGAGGGCCCGCGGGGTCAGATGCCGTGCTTCTTGAGGATGGCCTCGATATCGCTGAAGTCGTCACCCCCGCCCGCGCCACCTGCCGCGGACCGCGTGCCCGCCTTGCCCCGCTTGCCAGGCTTGAGCTGCCCCGCCTGGCTGCCGTCAGCAGTCCCCGCCACTGCCGGCGCCGGGTCCTCCCGCGCCTGCTTTCCCAAGGCACGGCGCTCCGCTCTGCGGGTCGTCGAGAACAGCACCCACGACAGACCGAGGAGGCCGACGCCCACCCAGGCCGCGGGGCTGAACGCCGTACCGGCCAACCAGCCGACCGCGCCCGTCAGCACCAGCCCCAGAGGCACGAACGCATACGCGGCGATCCTGGCCGCGGTCAGATACCGCTTGCGATAGGCCGTGACCGCGGCGATGCCCAGCCCGGCCGCGGCAGCCGCGGAGCAAATGGTCTCGGCAAGCATCCCGTCCTCCAGGCGAACGAAACTGCGGTGCGCACCTGATGTCGCGCTCCCCTTTCCCTTCTTTCATTCCCATCCTGCACCTCCGCACCCGGCGCGTGCCATGATCCGGAGGCATGTCAGGGAGATCTCCGGGATGCCCTGAGCCCGAGCCCGGGGTCAGGCCCAGTCCCCGTTGGGTCGAGTCCCGCGCTGCTGGGAGACTGTGCGCATGAGCGAGTCCCCCTCACCGCCGATCGTCCTCGACGTCTGGTGCGAGCTGCAGTGCGCCGACTGCCGCACCGCCCTCACCGACATCCGCGCGCTCCGGGAGCGCTACGGCGACCGGCTTGAGCCGCGTCTGCGGCATTTCCCGCTGGAGAAGCACAAGCACGCCTTCGCCGCCGCGCAGGCGGCGGAGGAGGCCGCGGTCCAGGGCCAGGGCTGGGCGTTTGTGGAGTCCGTTCTCGGCCGAGTCGAGGAGCTGGACAGCAAGGGTGAGCCGCTGCTCATCGAGGTGGCTCGAGAACTGGGCCTGGACACCGAGGAGTTCGACACCGCCCTGATCGACGGCCGGCACATCCTGATCGTGGACGCCGACCAGGCCGAGGGCAAGGCCATCGGCGTCACCGGCACCCCGACGTATCTCGTGGGTGGAGAGAGGCTGGACGGCGGCAAGAGCCAGGAAGGTCTGCGCGAGCGTGTGGAGGCGGTCGTCGATCGAATCCTGGCGGAACAGAGCGACGCCTAGGTGACTGGTGTTAAGCGGGTCGTCCTGGGCGTGCGGTGTCGCCGTTGGGGGTGTCAGGGTCGTGGTTGCTGGCTGGTGGTCGGGCGGCGTGTGGGCGGTTCGTGGCCGTCGTGGGGGCTGTTGAGGGCTTGGCACGGCCGCGTGCGGGTCGTTTGCATGGTCCAGGGCGCCCTCGGGACGGTCAGCCGGCGGCGACCGCCCACTTGTCACTGCCTGTGGACATGATTCCGAGCACGCCGAGCCGCGCGACGTTGACGGCGGCGGCCAGCAAGGAGAAGTCGGCGGCGATCTTGGCCCGGCCCCGCACCCGGGCGCGGCGTCCGCCGTGTCGCCGCCGCATCAGGTGGGCGATCTTGCGTTCGACCTTGGGGCGGGTGGCCCGGTAGGCGGCCAGCCAGACGGGGTCCGCACTGCGAGCCCGGCCCCGGGCCAGGTGTTCTTCGTGAGGGCCGATGGTGATGACGCGTCCGTTCCTGGCGGTAGTGCACTGCGCCGCAAGGGGGCAGGCGGCGCAGGCGGTCTTGAAGCAGGCCGCCCCACCGCCATCAGACTTCGGGCGGATCGCGGCGGTCACCTGGTTCGGGCAGGTGACCTGCCCTGCCTCCAGATCGATGGTGAAGGCGTCCTTGGAGAACCGCCCACCGGGCGCGTTGGCCGCCTGCACCTTGACCATCACCCGGGCGCCCGCGTCGTCCAGCTCGGCCAGCAGCGGCCCGGTCCCGTAAGCGGCGTCGCCGTAGACTTCGGCCCGCGCCTGGTCTGCCTGCTCGGCGGCAGGTGGTTGGAGAACGTCGGCGAGCAGGTCGGCGGCGGGCTCGGCATCGCCGGCGTTGCCCGCCGTGACCTCGGTCGCGGTGATGACCTCGCTGTCGGGTTCCTCGGCCACATGACCCTTGTAACCGTCGAAGGACCGGCGGACGGTCTTGTGGCCGTGCCGGGCCTCGGGATCAACCGTGGAGATGACCCGGTCCGCGGCCACCTTGCGGGCGATCTTGAAGACGCCCCCGTCCTGCTCCAGGTCCTGGCCCAGCACGGTGGCCAGCAACCGCGCGGCCTGGCCCACATCCCCGGGCACGGCCCGGCCGTCCAGCACGGTCAGCAGCGCGAACCCGTCACGGGCCCGCGAATCGATGAGGGCTTCCCGCTCGGCCGCGTCCGTCCAGTCGATGACCGGCTTGTCCGTGCTGGTGTAGGCGTCCCCGCTGGAGATCACCGCCCGCAGCTCGGCCCGCAGCACGTGATCGGCCGCCCGCAGCAGGCCGCGGATGGCCGAACGGATCAGCGTGATGGTGTCCTGCGTGGCCACCGCGTCATAGATCGGTGCCGAGTCCAGCACCCTCCTGCGGCCGACCAGTCCGGCCTGTGCAGCAACCTCTACCGTCCGCTCGAAGATCCGGTTCGGCCGGGCGGAAGCGGCAAGCCTCGCCCGCATGTCGACCAGCACGGTGTGCACGAACCCCGGATGGTCGAAGTCCAGCCCGCCGGCGGCGTACTTCCAGCGCACATCGAACGCGAACCGCTCGACCGCCTCGCGATCGGACAAACCCTCCAGACGCTGCAGGACCATCACGACCGCCACGATCATCGGCGGCACCGACCTGCGGCCGTCCTCGGCGAACAGATCGGCGAACATCTCATCGGGGAACAACGCCCGGCACTCGCGGTGCAGCACCGCGTAGATCGAGTTCGGCGCCAGCCGACCCTCGCAGAAACCCACTGTGGAGGAGAGCAACCCCGGCTGCATCGGAGTCCGGCCCACTGCCATCGCTCAACCTCTCCCCACACCCAGCGACCAACACCCCGCAGCCTGACACAGGACGAAGACCCAGCGCGAGCTCACACGATTAACACCAGTCACCTAGAGCAGCTGCTTCCCCACCTCGATGTGAGTCACCCGGTAGCCGAGCGACTCGTAGAGGCGCAGCGCCGGGGTGGCACCCGCGCGGACACGCAGCCCGAGCAGGTCCGCCCCGGCTTCCGACCGGGCGATCCGCTCCGCGAGGAGCATCAGCGCCCGTCCGTGGCCTCGTCCGCGATAGGGCTCCGCGACCTCGACGGCGTACACGTAGGCGCCCTGCCGCCCTGGACGCACTTCACGTTCCGCCACCCACAAGTGCCCCACCACGGCACCCTCGGCCTCCATGGTCCTGATCCAGGTCCGTGGCGTGGCGAGCCCTTCGGGGAGCAGTCGGCGCTGGTCGGCCGCGGCACGTGCCGAAGCCTGCTCGGGCGGAACCCCCTGGCCGACCAGGGTCTGCGTGTAGCCCTCCAGCTCCGCTGCCGACCAGTCGAGGAACTCGGCCTCGCCCATGGGCCGGCCCTCGGCCCCGGCGGTCGGTTCGGGCAGCGAGGCCCCGGTCAGCTCCTTGATCATGTGGCGGCTCTCCTCGGTGTATCCGAGCGCTGCCACCAGCCGCGCCACCGCCGTTGCCTCCGTCGGAACGGAGGTACTGACCCGGGTGCAGCCCCAGTCGCGAAGCACCTCCTCCGCGGCGAGCGCCGCGACCGTACCTCGACCGCGCCGCCGGTCGCCGGAGTCGATCGCCAGGGAGCGCAGCACCCCGACGGTCGGCCCGAGCGCGGGGTGGGTGCCCAGCTCGACGCTGCCGACGCGTCTGCTGTTCACGCACACGTCGTAGGTGCGCGACCGGGAGCCCCGGTCGTCCTGCTGGAGCGGCCCGGACGGCCGCAGGGTGGTGGTCATCAAGGGTGTTCTACCTGCCTGGCCGCCCGCAGTCACCAGGTTTCGCAGGGTTTACCGGATCTCCGACCGGGCACGGGGCATCAGGGCGCCTGGGGATCCGGATCGGCGGCAGCCCTCTCCTCGAAGACCCGCATGGCCTTGGCCGTCACCGGCCCCGGCGTGGCGGACAGCTCGCGTCCGTCGATCCGGTGGACGGCCTGCACATCACGGAGGGTGGACGTCAGGAAGACCTCATCGGCCCGCTCCAGGACATCCAGCGGAAGCTGCGTTTCCTGAGCCCCGGTCCACTCCACGGTCAGGGCGCGGGTGATCCCCGCCAGGCAGCCGGAGGAGAGCGGTGGGGTGTGCAGACGCCCGTCGACCACCACGAAGACATTGGACCCGGTGCCTTCGCAGAGGTGTCCCACCGTGTTCGCGAACAGCGCTTCCGACGCTCCCCGCTCATGGGCGCGGGAGAGGGCGACGACGTTCTCGGCGTAGGACGTGGTCTTCAGGCCGCTCAGCGCTCCGCGCTCGTTGCGGACCCAGGGGACCGTGATGACGGAGGTGGTGTCGGGTCGGCGGCCGCACTCGCCGAGTGCGACGACGAGGGTGGGACCGGTGTCACCGCGGTCGGAACCGAGAGGGGAGAGCCCTCCGGTGTAGGTGATCCGCAGTCGGCCCAGTGCCATCGGGTTGGCCTCCAGCACGGCCTCGCAGGCATGACGCACCTCGTCCAGGTCCGGATCGGGCAGGCCAAGGCCGCGGGCCGACCGGGTGAGCCGGTCGAGGTGCTGGGTGAGGGCGAAGGGCTGCCCCGCTGTCGCCTTGACGGTCTCGAACACGCCGTCGCCCACCGTCATCCCGTGGTCGAGTACGGAGACGAGGGCGGCGCCGGCATCCTTCAGTCCGCCGTTCACCCAGATCCTCATGGCGCTGTCCTTCCAGTCTGTGCGTGACGTCCCGACGCTACAGCGAGCAGTCGGGAGGCCTTCAGTTCGGTTTCGTCCCACTCCCGCTGCGGATCGGAACCCCAGGTGATACCGGCTCCCGTGCCGAAGCGGAGCACGCCCATGGCCCGGTCGATCCAGAAGGTGCGTATGCCGACGGCGAGCTGCCCGGTTCGATGGTCGGCGTCCACCCAGCCGATGCCTCCGCAGTAGGGACCGCGCGGCACGGTCTCCAGCGCCTCGATGATCCGCAATGCGCTGGACTTGGGTGCTCCGGTGACCGATCCGGGCGGGAACGTGGCGTCCAGCAACTCCCGCCAACCGGCTCCTGCGGCCAGCTCGCCGCGGACTGTCGAGACGAGATGGACAAGGCCCGGGTGCGCTTCGACAGCGCAGAGAGCAGGCACCGTGACCGATCCGGTGGCACAGATCCGGCCGAGGTCGTTGCGCACCAGGTCGACGATCATGACGTTCTCCGCGTGGTCCTTGTCCAGCAGGTCAAGGGCGGTGCGGCCGGTCCCCTTGATCGGCCCCGATTCAACGGTCCCACCCTCGCGGCGCAGATACAGCTCGGGCGAGGCGGTGGCGATCTCCACCCCGTGCGCGGGCAGCCGGATCGTTCCTGCGTAAGGGGCCGGGTTGCCGCGTGCGAGCAGTGCCGTCAGGGCGTCGACGTCGGCGGCCCCCGGGTCCGGCAAGGGCGCGGAGAGCACTCGGCAGAGGTTCGCCTGATAGACCTCGCCGGTCGCGATGTGCTCGCGGATGCGTTGCACACCGGCGACGTACGTCACACGGTCGAGGGACGAGGTCCAGTCGTCAGGGGCGGGGCCGCACCAGCGTCCTGGCTCGGGTGCGGGCACCGGCGCGTGGCGTACGTCTCCGAAGCGAGCGCAGGTGAGGCCGCCTTCGAAGTCCGCGGCGACGGCCCAGAAGCCCGACGACTCAAGAGCGTCGGGGTCGGAGGTGACATCCCTGAGATCGGTGGCGACGAGGGTGCCGAAGCGGGCCATGGGAGCGAGGTCGTGCACGGCTGTGAGTCTATGGCGGGACGTGGTCCGCTGCTCCGGGCGGGCGCCGGACCTGGTCCGGAAGGTGTCGCGGCTCCGGACCGGCGGAGCCGCGACCGGCCAGGATGACCCTGGTGCGGTTCGCGGCATGCCCTGGCGCAGTCCGGACAGCGCTTCCGTTGGCACCCGGCGGTGAACCCGCCGTGACCACAGCTCAGCACGCTGCGGAAACGCGTTTTTGTACTGGCCCAGGAATCCGCTAGAGTTCAACACGTCGCCGGGACGCGAGAGCGGACCGGGAAACGACAAGCGGACGTGGCTCAGTTGGTAGAGCATCACCTTGCCAAGGTGAGGGTCGCGAGTTCGAATCTCGTCGTCCGCTCGAAGAGGGGGATCTTCCCGACCCCCGCACTCCGGGGTGGAGTGGCCGAGAGGCGAGGCAACGGCCTGCAAAGCCGTCTACACGGGTTCAAATCCCGTCTCCACCTCCAAGGACGATTAGCTCAGCGGGAGAGCGCTTCCCTGACACGGAAGAGGTCACTGGTTCAATCCCAGTATCGTCCACTCAGCAACACCCGCGATCTTCGGGTCGTGGCCCCGAGGACGATTAGCTCAGCGGGAGAGCGCTTCCCTGACACGGAAGAGGTCACTGGTTCAATCCCAGTATCGTCCACTCAGCAACACCCGCGGCCTTCGGGTCGTGGCCCCGAGGACGATTAGCTCAGCGGGAGAGCGCTTCCCTGACACGGAAGAGGTCACTGGTTCAATCCCAGTATCGTCCACAGCCCGGAGCCCCCGGCCGTTGATTCGGCCAGGGGCTCCGTCGTCGCGTCTGTCCGGCCTGTCGGGTCTCATGGCGTTCCCCCTGCCAGGCACCGGCACGTCAGGAGGAGAAGAGCATCCGCCCGAAGCTCTTGTGCCGGTAGTGGCCGCCACCGTGGTTCCCGTGGTGCTGAGCACCCCACGCCGGGGCGGCGGGAGCGGGCGCCGCCGCGGGATAGCCGCCGGGTGCGGGGGGAGCCTGCTGGACCCACTGCGACTCCATACGGGTCAGCGCCTCCAACTCGCCGTAGTCGAGGAATATCCCCCGGCACCCGCTGCACTGCTCGATCTGGACGCCGTTGCGGTTGTACGTGTGCATGGGCGCATGGCACTTGGGACACTGCATCATCTGCTCAGCTCCTCGCCGGTCGGATGGTGTGCTCGACTGCCGCTCACCCTACGGTGTGCCGGCGCTGTCCAAGTCCGTCGGGAGGGAAGCGATTCGGGCACAGGAGTCGATCATCAGCAGCTCCACCTCGTCGGGTTCCCTGCCTTCCCGGACGCTCCTGGCCAGACCGAGCGCGGCGGTCTGGACGGTCAGGGCACGGGCGGGCACGTCGAGTTGGGCCCACGGGTCGCCGGGGACTGGCCATACGGCGGCACCGCCCGCCGCACGGTATGCGGTCAGGAAGCGGGCCCAGTCGTCCGGCGGCAGCAGCCCGGCGGCGAACCAGGCGGCGGGGCGTGCGAGGTCCCACGCCGGGTCTCCGATCCCGAGGTCGTCGGCATCGATGAGGAGCCAGGGGCCGTGGTCGGCGGGGTGGCGTACCAGCTGGCCCAGATGCATGTCCCCGTGGCAGAGACGCTGCGGGCGGTACGGTGCGGGTGTCTCCGCCCTGGCCCAGGGAGGCAGGCCGTGCCAGGCCGCCAGCACGGGACGGGCCGCCGGGTGGCGCGGAAGGCGCTTGACGGCCGCCGCGGCCTTCAGCGGCCCGCGCATGGGCGGCAGCGGCCAGGGCAGCCGGTCCACCGCAACGCGGTGCAGACGGGCGAGGAGGACGGCGGCATCCTCCCAAGGGGCGGCGTCGGGGGCGGCGGGATCCACGGGGCTGCCATAGGGCCAGATCGTGACGGGCCGCCCGTCGACCCGATCCCCCGCACCGCGGCGGCGGCCGCGGACCGGGGCCAGGAGGATCCCGTCCAGTGCGGGGTGCGCCGCGACGGCGAGCCGAATCCGGTGCTCCTCCGAGTCGGTACCGGGAGCATGGGCTTTCGCGACGACCGTGCCGTGGCGGACCACGACTGCGTCGTCGCGCTGAGCAAGCACCTCGGCACGCTGTCCTCCGGACCGGCAGGACCCGCAGGACACATCCCGGCCGGACGGATGCGCCGCCGATCGCGCGGCGAGTGAGAGCGCCCGCACGAGCGGGGCATGGCCCTGGTCCATCCGGCGAGACTACGCGGTGACCCGTACGACCGGGAACGAGCCCGCAGCGGAAGAACCAGCAGACACCGAGAGACCGGAAGGCCGAAGGACCAGGCTCCTCGCATGGCGCTGGCCGGTCAGCTCCCCAGCTGACCGGCCCAGCGCGTGCCGTCCGCCGCACCCCCGTCCCCACGGGGCTTCGGGTGGGATGTCCTGACTCGGGCCGCTCTCCCGAGTCCGGGGGCGCCGCTCAGCGCCCCAGCATCACGCCCACGGACGACGCATGTGTGACCACTGCCTCCCAGCCGCCGAACACGACGACGAGCAGGGTCGCGAGAGGAAGCACCATCGCCGTTGCCACCAGCGGGTGACGGCGGCCGGCCGGGCGAACGCCGAAGGCCCTGCGCCCAGGTGTGCGGATCATGGTCCGCGAAGCCGTGTCCGCCATGGGTCCTCTCCTCTCGTTGTCGGCAGCGGCGGACGTCCGACCTCGGGGGACGAGTGGTTGCATCCGCCGCTCGATCTCAAGACTAGGGACGCGGGCGGACCCGGGCGTCATGCCCGCGTACCGATTCACGGGCCTCCCGGAGGATGAGCCGGGCGTCTGCCGTGTACTCCCCTGGGTGGAGGCGGGGGACGCGATCTGCGGGTCTTCCCTGAGGGGAACACCGCCCCGGGTCTCACCTGCGGGGGCGCGGGCGCTGCCCCCCGGGGGGGGCCACCGGCCCAGACGGGACCATCCCCGCGTGACGTCGATCACGCCCGCCCCGCTCCCGCGGAGTGCACGGGACTCACGCACCCACCGGAGCGCATCGTTCCGCAGGGCGGCGAACCTGGCGCCACCCCGGTCGGACCTGACGCCGCGGGCCGTTCCGGCGAGTCAACACCCTTTCCAATAGGCATCCTTGCGATCGACCGCACAGCTGAGCCCGCTGCACGGCGGTGCGCTGACTGCCCTTCAGCTGTTCCGCCTGGCACTGACGATCGATCGGTTCCCGAGGGCGCGGCCTATGAGCACACCGGCCCGGGGATACGTAAGCTGTGCCACGTCAAACGGATATCGGACGACCAGCCGGCGGGGATGAACATGGCGTTGATGCGGCTCCGGCGCGAGGATCCGCGTGTCGTCGGCTCGTTCAGGCTGCATCGGCGGCTCGGCGCCGGCGGTATGGGAGTCGTCTACCTCGGTTCCGATCGCCGCGGTCAGCGCGTGGCGCTGAAGGTGATCCGGCCGGACCTGGCGGAGGATCAGGAGTTCAGGTCGCGGTTCGCCCGTGAGGTGTCCGCCGCACGGCGTATCCGGGGCGGCTGCACGGCCCGGCTGGTGGCAGCCGACCTGGAGGCCGATCGCCCGTGGTTCGCCACCCAGTATGTGCCCGGCCCGTCGCTGCACGACAAGGTGGCGGAGGACGGCACGCTGTCGGCCGCCGAGACCGCGGCGATCGGGGCGGCGCTGTCGGAAGGCCTGGTGGCTGTCCACGAGGCCGGTGTCGTGCATCGCGATCTGAAGCCGTCGAACATCCTGCTGTCCCCCAAGGGTCCGCGGATCATCGACTTCGGGATCGCCTGGGCGACCGGGGCGTCCACGCTCACGCACGTCGGCACGGCTGTGGGTTCGCCCGGATTCCTGGCTCCCGAGCAGGTCAGGGGCGCGGCGGTCACCCCCGCCACCGATGTCTTCTCGCTGGGCGCGACGCTCGCGTACGCCGCGACCGGTGACTCTCCCTTCGGGCAGGGCAGTTCCGAGGTCATGCTCTACCGGGTCGTGCACGAGGAGCCGCAGCTGGCAGGGGTGCCGGACGCCCTGGCCCCGCTGCTGCGGGCGTGCCTGGCGAAGGACCCCGAGAACCGTCCGAGTACGCTCCAGCTGTCGATGCGGCTGAAGGAGATCGCGGCTCGCGAGGCTCAGGGGCTGCCGGCCCTGCGGCCCCCCGCCCAGCGCGAGCGGATCGAGCAGGAACTGTCGTCGGGGCGCCAGGCGACCGTCCGGTACACCGCGCGCAACACCCAGGGCCAGGGACGCAGCAGTACCCAGGGCCAGGGGCGCAACCTCCAGGGCCAGGGGCGCCCGGCATCCGTACATGAGCGCGGAGCACGTTCTTCCGCGTCGCGTACGGGTGGTTCGCGTACGGGTGGTTCGCGTCCGGTTCCTTCCCGAGGTGGGACAGGGGCTGGGCGTACGCCGTCGCGCTCGGGTGTGCGGACGACGTCGACGGGCCGCAGGCCCGCCAACCCCCGCCTGCTGCGGCAGCGGATCTTCGTGTTCGTGGTGGTGACGCTCGTGGTGGCGCTGGGGATCACCGTGGCACAGGCGCTGCGGGGCTGAACTGCGAACGGGCCCGCGGGGCCGCTCAGCTTTCCGGGCACCCCGTCGCGACCGCGTAGAACGCGACCGCCGCAGCCGCTCCCACGTTGAGCGAGTCCACACCGTGGGCCATCGGGATGCGCACCCATTCGTCGGCGGCCATCAGGGCCTGCCGGGACAGACCGTCGCCCTCGGCGCCGAGCATCAGCGCGACCCTGTCCATCCGGTGCGGCGCCGCCTCGTCGATGCGTGAGGCCTTCTCATCAGGGGTGAGGGCAAGCAGCTTGAAGCCTGCTTCCCGGACCGTTTCCAGCCCCTTGGGCCAATCGCCGAGCCGGGTGTAGGGGACCGAGAAGACGGCGCCCATGGAGACCTTCACCGAACGCCGGTAGAGGGGGTCGGCGCAGTCGGGCGAGAGCAGCACGGCATCCATGCCGAGTGCGGCGGCACTACGGAAGATCGCACCGGTGTTCGTGTGGTCGTTCACCGATTCCATGACCGCGATACGGCGGGCGCTCTGCAGCAGATCCTCGACCGTTGGCAGCGGCTTGCGCTGCATCGAGGCGAGTGCGCCCCGGTGGACGTGGTAGCCGGTGACACGTTCGGCGAGCTCGGGAGTCACGGCGTACACGGGCGCCGGGATCTCATCGATGACATCCCGCATGACGTCCACCCACTTGGCCGAGAGCAGCATGGAGCGCATCTCGTAACCGGCGTCCTTGGCCCGTCGGATGACCTTCTCGCCCTCGGCGATGAACAGGCCTTCGGCGGGCTCGCGCCTGCGCCGGAGCTCGACGTCGGTCAGTCCCGTGTAGTCGCGCAGCCGCGGATCGTCCGGGTCTTCGACGGTGATGAGTTCAGCCACAGGGTGATACTGCCTTCTCCGGATGATGGTGCCAACGCCCGGACGGACATTGGTTACCGATGGTTACGCAATTGGGTGGGGGCCTGGCTACGCCTCGGGGTGCCCGGCGCCGACACCGACCACGTCCCCGACGACGATGACGGCCGGCGGCCTGACGTCATGCGTACGGACGGCTTCGGCGACGGTGGCGAGTGTGGCGTCGACTCGGCGCTGTGCGGCCGTGGTGCCTTCCTGGATCAGGGCCAGCGGAGTCCCTGGGGCCTTGCCGTGAGAGATCAGCGCTTCGGCGATCGCGCCGATCTTGTCGACGCCCATGAGGATCACGAGCGTGCCGCGTAGCTTGGCGAGCGACTCCCAGTCGACCAGCGAGCGCTCGTCGTCGGGCGCGACATGCCCGCTCACGACCGTGAACTCATGCGCGACACCCCGATGGGTGACCGGGATGCCCGCGGCGCCCGGAACGGAGATGGAGCTGGAGATCCCGGGGACCACGGTGCACGGGACGCCTGCCTCCGCCAGGGCCTGGGCCTCCTCCATGCCCCTGCCGAAGACGAACGGGTCGCCGCCCTTGAGCCGGACGACGGACTTGCCCGCCTTCGCGTGCTCGATCAGCGCGTTGTTGATGGCCTCCTGGGCCATGAAGCGGCCGTACGGGATCTTCGCGGCGTCGATCACCTGGACGTGCGGGGGAAGTTCGTCCAGCAGATCGCGCGGTCCGAGACGGTCTGCGATCACCACATCCGCCTCGGCGAGCAGCCTGCGTCCGCGGACCGTGATCAGGTCCGGGTCGCCGGGGCCACCGCCGACCAGGGCGACAAAGGGGGCCCGGGAGCGGTGCTGCGGGGCGACGAGGGAGCCGTCCCGCAGGCCTTCCACGATGGCGTCCCGTACGGCGGCGGAGCGCCGGGGGTCCGTTCCGGTCAGCACGGCGACGGTCACGCCCTCGCTGCGGCCGGTGGCCGGGGTCCAGGCGGTTGCCGCCTCGGCGTCGTCGGATCGAACACACCAGGTCCTGGTGCGCTCGGCCTCGGCCGACACGGCCTCGTTGGCAACGGCGTCGCTGGTGGCGACGAGCGCGTACCAGGCGTCGGCGAGGTCCCCGGCCTCGTAACGCCGCTTGGTCCAGCTGATCTCGCCCGCATCGGCCATGGCTTCGACGGACGGGGTGGCGGACGGGGAGATCAGGGTGATGTCGGCACCGGCCGCGACGAGTGCCGGAAGGCGCCGCTGGGCCACCTGACCGCCGCCGATGACGACGACTCGGCGCCCGGACAGCCGGAGCCCCACGGGGTAGGCGGGCTGCCCGGTGCTCACGGCCCGCCCCATACGCGCGCCGTGTTCGCCTCGGTCGGCCTGGTGCTCGGCTTGAGGGGTGCCTTCTGCGTGCTCGGCCATGGCGGTGCGGCTCCTCGGTGCAGCGGTGCGGGCCGCTGCGACGGTGGAGCGGCTGGTGGGGACGGTGATTACTTTACGGGGGCGGCGATCCGCGTGCCCTGGGCGGCCGTGTGCGGCACGGGGCCGGAAACCGGTCCCGTGCCGCACCGCCGGCCGGACTACTTCTCCGTGACGCCCGCGGAATCGAAGGTCGCCACCTCGTGCATGGCCCGCGCCGCGCTCTGCACCAACGGCAGCGCCAGCAACGCACCCGTGCCCTCACCGAGCCGGAGGTCCAAGTCCACCAGAGGCCTCAGCCCCAGCTTGTTGAGGGCCGCCACATGGCCGGGCTCGGCGCTGCGGTGACCCGCGATGCACGCGGCGAGCGCCTCGGGCGCGACCGCCCGGGCGACCAGCGCCGCGGCGCCCGCCGAGACACCGTCCAGAATGACCGGGGTACGCAGCGAGGCACCACCGAGGATGAAGCCGACCAGCGCCGCGTGCTCCAGACCGCCGATCGCCGCGAGGACTCCGACCGGGTCCGCCGGGTCCGGCTGGTGGAGCTCAACGGCCCGCCGGACGACATCGACCTTGCGGGCGTGCATCTCGTCGTTGATACCGGTGCCGCGCCCGGTGACCTCAGCGGGTTCGGTCCCGGTGTAGACGGCGATCAGAGCCGCCGACGCCGTGGTGTTGGCGATACCCATCTCACCCGTGAGCAGCGCCTTGTTGCCCGCGGCGACCAGATCGCGGGCCGTCTCGATACCGACCTCGATCGCGGCGACGACATCCTCGCGGCTGAGCGCCGGTCCGGTCGTGAAGTCGGCCGTACCAGGACGGACCTTCCTCGGCAGCAGTCCGGGGGTGGCGGGCAGGTCGGAGGCCACGCCGACGTCGATGACGCAGACTTCCGCGCCGACCTGGTTGGCGAAGGCATTGCACACCGCTCCTCCGCCGAGGAAGTTGGCGACCATCTGGCCGGTCACCTCCTGGGGCCAGGCGGTGACGCCCTGGGCGTGCACTCCGTGGTCGCCCGCGAAGATGGCGACCGCCGCGGGCTCGGGGATCGGCGGCGGGCACATCCGGGACAACCCGGCGAGCTGCGCGGAGATGATCTCCAGCATGCCCAGCGCGCCCGAGGGCTTGGTCATCCGCTTCTGCCGCTCCCACGCCTCACCGAGCGCCTTGGCGTCCAGCGGACGGATGTTCGAGACGGTCTCCTGGAGCAGATCGTGCGGCTCTTCGCCGGGCAGGGCGCGGCGGCCATAGGTCTCCTCGTGGACGACCCAGGACAGCGGACGGCGCTTGGACCAGCCCGCCTGCATCAGCTCTGGTTCCTCGGGGAACTCGTCCACGTATCCCACACAGAGGTACGCGACGACCTCGAGGTGCTCGGGGAGCCCGAGGGCGCGAACCATCTCGCGCTCGTCGAAGAAGCTGACCCAGCCGACGCCGAGGCCCTCGGCGCGCGCGGCGAGCCAGAGGTTCTCCACGGCGAGCGCGGAGGAGTACGGGGCCATCTGCGGCTGAGTGTGCCGACCGAGGGTGTGGCGGCCACCGCGGGTCGGATCGGCGGTGACGACGATGTTCACCGGAGTGTCGAGGATGGCCTCGATCTTGAGTTCCTTGAACTGCTTCGCCCGGCCCTTGGGCAGCGACTTCGCGTAGGCCTCGCGCTGGCGCTGGGCGAGCTCGTGCATGGCGCGCCGGGTCTCGGCGGAGCGGATGACGACGAAGTCCCAGGGCTGGGAGTGGCCGACACTGGGCGCGGTGTGCGCGGCTTCGAGCACCCGCAGCAGTACCTCGTGCGGGATGGGATCCCCACGGAAGCCATTGCGGATGTCGCGGCGTTCGCGGATCACCCGCAGGACCGCTTCGCGCTCGGCGTCGCCGTAACCGGGTGCGGCGGCGGAGACGGGCTCAGTGTCACCCGCTGACGCAGGAGTCGCATCGGCGGTGTCGGCGGTGGCCGGGACGGTGGCCTCGGTGAGGGTCGTATCGGCTACGGCCGTGTCGACAACAGGGGCGGGGGCGGCCTCGGCGCTGTCCGCGTTCGTGCTTGCCCCGGTGTGCGCGCTGGTGTCGATGTTCGCGCTCGTCTCTGTGTTCGTGCCGGTCGTGCTGGTCGTGCTGGTCTGGATGTGCACCGCGCTCTCGGCGGCGGACTCCGGGAGGGCCTCGGGGACCTGCTGGGGTGTCGCCATGGCGGGCTCGGCTGCCACGGACTCGGCGGCCACGGACTCGGTTGCCTGCCGCGCTTCCGGTACCACGGCGACAGGAGGCGCACCGCCGTTGCGCGGTGCGGGGACGACGGGGACCATGTGCTCCGGCGCGGTGGGCGGCGCCGCAGGCTCGGTCGCCGTGACCTCGGATGCGGCAGCCTCAGGACCGACGGCGCCGCCGCCGGCCGTCTCGGCGGTCTCCACAGCGGCAGTCTCGACAGCGGCCGTCTCGGCGACCGGGGCATGCGCTGCGGTCCCGATGGGAGCTGCGGCGACGGGCACATTCGCGACTTCCGCTGCGCCCGGAACGGCCGTTTCTGCCGTTTCTCCCGCTTCGGATGTTTCCAACGCTTGCGGCGGTTCCGCCGTCTCCAGCACCTCTGCCGGTCCCGACGCCTGCGGTGCTTCCGGCATGTCCACGGGAACGTCGAACGACGGCACGGCGACGGGTGGCCACGGCGTCGCTTCCTGCGGTGCCGTGTCGGCGGACTGCGGCACGCCGGTGAAGTCCATGGGCTCGTCGCGGGGGACATCGAGGTACTCGGGGCCGGTGGTCGGCGGCCCCGCGTGACGCACCGCGATGGGGTGCGGCGGCGTGTGCCCTGACGGGGCATTGGCCGGTCCACGGTCCGCGAGCGAGCGCACCACACCACCGGTGGCGTCCGGCACCGGTGGGCCCATGTGCAACGGACGGCGTCCGGGCGGTGGCGTGGGGGTGGACGACGTGGGCGGAACGCGAACACCGCCGAGGTCGAGCGAGCCCGAGTCACGTCCGCCGGCCTCGTGCGCCCCTGTCTCGGGAACCGGCTGCTGGGAAACGGCTTGCTGAGGAGCGGCCTGCTCGGTTGCGACCGGATCGGGGGCCACGGGCGCCTGCTGCCCCGCGGCCGCCGCGGCGACGCTCGGCTCCACGGCCGCCTGCTGAGGCGCTGCGGGCCGAGGTGTGGGGGGGGCGGTCGCCGCAGCGGGCTGGTGCCCCGTCTGCTGCGGCACGACCTGCTCGGCCGAGGCGGGCTGCGGGGCGATGACGGGCTCGGCTGCCACGGGCACCTGAGGCTCGGACGTCACGGGCCGGGGCGACACCGGCTCGGTCGTGACCGGAGCGGCGACCGGATCCTGTGTCTGGTGCGCCGGCCCGGAAGGCGCGCCGGCCTGTGGCGCCGCGTGCTGTACCGCCGCCCGTACCGCCGCGGCCGCGGCATCGGGAGCCACGGTCCGTGCGACCGGGGTCGGGGCCTGCTGCGGCCCCGCAGGCGCGCCCGGCGCCCCGGTGGCGAAGTGCCCGCCGACGGGAGCCGCCGTCTGTGCCTCGCTCCAGGCGCCCTGTGCGCCCGGCATCAACAGCAGGTCGTCTTCCTCGGTGGCGGCTGCGCCTTCGGAGGGGTCCAGGAAGGTGTACGCGCCCGGAGCGGGGATGCCCGGCTGCTCCACCATGCCTGCGTTCTCCGGCAGCCCCTCGCCCGGGATCCGGCCGGTGTCGGTCATGCGTTCCCCTCGCCCATCGGTTGTGCTCCTTCAGACTTTCGCCCGGGGCGCCCGATCGCGGCACACAAGCACCCGTCATATCAAGAACGAGCATGTGTGCCGCGCGGCACGAAAGCCCGCAGACACCAGCATTGTCCTGGCCGTTCGCGTCCACGGCAGCAGGATCCGCCACGGTCGCCTGTGGACTGCGCCACGTTGCGCCTCCCCCAGTCGCGCCGTACCACACCGGGACCCAAATCGGCCCCCTCCTGCGAACTTTGGCCGGGGGGGGTTCCCCTGGGCCCTCCGCGGTGGCGGAGGGAGGAGCCAGGAGGCGGGGATCCATGCCCCACCTGCCGCGGTACAACGATCTGCCAGCCTACCGCGCCGGGGCGTGCCGCCAAGGGTCGGGGGCTCGATCAGGCCGGTGCACGCGCAGCATGCCGGACGGCCCGGTGCGCGGGGCGGAACCCGTCCGCCATCGCTCCGACGCACGGTGGCCGTGGCCGAGTCGGCGGTACGCCGGGATCGCGTCGCGTGCGCTCCCGGGCGAGTTCGGACATCGGGGGCCCACGTCGTCCTTCCCTGCGACGCCCGGTCTCAGTCCCGGCGGGCCTGTTCGCCCGAGAGCAGGAAGACGACGGAGCGTTCCCGCTCGGACCAGTCGTCGGGATCCAGCTGAACGGACTGGAGCAGGACGCACTCGACACGGTAGCCGCCGTCCGCGAGGGCGGCTGCGACGGCCTCGGCCTGGTCCCGGGTGGAGGCGTGGGTGACGATGCGTTCGGGACGGCGATCGACGCAGGCGCCGACCACCGGAACTCCCCCGCCGCCGATGCGGACCACGTCCGGTTCGGGAAGCCGCTCCAGTACGTGCGGCGCCTGACCCCGCACGGTCTGGAGCTGGACGCCATGGTGTCGGGCGGCGGCGGCGGTCCGGTCGCACGCGGCCGGATCGGCGTCGACGGCGATCACCGCGGCGCCGAAGCGCGCCGCGTCGACGGCCAAGTCGCCGCTACCGCAGCCGATGTCCCAGACCAGGTCACCGGGGCGTGGGCCGAGTCGGGCGAGCTGGGCCGCTCGCAACTGGACCGACTCGCCTTCCCCTGCCGGAGGCTTGCCGGGGGCCGGTGCCAGTGCCCAGCCGCGTGCGGCCGAGGGATAGCCGGGATCGCGACCGGCCACCCAGCCGCTCTTCGGAGCCGCCGCTGCGCCGCCGATGACGATGACGACATTCGGGTCGCGCCAGGAGTGGTCGGCGACCTTGTCGGAGGTGAGCACAGTGACCCGTTCACGCTCGGAGCCCAGTTCCTCGCAGATCACGAAGGTGCGATGGATGCCTTCCAGCAGCAGGGCCAGCTCGACCGGCCCGGCGCCGGGAGAGGTGAGCACGGCGACCTTGGGATGCGCCCGGCAGACGTTGACGGCCCGCCGCAGCGTGCGGCTCTGGGCTACGACGACTTGGGCGTCGTCCCAGGGCATCCCGGCTCGGGCGAAGGCGGCGGCGACCGACGAGACCGCGGGCACGACCTCGACCTCGAGTCCGTGGTGGGGCGCGCGTAGCTCGCGTACCACGCCGAAGAACCCGGGATCGCCGTCGGCCATGACGACGGGGCTGCCGCGGTGTCCCGCGATCCGGCGCGCGGCGAGGTCGACGCTGCCGAGCCGGATCCGCTCGGCGTTCGCAGGCACCTCGGGCAGTGCGAGGTGGTGGGCGGCTCCGGCGACGAGTGTGGCGGCGGACAGTGCGGACCTGGCAGCCGAGGTGAGGGGGGAACCGTCCCAGCCGATCACCGTGACCCGGTCGGCCATCGTCGTCTGTCTCCCGGTATTCGCTGTGGTAACCGCGTTCACAGAGGTCACTGTGCTCGCTGTACTGGCCGTTCTCGCCGCGTCGCCGCACAGGCGATTCGCCGCACCGCGGTCTCACCGCGTGTCGCGCCGGTGGCGCAGGTCGAGACCGTGAGCGTACCTGGTCTCAGCTCCAGTCCGCGAAGGCTGAATATCCGGTATCGCTCACCTGATCGGCGACGCCTTCGAGGTCCTCGGGGAGCAGGCTCCAGATGATGAAGTCGGTGCGCAGGTCGACCCAGGTCCCGTCGTCGGTGCGGGAGCGGGCTATACAGGCTCCGCGCAGGACGCCTTCGCTGATGCAGCCGATCCTCTGGGCGACCTGCTGGGACGCGGTGTTGTCGGCGGCGGTGCGCAGCTCCAGGCGCTCGAAGCCCTGATCGCGGAAGAGCCAGTGGGCGGTGGCGAGCGTGGCTTCGGAGGCGTAGCCCTCGCCACGGGCCCAGGGCGCGACGATGTACGAGACCTCGGTCGAGCGGACCCGCCAGTCGGTACGGGCCAGTTGGATCACGCCGACCAGGCGCTGGGTGAGGAATTCGGTGATGGCCAGATCGAGGCCGCGCCCCGCGGCGCGCTCGGTGGGCGCGTACGCGCTGATCCATTCCCTCGCGGCGGCCTCCGTGTAGGGCTGGGGCACGGCGGTCCAGGCGGCGACCTGCTCGTCGTTCATCATCTCGGCCAGAGCCGGGGCGTCAGCGGGTTCGAGGGCGCGCAGCATCAGCCGCTCCGTGCTGATGGAGATGTCCGGGAAGGGGGTAGTCATGCGCAGCTCCATGCCGAGACCGTCGTAAAGGCCGTACGCGTAAAGGCCCAGCATGCAACATCGACTGGCGGATGCGAATGGCCGGGGTCCGTACGCCCCGGCCACACCGAAGGCCCCGCGAACCCGCAGTGGGTTCGCGGGGCCTTCGACTTTCGACGGAGCAGCAAGTTCCGCTACGCCGAAGCCGGTTGGCGTACGGTGTTACGCGGCGGGCCCGAAGGCCGGGATGACCGAGCCCTTGTACGTGTCCTCGATGTACTTCTTCACCTCAGGGGAGTTGAGGAGTTTCGCCAGCTTCTCCACCCGCGGGTCCTTCTCGTTGCCCTTCTTGACGGCGAGGAAGTTGGCGTACGGGTTGCCTTCCGGCTTCTCCAGTGCGAGTGCGTCGTCGGCAGGCGCGAGATCGGCCTCGATGGCGTAGTTGCCGTTGATGACGGCGGCGTCGACGTCGTTCAGGGCACGGGGCAGCGTGGCTGCTTCCAGCTCCTTGAACTCCAGGCCCTTCTTGTCGGCGATATCGGAGAGCTTGGCATCGGTGCCGGCGCCCGGCTTGAGGGTGATCAGGCCGTTGTCCGCCAGCAGCTTGAGCGCGCGACCCTCGTTGGTGGTGTCGTTGGGCACGGCGATGGTCTGACCCGCCTTGATGTCCTTGAGGGACCGAGCCTTGCCGGAGTAGAGGCCGAGCGGCTCCAGGTGCACGTCGACGACCGGGACGATGGTGGTGCCGTTCTTCTTGTTGAAGTCGTCCAGGTACGGCTTGTGCTGGAAGAAGTTGGCGTCGACCTGACCCTGCTGCGTGGCGTTGTTCGGCAGCACGTAGTCGGTGAACTCCCTTACCTCAAGGGTGAGTCCCGCCTTCGCGGCCAGGTTCTTCCTGACGTACTCGAGGATGTCCGCGTGCGGGGTCGGCGACGCGGCCACGACGAGCCGCTCGTTCTCCGCCGCGGACTTGTCTCCGGAGCCGGACGTGGCGCCGGGATCGGAAGCGGTGCCGCAGGCGGTGAGGCCGATGGCCAGCGCGGTGGTGGCGGCTGCGATGGCAGCGAGCTTGGTGTACTTGCGGTGGTTACGCACGAAAAGTGCCTCTTTCTGGGTGATGCGGTACTGACGCCCGGACAAGGAGTGCGGGCTTGTGGCGTGCCGGTTGGAGCGGTGGGATGCTCAGGCGGTGCGACCTCGGCGGGCCAGCAGCCGTACCGCTCCGTCTCCGATGAGCTGAACGGCCGTGACGATGGCGATCAGGATGGCGACGGTGATGAGCATGAACGAGGTCTCGAATCGCTGGAAGCCGTAGGTCACGGCCTTGGACCCGAGGCCTTCACCGCCGACTGCGCCCGCCATCGCCGAGTAGCCGACGAGGACGATCACGGTGGTGGTGACGGCAGCGACGATCGAGGGCAGGGCCTGCGGAAGCAGCACCTTGCGGATGATCGTCGGTATGGAGCCGCCCATGGACTGGACCGCTTCGACCAGTCCGTGGTCGACCTCGCGGATCGCCGTTTCGACGAGCCGCGCGAAGAAGGGGATGGCGCCGACGGCGAGTGGCACGATCATGGCCGTCGGGCCGATGAAGGTGCCGACCACTGCGGTGGTGACGGGGATCAGCGCGATGAGCAGGATGATGAACGGCAGTGAGCGGCCGATGTTCACGATCACGCCGACGACCTTGTTCACGGCGGTGTTCTGGAGGAGTCCGCCTTTGTCCGTGAGCACCAGCAGAACACCGAGCGGCAGTCCGCCGATGACGGTGACGACTGTGGACCAGAGCACCATGTAGAGGGTGTCGATGGTGCCCTGGGTCAGCAGTGGCTGCATTTCCGGCCAGGTCACAGCGCCGCCTCCCTCACCGGTTCGGGGCGCGGCGTCGGGACGCCGCCCGGCTCGACATGCTCGATCCGGAGCCCCTGTTCGCGCAGGAAGCCGACCGGCACGACGTTGTCCTCGTAGCGGCCGGGCAGTTCGATGCGCATTCGGCCGATCTGCCGCCCGCCGACGGTGTCCATCGCGGCGCCGAGTATCGAGATGTCGATGTTGTACGTGCGTGAGAGCTGGGAGATCACGGGCTGGGTGGCGGTGTCGCCGTGGAAGGTGACATCGACGACCGTGCGGTCGGGGCCGGTGACGTCACCGGTCACCGGGAACAGCTCCCTGGCGAGCTCCGACCCGGGTGTGGCGAGCAGCTCGCTGACCGTGCCGGACTCCACGACCCTGCCCCGCTCCATCAGCGCGGCGGAGTCGCAGACGGACTTCACCACGTCCATCTCGTGGGTGATGAGGAGCACCGTGAGTCCGAGCTGACGGTTGAGGTCGCGCAGCAACTCGAGGATGGAACGGGTGGTCTCCGGGTCGAGGGCGCTGGTGGCCTCGTCGGAGAGCAGCACCTTCGGGCTCCCCGCCAGCGCACGGGCGATGCCGACGCGCTGCTTCTGGCCGCCCGAGAGCTGCCCGGGATATGCCCTGTCCTTGTCGGAGAGTCCGACGAGGTCGAGCAGTTCGAGGGCGCGCCGGGAGCGCTCGGCGCCGGTGACGCCGAGGATCTCCAGGGGGAGCTCGATGTTGTCCTTGACGCTCCGCGAGGACAGCAGGTTGAAGTGCTGGAAGACCATACCGATGCGGCTGCGGGCCTGGCGCAGTTCCCTGCCCGCGCGGTTGCCGCGTCCGGCGAGGGCCGTGAGGTCCGTGCCGTCGACGGTCACGGTGCCCGATGTGGGCCGCTCCAGCAGGTTGACGCAGCGGATGAGGGAGGACTTTCCGGCGCCGCTGCGGCCGATGACTCCGAAGACCTCGCCCTCCCGGACGTGCAGATCGACTCCGTCGAGGGCGGTGACGTCGCGGCCTCGCGACTGGTAGACCTTCGTGAGGCCCTTGGTGGTGATCACAGGATTTCCGTCGCTGTCGAGCGTCCGGCGCGGGGCGCGCCGGGCATGGGTGGTGTGCCGTCTTCGTCCGCCGGTTCGGTAAGGACGGACGCGGAGACACCGCACAGTCAGCCGGTGGGCGATGTGTGCACAGGGCGGGGGTCTCGCTTCGGGGCGCGAGACTCAGGCAGGGGCCCTCAGAAGGCGCACATTCGACACATACAGCGAGCACCGGGCGTCATGTTCGCCTCGGTCGCAAGGATGCGGCTGCTCGTCGTGGTCATGCGGGCCAGTTAACCAGACAAGCGTCCGACCTCCAGCCCGCTGTCCGTATTCCGGAATGGATTTGCTCGTAATGCGGACGGTGCAGGACGGCACCGCACTCGACACCAGGCCTCTGACCTGGCTTTCTGAGAGGAAGTACCGGCGACATATCTATCCGGTCAGCACCGCTCTCCCCGTGATCTGTGGTCAAGACCACGGAATCCGGCCCGGTGGGCCCCATGGCCCCGGGGGCCGCGCACTGCCGGTTCCGCGGCCCGTAATACTCTCGGCTGCATGCTCGACGCCCTGACGGTCGCCCTCTCGGCGACCGCCCTCGCCCTCGCCGCCTGGTGCGGCCACGCCGCGTACCGGAACCAGCCCACGAAGGACTGGCACTTCATCGGCATGGCCGTGGTGACGGTCCTGGCGCTGGCGCAACTGACGGCGGGCATCGTGCAGCTGGCTCGCGGCGAGCGGGCGGATCAGGGTTCGGTGATCTTCATCGCGTATCTGATCGGCGCCTTCGCAGCAGTTCCGGCGGCCGGTCTCCTCTCGCTGAGCGAGCGGACCCGCTGGGGCTCGGTCACGGTGGCGGCGGGCGCGGTGGTGCTCGCGGTGCTGGAAGTGCGGCTCTACGACATCTGGAAGGCCTGAGCATGGCGGACTCCACGCACCCCCCTGCAGACACCGGTTCCGGCGCGAGCACCAGTTCCGGTTCGGGCACGAGCAGCGGCACCGCGGACAGCAACACGGAGCGGCGGCCCGAGGGGCCGCGGACCCGGCTGGTGAGCGGACCCGGACTGCTGGTGGTGTGGCTCTACGGGGTCATGTCGGTGGGTGCCGTGTCTCGCTCCGCCTACCAGATCGCCACCGAGTACGAGCACGCGCCGCTCGCCTACTCGCTGTCGGCGATGGCCGCCGTGGTGTACGCGTTCATCACGTACACCCTGGTACGCGGTGGTGAGACGGCCCGCAGAGCAGCACTGGTCTCCTGCGCCGCCGAGTTGGTGGGCGTGCTGACGGTGGGGTCGTGGACGCTGGCCGACCCGGCCGCGTTCCCGGATGCCACGGTGTGGACCGACTACGGAATGGGTTATCTCTTCATCCCGGTACTACTGCCCGTCACCGGGATGCTCTGGCTGCGCAAGTCCCGGCGCTGAGCCGGGACCTGGACCGTCCCATGTGCCCGGCGGGCGTCACGCGCCGGTCGTGTACTCCCTGCGGCCGACGCTCTTCTCCAGCGTGATCACGGTCAGCCGGGGCCCTGCCGCCAGCTCCGACACCGGTGCGTAGCCATGACGGCGGTAGAGGCACAGATTGCGGTCACTGCGGTGACCGGTGAAGAGTTGGAAGCGCTTGGCGGCGGAGTCCGCGGCGAAGTGCGCCTCGATCGCGCCCAGCAGTCGCCCGCCGAGGCCATGGCGCTGCATACGCGGATGGACGATGAGCTTGGCGATCCGCGCGACGCCCGCCTCGTCGACCTCACCGCGCACCGAAGCGATCACCTCGTCGCCCAGCCGGGCGACCAGCGCGTGGCTCCGGGCCAATTCGGCCCTGAGGTCGTCGAGGGTCTGGGTGAGGGGCTCGATGCCGTAGTCGCCGTAGAGTGCCGCCTCGCTCTGATAGCACAGGTACTGAAGCTTGAGGATGTGCTCGGCGTCCCGAACCGTCGCCGCTGTGATGCTCACGCTCATGCCCATGTGTGGCGCGCCTCCGCTCACCTTCACCCGGTTGTCTACCGCTCCTTTCCCCGGAGTCCAGGAGCTGCAACCTCTGCCGCGAGCATTCTGCGCAGACATCCCAGGCAACGGGAACGCATCGGTCCCAGACTTCCCTGTGAGATACCCAACTGTCCTGCGATTTCCCGGTAAGTGGGGTCCGACGGGGACAGCAGTGCCGTCAGCAGCCGCGGGCACGGTCCGGGTGTACGAGCCACCGCAGCATGGATCGCGCGGTGCCGCTCGGCCGCGAGTACCGCCCGCTCGGGGCAGTCCTCGCGGCCGAGCGGCTCCGGGACCTGTTCGTCGCCGAAGGACCGCTCCCGCAGGGCTCGCAGGCGGGCCGTGCGCGCCGCGTCGCGCACGGCTCCCCGCACCCAGGCCCCCGCGTCCCGGGGCGGTCCCCCGGCGTCGAGCCGCTCAAGCAGGCGTACCCACACGTCTTGTTCGAGGTCCGCCGACTCCAGGGCCCCGTCCTGTGCCTCGGCGTCGGCCTCCGCGGCGACTAGCGGCCGCAGCGACTCCACCAGCAGGCACGGCCGGGATGGTGACATGACGGGATCAGGGCTCATGCCCCGCGTGACGTCCTCAGACGTCGGGGGGGTTCCGTCATGCCCCTTTCTCACTCGACCGAATGAGCGAGGGCGTCAGCCGCTGACGAAGTCCTCCCGTGCCAGCAGTCCGGTGTCCGCCTGGTCGGTGAATATGCCGTCGATGCCCTGCTCGAAGTAGACCTTGAAGGCGCCGAACGCGTCGCCGTAGGCGTTGGGGTCGGTGCCGCGCCGGAAGTCGGCGGGCAGGAAGGCGTTCTCGTTCCGCATGGTGTACGGGTGCAGGATCAGGCCCTTGGCATGCGCGTCCCGGACGAGGGTGGTCGGCGTGCCGAGCCTGCCGTCGGCGTCCCTGGGGATGATCAGGTCGAGCGTGGGGCCGATCCCCTGGGCGTACGAGGCGATCCACTCCAGGCCGTCGGGCTTGACCAGGTCCGCGACTGTTCGCGGGTCGCCGGACTGGACGAAGTCCCACGGCCTGGTGGAGGCGCCGGAGAGCAGCACCACACGCGGCGACGAGACCGACCGTGCCAGCCGCTGGATGCTGCTGGGCTCGAAGGACTGGAGGAATACGGGCGAGTCCGCGCGGTGGCGCCCGTAGCGGCGCAGCAGCTTCGAGAGCCGCTCCTCCAGTCCGAGGCCGACACCCCGGAAGTACGAGGGGTGCTTGGTCTCCACATGCAGCCACACCGGGTGGCCACGCCTGCGCCCCTCCTTGTCGGCCCACCGCAGGACCTCTTCGAAGGTGGGGATCTGCCAGCGGCCGTCGTAGAGGGTGTTCTCCCGACGGGTGGCCGGGATGCGTTCCTCGGCTCGCAGGGTCTTGAGCTCGGCGAGTGTCAGGTCCTCGGTGAACCAGCCGGTGATGCTGACGCCGTCGATGGACTTGGTGGTCCTGCGGGAGGCGAACTCCGGGCGGGTGGCGATGTCCGTCGTGCCGGTGATGTCGTTCTCGTGGCGGCAGACCAGATGGCCGTCCTTGGTGGGCACGAGGTCCTGCTCGATGACATGCGCGCCCATGTCGAGGGCGAGCTGATAGGAGCCGAGGGTGTGCTCGGGCCGGTAGCCGCTGGCGCCGCGGTGGGCGATGACCGCGGGAACGGGAAGGCGGCGGCCGTGGCGCACCTCGCCGGGGGTGGCGGCGGCCTTGGCCACGCCCGTGCCGACCGCCCCGAGAGCCGCCGTACCGGCCACCGCCGCGCCCAGCAAGGTCCGGCGTCCGGGTGTCGTGTCTGCGACCTGAGCCATGAGTGATCCTCCGTCGGGCCCCTTCGGCGGGGCATCGGGAAACCGCGTGCGTGGCCGTCCACGCTAGGTCCCGGGGCGCTACCCGAGGGAGATCCAGGGCAAACGCGTCCCAAACTCAGGTCAACACTGTGTATCTGGTCCGTGAACCCCATGTGCGCCGGACCCTGACCCGCGAGTATCGTCCTCACCTGCAAGGACTTTGTCGGCCGCACCCGCCGGATGCGCACGAGCCGAAAGCACCCCTGCGGCGGTTCCCGGCTCCGAAGGCCGGGGAGAGAGAAGCAAGTCCTGCCAGAGACCGCTCCACGACTTCGGAGGACCCGTTGTCCCGCTTGTCGCTCATCAAGGCAGTGCTAGGACCGTTCCTGCGCCTGATGTTCCGCCCCCGGGTGGAAGGCGTCCAGCACATCCCAGCGGACGGTCCCGTGATCCTCGCCGGCAACCATCTGACGTTCATCGACTCGATGGTCCTGCCCCTGGTATGCGACCGGGCGGTGTACTTCATCGGCAAGGACGAGTACGTCACCGGCAAGGGCCTCAAGGGCAGGCTGATGGCCTGGTTCTTCACCGGGGTGGGCATGATCCCGGTCGACCGGGACGGCGCCAACGGCGGCGTCGCGGCTCTGATGACGGGGCGCCGGGTGCTGGAGGAGGGCAGGGTCTTCGGTATCTACCCGGAGGGCACCCGCTCCCCCGACGGGCGCCTCTACCGGGGCCGTACCGGCATCGCCCGGCTGACACTGATGACGGGTGCGCCGGTGGTGCCGTTCGCGATGATCGGCACGGACAAGCTCCAGCCCGGCGGCAAGGGCATTCCGCGCCCCGGCCGGGTGACGATCCGGTTCGGCGAACCGATGGAATTCTCACGCTACGAGGGCATGGACCGTGACCGCTATGTGCTGCGGGCGGTGACCGACTCGGTGATGACCGAGGTGATGCAGTTGTCCGGCCAGGAGTACGTGGACATGTACGCCACCAAGGCGAAGGCGGCCTGAACCGAGAGCCCTGGCGGGCACGTATACGACGCGGTTCCCTAGGGCGTGTTGCGAAAGTGGCTCCGTCCGCCCGCAGGGCGGGGCCTGCGGCGTCTGATGCGTGCGATCGCAAGGCGGAGGATCATCCTCGTACTGGACGTACGTGGATGACTCCGACAACGCAGCGAGCGTGCGTGCCAGGCGTCGCGGGTCAGGAGGGACTTTCGCAACACGCCCTAGAAGATCACTGAAAATCTCGGGTTTGGGCCCCGCGGGTGGCCCCGCGGGGCCAGACTGCTGTGTGTGCAGGGGGAATGGGCCGGGGAGACGGTCGGGCCGGATGTGTGGGAGACCTGCCGGGAGCTGATCCCGGCAGGGAGTGTGTTCGCGTTCCTGGCCGAGCACCGCGAGCGGCTGCTGCCGCCGGAGATGTTCGCGGACATGTACCCCTCGGCCAACGGGCGGCCGAGCCTGCCGCCGCAGGTGCTGGCGACGGCGGTGGTGCTGCAGAGCCTGTTCGGGACCTCGGATGTGGAGACCGTGCTGGAGCTGCGGTGCGACCTGCGGTGGAAGGCGGCGTGCGGACTGGGGCTGAACGACACGGCGTTCGACCCGTCGCTGCTGACCTACTTCCGGCGCCGCCTGCAGCGGTCCTCGGATCCGGGGCGGATCTTCACCCGGGTCAAGGAGGTCGTGGCCGCCACCGGCATCCTGCGCGGGAAGCGGCGCCGCGCGCTGGACTCCACGGTGTTCGACGACGCGGTGGCCACCCAGGACACGGTCACCCAGCTGATCTCGGCGATCCGCCGGGTGATCCGCGAGGTCCCCGGCGCCGGCCGCGTCGCCGCCGGGCATTGCACCGCTCACGACTACACCGACCCGGGCAAGCCGAAGATCGCCTGGGACGACGAGCAGGCCCGCGCCGGGTTGGTGGACGCGCTGGTCACGGACGCGCTCAACCTGTTGGGCCGCCTGCCCGAGCAGGAGCTGGGCGAGCGGGCCGCGAACGCGGTCGGCCTGCTGGCGCTGGTCGCGGGCCAGGATGTGGAGCCCGCCGAGGGCTCCGACGGGCGCGACGGGCGCTGGCGCATCACCCAGGGGACCGTCCGCGACCGCGTGGTGTCCACCGTCGATCCCGAGGCCAGGCACATCCACAAGAACCGCACCCGCCACCAGGAAGGCTTCAAGGGCCACGTCGCCGTCGAGCCGGAGACCGGCTTATTCACCGAGGTCGCCCTCGCCGCGGGCTGCGGCCCCGAGAACCACGAGGCGAAGATCGCCGAGGACCTCCTCGCCGCCGAGGACGAGCCGTGCGAGGTGCTCGGCGACTCCGCCTACGGCACCGCCGACCTGCGCGACCACCTCGAACAGCAGGGCCACGACGCCGTCCTCAAACCACCCCCGCTTCGCGCGGCCGTGCCCGGCGGCTTCACCAGCGACGACTTCCACATCGACACCGAGAACGGCCAGGTCACCTGCCCTGCCGGGCACATCGTCCCCCTCGGCAAGCCCCGGAAGACCGGCTTGCGGCAGGCTCAGTTCAAGAAGCTGTGTGCCGGCTGCCCGCTGCGCGAACGCTGCACCACCTCCAAGACCGGCCGCGTCCTGCAAGTCCACCCCCAGCACCAGCGCCTGGCCGACGCCCGTGCCCAGGCCACCGACCCCGCCTGGAAAGACACCTACCGCCGCTGGCGGCCACCCGTCGAACGCGGCATCGCCTGGCTGACCACCAAAGGCAACCGCAGACTGCGCTACCTCGGCACCCTCAAGAACGACACCTGGCTCCGCAACCGAGCCGCCGCCCTCAACCTCCGACGGCTCGTCAACCTCGGCCTCGAAGTGGCCGCCGACGGCACCTGGACCCTGACCCCGGCCACACCGTGAAGCACGGAGGGCGGCCCCGCCACCGGCGGACCGCCCCCACAACAAGATTTTCAGCAGCCTTCTAGGCGGCCCGGGCGTCAGTGCTCGACGCCGTCAGCCAGCTTCTGGCCACGCAGCAGGAACCAGGCGACGACCGCGGTGGCCACCAGAACCGCCGCGCCCACACCGGACGCGAGCCGCATGCCCTCGACGAACGCCTCCTGGGCCGCACCGACCAGCGCGGCACCCTGCTCCTGCGGCAGGTGCGCCGCGGCCTCGACGGCGCCGCCGAGCGATTCATGGGCCGCGGACACCGCGTCCGACGGCACACCGGCCGGGGCGGCGAAGCCCCGGTAGACGCCCGTCACGATCGAACCGAGCAGCGCGATACCGAGTGCGGCGCCCAGTTCATACGCCGTCTCGGAGACCGCGGACGCGGCACCGGCCTGCTCCTTCGGAACGGCCGAGAGGATGACATCAGCCGTGACCGTGAAGGAGAACCCGGCACCGGCGCCCACCACGAGCAGGGCGGCACCGAGCACCGGATAGCCGGTGGATTGGCCGATCACGGTCAGCACGCCGAGTGCGAGGCCGACCGCACCGAGCCCGCCGGCCACCACCGACCGCACGGAGAACCGCCTGGCGCACCGCCCTGCGATCAGACCGGTGACCACGGCGCCGATCGCGGCGGGAAGCTCGGCGAGGCCCGCTTCGAGTGGCTGCCGGCCCTGGACCAGCTGAAGGAACTGGGACAGGAAGAACACCAGTCCGGACAGCCCGAGGATGGTCAGCAGGTCGGCGAGCACCGCGGCGGAGAAGCCACGGTGACGGAACAACCGCATGTCCAACAGCGGCGATGGCAGCGTGAGCTGCCTGCGGACGAAGCCGTGGAGCGCGCCCGCGCCGATGAGCAGCGCGGCACCCGCGGTCCAGGTGAGGCCCTCACTGGCGGCCTCCTTGATCGCATACACGACACCCACGATGCCGATGAGGGACAGGGCCACGCTGACCAGGTCCCAGGGCCCGGCGACCGGGTTCCTGGACTCGGGCAGCAGCTTGATGCCGACGAGGACCAGCACGGCCATCACGGGGAGGTTGATGAGGAAGACCGATCCCCACCAGAAGTGCTCCAGCAGGAATCCGCCGACGACGGGACCCACGGCGGCACCCGCCGATGCCATCGCGCCCCAGATGCCGATGGCGATACTGCGCTCGCGCGGGTCATGGAAGATGTTGCGGATCAGGGCGAGGGTCGCGGGCATCAGCGTCGCACCGGCGACACCGAGCAGCGCCCGGGCGAAGATCATCATCTCGGGGGTGTCGGCGTACGCGTTGAGGACGGAGATCGCGCCGAATGCGGTGGCGCCGGTCAGCAGAAGCTTCTTGCGGCCTATTCGGTCGCCGAGGCTGCCCATGGAGACCAGGAGTCCGGCGATGACGAACGAGTAGACGTCGCCGATCCACAGCAACTGGGTGCCGGACGGCTGGAGGTCCTCACTGAGGAAGGGCGTCGCGAGACCGAGCACGGTCGCGTCGACGGCGACCAACAGCACGGCCAGCACCAGGACCGCCAGTGCGAGCCAACGCCCAGGGCGGTATACGGTGTTGTCCGTCCCGCTCGTGCGCTGGGCGGTACCGGTGGTCATTTCTGCACACTCCGTCGTGCTCCGCCGAGCAGCAACTCGGCGATCATGAATTGAAAGTCGTTCTTGGCCACCCGACCGTCCATGGCGGCCCAGGCGCAGCTGCCGATGAGGCCATAGAGCGCCTCCGTGAGCCAGGCGGCCGGGAGGTCGATCCTGAAGGCACCCTCCTCCTGGCCTCGCCGGAAGAGCGCGGACACTCGCGCGTCGAGCCTCGCCCATCCTTCGTCGATCTCGTTCCCCTCGAACAGCTCGTTCTCGGTGACAAGGAAGGCGAGCAGTTCCGCGACCGGCTCCATCTCGGCGATCAGGCGGCGCAGCCCGTCGACCGTGTCGCCCCGGTCGATCCCGGCCCGGTCGACGGCCGCCTCGAATTCCTGGATGCCCAGCGCTTCGAGCGCCTTGACCAGGGCCGCCCGTCCCGCGAAATGCCGGTGCAGGGTGGCGCGCCCGATACCCGCGGCGCGTGCGACCTCGTCCATCGTCGCGGTCGATTTGCGCGCGAGGACGGTGGCGGCAGCGCGCAGCACCTGTTCACGATCCATGGCCATGAGACAAGCATACACCAAATGAGACATGAACGTCTCACGCGATAGTTCGATGCCTCAAAGGAGGCTGGAAAGGATCATGCGGATATGAGACCGCTGCTGCTGATCGACGTGGACGGGCCGCTGAATCCCTACGGGGGCAAGCCCGAGCGACGCCCCGACGGCTATACGACCCACCGCGTACGACCCGGCTGCTGGACCGGTCCGAAGCCGCTGCGAATCTGGCTCAACCATGGACACGGCGAGGTACGGCTGAATACGGGCCGTCGTCTTCAGCTCGCCCAGCGCGCCCGCGGGAGCCGGACCTCGGAGGAGGCTTGTCTCGAAGTCGGATGTGAGCTCGTGACAAGATCGCGAGATGCTGCGACTCACCGATTTCATTATCGACTGCCCGGACACGATGAAGCTGGCGGCTTTCTACTCTGAGGTGACGGGCCGTCCGATCAAGGAAGGCAGCTCCGAGGACTGGGCTGGCATCCAGTTCGGCGAGATCGAGCTGGCATTCATCCGGGTGGCCGACTATCGCGCTCCGCAGTGGCCCGACAGCGAGCACCCCAAGCAGTTCCACCTCGACTTCGAAGTGGACGAGATCGAGTCCGAGCAGCGCCGCGTCCTCGACCTCGGCGCGACGCTGAGGCAGGACTTCATCGGCCCCAACGGCTACGGCTGGCAGGTCTACACCGACCCGATCGGCCACCCCTTCTGCCTGTGCCGCAACAAGGGCGTCATCTGGACCGACCAGGGCCCGATCTGGCCCAAGCGCGACTGATCAGATTCCGGTCCTGGAATCTTCGCCGCCGACTAGGCCGAACGTCCGGAGGCGGCCCGGCACCGTCTCCGGACGGCCGCGGGCAGCCTTCCCGAAGAGCGAGACGACTGAGCTGCCCTTGCCCACCACCAGCGCGCTTCCGTGAAAGCCATGTCGTTTGAGAACGCCGACCCGCGGCGTTCTCAGACGACATGGCAACCCAGCAGGTCAGCGGCCCACGATCTGTCAGCTGCGCTACGGCAGGACAGCTGTAGCGGGGGCACCGCGGCGGAGAGACGCGACCGCCCCGGCCGGGCGGAGCCTGGCCGGGGCGGTCCGGGTGCGGCCGCGGGTGTCCCCGCGGCCGCACGAGGTCAGAGGGCGGCGAGCGCCTCGTTGAACGTCGCCGACGGACGCATGACGGCCGCGGCCTTGGCCGGGTCGGGCTGGTAGTAGCCGCCGATGTCGGCCGGGGAGCCCTGGACGGCGACCAGCTCGCCGACGATCGCGGACTCCTGCTCGCTCAGCGTCTGGGCGAGCGGGGCGAACGCCTTGGCGAGCTCCGCGTCGTCCGTCTGCTTGGCCAGCTCCTGCGCCCAGTACATGGCCAGGTAGAAGTGGCTGCCGCGGTTGTCGATGCCACCGAGGCGGCGGCTCGGCGACCTGTCCTCGTTGAGGAAGGTGCCGGTGGCGCGGTCCAGCGTGTCGGCCAGCACCTGGGCGCGGGCGTTGCCGGTGGCCTTCGCGTACTGCTCCAGGGCGGGCACGAGCGCGAAGAACTCGCCCAGGCTGTCCCAGCGCAGGTAGTTCTCCTTGACCAGCTGCTGGACGTGCTTCGGCGCGGAGCCGCCGGCGCCCGTCTCGAAGAGGCCGCCGCCCGCCATCAGCGGGACGACCGACAGCATCTTGGCGCTGGTGCCCAGCTCCAGGATCGGGAACAGGTCGGTGAGGTAGTCACGCAGCACGTTCCCGGTCACCGAGATGGTGTTCTCACCGCGGCGGATGCGCTCCACGGACAGCTTGGTCGCCTCGACCGGGGACAGCACCCGGATGTCCAGGCCCTCGGTGTCGTGCTCGGTCAGGTACTCGTTGACCTTGGCGATCAGGTTGGCGTCGTGCGCACGAGTCTCGTCCAGCCAGAACACGGCAGGGTCGCCGGTGGCGCGGGCGCGGGTGACGGCCAGCTTCACCCAGTCCTTGATCGGCGCGTCCTTGGTCTGGCAGGCGCGGAAGATGTCGCCCGCGGAGACCGCCTGCTCGATGAGGGCGTTGCCGGCCTCGTCCACCAGGCGGACGGTGCCGGTCACCGGGATCTCGAAGGTCTTGTCGTGGCTGCCGTACTCCTCGGCCTTCTGCGCCATCAGACCGACGTTCGGGACCGAGCCCATGGTCGACGGGTCGTAGGCGCCGTTGGCGCGGCAGTCGTCGACGACCACCTGGTAGACACCCGCGTAGCTGCTGTCCGGGAGGACGGCGATGGTGTCCTGCTCCTGGCCGTCCGGGCCCCACATGTGGCCGGAGGTGCGGATCATGGCCGGCATGGAGGCGTCCACGATCACGTCGGACGGGACGTGCAGGTTGGAGATGCCCCGGTCGGAGTCGACCATGGCCAGCTCCGGGCCCTCGGCGAGCTCGGCGTCGAAGGACGCCTTGATCTCGGCGCCCTCCGGCAGACCGTCCAGGCCCTTGAAGATGCCGCCGAGACCGTCGTTCGGGGAGAGGCCCGCGGTGGCGAACACCTCACCGTACTTCGCGAAGGTCTTCGGGAAGAACGCGCGCACGACATGGCCGAAGACGATCGGGTCGGACACCTTCATCATCGTGGCCTTGAGGTGCACGGAGAAGAGCACACCCTCGGCCTTGGCGCGCGCGATCTGGGCGGTGAGGAACTCCCGCAGCGCGGCGACCCGCATCACGGAGGCGTCCACGACCTCGCCCGCCTGGACCGGTACGGACTCGCGCAGCACCGTGGTGGAGCCGTCGTCGCCCTTGAGCTCGATACGCAGCGAGCCGGCCTCGGAGACGACCACGGACTTCTCGGTGGACCGGAAGTCGTCCACGCCCATGGTGGCGACGTTGGTCTTGGACTCCGGGGTCCAGGCGCCCATGCGGTGCGGGTGGGCCTTGGCGTAGTTCTTGACCGAAGCGGGTGCGCGGCGGTCCGAGTTGCCCTCGCGCAGGACCGGGTTCACGGCGCTGCCCTTGATCTTGTCGTAACGGGCGCGGATGTCGCGCTCCTCGTCCGACTTCGGGTCGTCCGGGTAGTCCGGCAGCGCGTAGCCCTGCTCCTGGAGCTCCGCGACAGCGGCCTTCAGCTGTGGGATCGATGCCGAGATGTTCGGCAGCTTGATGATGTTCGCGCTGGGCGTCTTGGCCAGCTCGCCGAGCTCGGCGAGGGCGTCGCCGATCCGCTGCCCCTCTTCGAGGTGCTCCGGGAACGCCGCGATGATCCGTCCGGCCAGGGAGATGTCACGAGTCTCCACAGTGACCCCGGCGGCCTGGGCGTACGCCTGGATCACCGGCAGGAACGAATACGTCGCGAGGGCCGGTGCCTCGTCAGTGTGCGTATAGATGATGGTCGAGTCAGTCACCGTGCGCTCCGCTCCACGTCTCCACGTCTGCAACATTGCTCGACATCAAGATATCTCGCGTCCGACCGCTCTCCGACAGGGCCCTCCGGCAGGGCCCCGCAAGCGGCCGGAACACGTCACCCGATGCGGGCTCGTCGCATGCGAGGCGAGGCTCGCTACCGCTTGGCCGCGGCCCAGGCCTGCTGAACGGCCAGGTCCCCCTTGACCTCGGCGAGCTGCGCGGCGACCGCCGACGGGGCGGTGCCGCCGCGCCCACTGCGCGACGCGAGCGCGCCCGGGACGTTCAACACCGTGCGGACCTCGGGCGTCAGGTGCGGGGAGATCCCGGCGAACTGCTCATCGGTGAGCTGGTCGAGCTCGATCCCGCGTGCCTCGCACTCCTTGACGCACCCGCCGGCGACCTCGTGCGCGACCCGGAACGGCACGCCCTGCCTGACCAGCCACTCGGCGATGTCGGTGGCGAGCGAGAACCCTGCGGGGGCCAGCTCCTCCATCCGCTCCCGGTTGACGGTCAGTGTCGCCATCATCCCGGTGAAGGCGGGGAGGAGTACTTCGAGCTGGTCGCACGAGTCGAAGACGGGCTCCTTGTCCTCCTGGAGGTCGCGGTTGTACGCGAGCGGGAGGGCCTTGAGAGTGGCGAGCAGCCCGGTCAGATTGCCGATGAGACGGCCGGACTTGCCCCGGGCCAGCTCGGCGATGTCCGGGTTCTTCTTCTGCGGCATGATCGACGAACCGGTGGAGAAGGCGTCGTGGAGGGTCACGAAAGAGAACTCCTTCGTGTTCCAGATGATGATCTCCTCGGCGATCCGGGACAGGTTGACGCCGATCATGGCGGCGATGAAGGCGAACTCGGCGACGAAGTCGCGCGATGCCGTGCCGTCGATCGAGTTGGCGGCCGAGCCGTGTTCGAACCCGAGCTCCTGGGCGACCGCCTCGGGGTCGAGCCCGAGGGAGGATCCGGCGAGCGCTCCGGAGCCGTACGGGGAGACCGCGGTGCGATCGTCCCACTGCCGCAGCCGCTCGGCGTCCCGGGAGAGCCCCTGGACATGGGCCAGTACATGGTGGGCGAAAAGCACCGGCTGGGCGTGCTGCAGGTGGGTGCGGCCGGGCATGGCGACATCGGGGTGGGCCTCCGCGAGCCCGATCAGTGCGTCCTGCAGGTCGGCGAGCAGTCCGCCGATGATCCGGGCGTGGTCACGCAGATACATCCGGAAGAGCGTGGCGACCTGGTCGTTGCGGGACCTCCCGGCCCTCAGTTTGCCGCCGAGGTCCGGGCCGAGCCTCTCCAGCAGACCGCGCTCCAGTGCGGTGTGGACGTCCTCGTCGGCGACGGTGCCGGTGAACTCCCCCGATGCCACATCGGCTTCGAGCCGGTCGAGCCCGTCGAGCATCCGCTCCAGTTCGTCGGTGGTGAGCAGGCCCGCCTTGCACAGGACGCGCGCATGGGCACGGGAACCGGCGATGTCGTACGGCGCGAGCCGCCAGTCGAAGTGGACCGACGCGGACAGCAGTGCCAGTGCCTCGGACGGACCGTCGGCGAACCGGCCGCCCCAGAGCCGGACGTCACCGTTGTTGCTGCTCACAGCTATTGCTCCTCAAAGACTTGCCGAACCCGTGCCGGGCTCCGGATATGCCACCGCCTCCCAGCCACTGACCGGCGGGGAGGCGGCGGCGGTACACGTAGGGAATCAGGCGAGGTCGCGCTTCGCGGCGATCTTCGACGACAGCCCGAAGATGTCGATGAAGCCCTGCGCCTTGGACTGGTCGAAGGTGTCGCCCGAGTCGTAGGTGGCGAGGTTGAAGTCGTACAGCGACTCGTCCGACCTCCGGCCGGTGACCACGGCGCGACCGCCGTGCAGGGTCATCCGGATGTCGCCGGTGACGTGCTGGTTGGCCTCGTTGATGAAGCCGTCCAGGGCCCGCTTGAGCGGCGAGAACCACAGGCCGTCGTAGACGAGCTCACCCCAGCGCTGCTCGACCTGCCGCTTGTAGCGGGCGAGCTCCCGCTCGACCGTGACGCTCTCCAGCTCCTGGTGGGCGGTGATCAGCGCGATCGCGCCCGGGGCCTCGTAGACCTCGCGGGACTTGATGCCGACGAGGCGGTCCTCGACCATGTCGATCCGGCCGATGCCCTGGGCTCCGGCGCGCTCGTTGAGCTGCTGGATGGCCTGCAGGACGGTGACGGGCTTGCCGTCGATGGCGACCGGGACGCCCTCCTTGAAGGAGACGATCACCTCGTCGGGCTCACGCGGGGCCGCGGGGTTGGAAGTGTACTCGTAGATGTCCTCGATCGGCGCGTTCCAGATGTCCTCCAGGAAGCCGGTCTCGACGGCGCGCCCGAACACGTTCTGGTCGATGGAGTACGGCGACTTCTTGGTGGTGGCGATCGGGAGCTGCTTCTCCTCGCAGAAGGCGATCGCCTTGTCCCGGGTCATGGCGTAGTCGCGGACCGGGGCGATGCACTTCAGGTCGGGTGCGAGGGAGGCGATGCCGGCCTCGAAACGCACCTGGTCGTTGCCCTTTCCGGTGCAGCCGTGGGCCACGATCGAGGCCCCGTGCTTCCGGGCAGCGGCGACGAGGTGCTTGACGATGGTCGGCCGGGAGAGGGCGGAGACCAGCGGGTAGCGGTCCATGTAGAGGGCGTTGGCCTTGATCGCCGGGAGGCAGTACTCATCGGCGAACTCGTCCCTGGCGTCCGCGACCTCGGCCTCGACGGCACCGCAGGCGAGCGCGCGCTTGCGGATGACATCCAGGTCCTCGCCGCCCTGGCCGACATCCACGGCGACGGCGATGACCTCGGCGCCCGTCTCCTCGGCGATCCAGCCGATGGCGACGGAGGTGTCCAGACCGCCCGAATAGGCGAGTACGACGCGCTCGGTCACGGGTTTCTCCTTACGGTGCATGACGTGATGGGTATAACTATGCAGAGCTCCGTATGTTTTGTCAATGTGGATGGGCAGGAAACGGAATGGGCGGGTACCGCGGAAATGCGCAGCCGCGGACCTCGCGCCTTGCCTATGCCCCGCGCTGTGGACAACGGAGGGCGTGGCGCGACGGACACGGGCAGGGGACGGGCGGCAGGCATCCGGCCCGGGCGGCTGTGGAGCGACTGATGGCGGGAGTCCCGGTCCGGCCGGCACTGGACACGGCCGACGTCCGTGCCTGGAGCGGACTCGACCGCGTGGTGCGCGAGGTCGCGATCACCCGGCCCGGAGCGTTGCCGTCAGCGGCCCGCGTAGAGGGTCGCCGACCCCTGGGGAGGCCGCGCACGCCCGGCGAACCCGAGATCGTCCTCGGACCGTGCCACCCGAAGGAGCGAATCAGGAATGCCGCGCCGACTTGGACCGCAGGCCGGCCCGCGCCCCGGCGTGAACGCCGGGGCTTCCTGCAGGAGTCCCGGTAAAGGGGGCGCTCCGGACGGCCGGTGGGCCGATATCTCAGTGCAGGCGACCGGTGGGCCGATACTTCAGCACATGGGACAAACGTATGAACGCATAGAAGGCCGCATCCGCACGTTCATCGAAGAGCAGCCGGTGTTCTTCACCGCCACCGCGCCGCTCGCGAGTGACGGGCATATCAATGTCTCCCCCAAGGGCCGCAAGGGCACCCTGGTCGTGCTCGACGAACTGACCCTGGCCTACCTGGACTTCGGCGGCAGCGGCGCCGAGACCATCGCGCACCTCCGCGAGAACGGCCGCATCACGCTGATGTGGTGCGCCTTCAGCGGGCCGCCGAAGGTCCTGCGGGTGCACGGCGACGGGGAGGCGGTGTTCCGTGACGACCCGCGGTGGTCCGCGCTGATCCCGTACTTCGGGGAGGCCGATGGCGCCGGTGCCCGTGCGGTCGTCCTGGTCCGTGCGCGGCGGATCGGCGATGCCTGCGGTTTCGCCGTCCCGTTCATGGACTACCGCGAAGAGCGCACCCAGCACGCGGAGCACTTGGCGCGCAAGACGGATGAGGAGTTCGCGGCGTACTGCGAGCAGAAACCGCATGTCGGCGTCAGCCTCGACGGGCTGCCCGCACTGCCGCTCCCCCTCCCGGCCCGCACCGGCTGACGTCCTGCTCGCAGCCTCCGCGCGGACCGGTCGGCGGGCTCCGCCGCATACCTCTGCCACCGTTGAACCGCCCGACGCCCCGCTCCGTATTCACGTGAGCGAAGCGGAGCAGCCGAGGAGCAGCCGTGGCGACAATGATTCAGAGCGGTCGGGCGGCCAGACGCCAGACCATGCGCGCGATCCAGCCGCGCCGGAATCCGGCAGCGGTGCTGCTGGGGCTGGCGTGGGCGGGAGCGCTGGCCGTGCTGTGGCTGTGGTGGGACAACACCGCGGTCGTCCGGATGGACACAGCCCAGTGGCTGATCGGAGGAGGCCGGATCACCGGGCTGCTCGGCGGCTACATGATCGCGCTCGTGGTGCTCCAAATGGCCCGTGTCCCCGCACTGGAGCGGCAGGTGGGCTCCGACCGGGCCACCCGCTGGCACGCGATGAGCGGACGGTACGCGATCAGTCTGATCGTCGCCCATGTCGTGCTGACCGTCTGGGGTTACGCGGTCCAGGCCCGTACCGGATTCGTCGAGCAGACCGTCACCGTCGTGGTCGACTTCCCCGAGATGATCAAGGCAGCCGTCGGCACCGGGCTGTTCCTGCTGATCGGCTTCGTCTCGGCCGGGATGGTGCGCCGCCGGATCAGCTACGAGGCCTGGTACTACCTGCACCTGCTCACCTACGCCGCGGTGTACCTGACGTTCTGGCACCAGCTGGCCACGGGAGCCGAGTTCGTGGCCGGCTCGACCGCCCGCACCGTCTGGTACGTGATGTACGGCGCTGTCGGGGCGCTGCTGCTCTGGTACCGGGTGCTCGCCCCGGTCCGCCTCAACCTCTGGCACCGCATGGAGGTGGAAGCGGTCGTGGAGGAGGCACCCGGGGTGGTGTCCGTGCTGATCACCGGGCGGCGGCTGCACCGGCTCGGTGCGGAGGCGGGTCACTTCTTCCGCTGGCGGTTCCTCACCAAGGGCCTGCGCTGGAGCGCCAACCCGTACTCGCTCTCCGCTCCGCCGCGCCCGGACCTGCTGCGTATCACCGTGAAGGCGGCCGGCAACCACAGCACGGCCCTCTCGGAGCTGGAGCCCGGGACGAGGGTGTGGGCAGAGGGGCCCTACGGCGCGATGACCGCGGGACGACGCAGCCGGAACAAGGTACTGCTGATCGCCGGCGGCGCCGGAATCACCCCGCTGCGGGCCCTGTTCGAGACCCTGCCCGGAAACCCCGGCGATCTCACCCTGCTCTACCGGGCCGGAAGCACCGAGGACCTGGCGCTTTGGAGCGAGCTGCGGGAGATCGCACAGGTACGGGGCGCGAAGCTGATGTACGCCGTCAACGGCCCCGACGGGGAGCGGCCCGAGATCACCACCGAGCGGCTCCAGCAGGTCCTCCCGGACATCGATGAGCACGACGTCTACCTCTGCGGACCGCCTGGGCTCGCCGAGGAGTCCTATTCCGCACTGCGTGCGGCGGGCGTACCGGCCCGCCGTATCCATCACGAGTCCTTCGAGATGTGAGGTCCTCCGTGAAGAGGAAGCATCCCCTGCGCCGGATCATGATCGCCGTCGCCGGCACCACATCGGCGGTGGTGCTGCTGCTCGCCATGAAGCAGCCCGGCCAGCCGCTGGCGGGCGCGTCGTCGCAAGCCGGCGGCACCCCCGCACCAGGAGCTTCGACGCCCGCGGGAAACGGAGTCCAGCCCGCGGGCGGGCAGACGGTGCTCGGTGAGGAGGCACAGACCCAATACGGCCCCGTACAGGTCGAACTGACCATGAGCGGCGGCGGGATCACCGCCGTCGAAGCAGTCAAGACGCCCGACAGCGACGCCAACAGCCGCAAAATCGCCGCCGACGCCATCCCGCAACTCAACAAGGCCGCCGTCGCCGCCCAGAGCGCTCGGATCGACACCGTCTCAGGCGCCACCTACACCAGCCAGGGCTACATCACATCGCTGCAGAGCGCGCTCGACAAGGCAGGCCTGTGACCGCGGCGGGCGGCCAGGGGCGGCTGCGGCATGTCGAGCACGCGATGGGCACGGTGTTCTCATTCGATGTGCGCACCTTCGGCGCGGCTGACGAGGAGCGGGTACGGGCCGGACTGGCCGCGGCGGTGGAGGGCCTGCACCTGGTGGACGAGGTCTTCTCGACCTACCGCGCGGGGAGCCAGGTCAGCAGGCTCGCCCGGGGTGAGCTCGCGCTGGAGGACTGTGCCGAGGAGGTCGCCGAGGTACTGCGGCACTGCGTCGCCGAGGAGTTGCTCAGCGAAGGCTACTTCACCGCGCGCTACGGCGGCGAGGGGCTCGATCCGACCGGCCTCGTCAAGGGCTGGGCGGTGGAGCGCGCCGTGCGGATGCTCGTGTCGGCCGGGGCCGCGGCCGTCTGCCTGAACGGTGGCGGCGACGTCCAACTCCATGGCGGTCCCTGGCGGGTCGGGATCTCCGATCCGCTGGGCCCCGGTGGCCTGGTCGCGGTGGTCGAGGCCCACCGCACCCTCGCCGTGGCCACCTCGGGCCCGGCCGAACGCGGCTGCCATATCGTGGACCCGCACACCGGCAAACGCCCCGAGTCGGCTCTGGCCTCCCTGACCGTGGTGTGCCCCGGGCTCACCCAGGCCGACGCCCGGGCGACGGCCGCGTACGCCATGGGCGACCGCGCTCGCGACTGGCTGGAGGGACTCCCGGACACCGAGGGTTTCGCCGTCACCGCCGACGGCACCATCTGGCAGACCAGCGGATTCACCCGCCATCTGGCGACCGCTCCGCTCCGCCCGGACGGCAAGGCCGCCTGACCACTGCCGAACCGGCTCCGGCGCGGCTGCTGTGCGCTCGTGTCCTCCCCATCGGCGGCGGGACGTGGCTGCCGAGGCGCCGTCCAGTCACCCATGGCGGCCCGGGTCGGCCACGCCCAGGTGGTGGGTGAGGCCGACCGGCTGATGCCGATGGCCGAGTCGAACGCGACACCGCTGCGAGGCGGGGTCGGCCCAGAGGTCGGTGCTGTGGTCCCCGATGAGAGAGCCGATGCGGGCGAGTGCGTCACCGAGCGGCTGCGGGTCGAGTCGGTGTCCGTCGCTCAAGCGCAGCGCGACGGGGGCGGACTTCGCGAGGTGATCGACGCGATCGCCGATGACCGAACGAACCGGCTCAGCGCTCCTTCTGCGCCAGCCTCAACAGATGCTCGGCGAGTGCCTGTCCGCCGGCCGGATCTCGGGAGATGAGCAGCAGGGTGTCGTCGCCTGCGATCGTGCCCAGAATGGCGTGCAGTTCGGCCTGGTCGATGGCCGATGCCAGGAACTGGGCCGCGCCCGGCGGGGTACGCAGCACCACCAGGTTCGCCGACGCCTCCGCCGAGATCAGCAGTTCCCCGGAGAGACGGCGCATCCGCTCCTCCTTGGCGGACTCGCCGAGCGGTGCCTGCGGGGTGCGGAATCCGCCCTCGCTGGGCACCGCGTAGATCAGCTCGCCCCCGGTGTTGCGGATCTTCACCGCGCCGAGTTCGTCCAGGTCCCTGGAGAGGGTGGCCTGGGTGACGCTGAGTCCGTCGTCGGCGAGGACCTTCGCCAACTGGCTCTGCGAGCGCACCGGCTGCCGGTTGAGGATGTCCACGATCCGGCGGTGGCGGGCCGTGCGGGTCTGCGGCACGGACGGCCCGCTCCCGGGCTCCGCCTGGGGGGACTCCCAGTTCTCGGTGTGCTGCGCCTCGGTCATCGTCGTCTCATTCCCCGGATCGTCCGTCCCCGTGCCGTACTGTGTCGAGGATGCCGGGGAGCGCTTGGAGGAAGGCGTCCACCTCCGTGTCACCGATGATCAGCGGCGGCATGATCCTGACGACGTCGGGGGCGGGCGCGTTGACCAGCAGGCCGGCGTCCTGAGCCGCTCGCTGCACCTGGGTCGCGAGCGGCTCGTTGAGCACGATACCCAGCAGCAGTCCGGCACCGCGGACGCGGGAGACCGCAGGGTGGCCCAGCGACTCGATTCCGTTCCTGAGGCGCTCCCCGGTCCGCTTGACCTCGTCAAGCGTGCCGTCCAGGGTGCTGAGCACGGCGAGCCCGGCGGCGCAGGCGACCGGATTGCCGCCGAAGGTGGTGCCGTGCTGACCGGGCTTGAACAGGTCGGCGGCCTCACCGAAGGCGACGACGGCGCCGAGCGGCAGCCCGCCGCCCAGGCCCTTGGCGAGGGTGACGATGTCCGGCTCGATGCCGTGTGCCTGGTGGGCGAACCAGTGGCCGGTGCGCCCGATACCGGTCTGCACTTCGTCCAGGACCAGCAGTGTGCCGGTGGCCCGGGTGATCTCGCGGGCGTCCTTGAGGTAGTCGCCGGGCGGGACGACGACGCCGTTCTCGCCCTGGAGCGGCTCGATGATCACCAGAGCGGTGTCGGTGGTGACCGCCGCGCGCAGCGCTTCGGTGTCGCCGTAGGGCACGTGGGTCACATCGCCGGGCAGCGGGAGGAACGGCTGCTGCTTGCCCGGCTGCCCGGTGAGCGCGAGGGCGCCCATGGTGCGGCCGTGGAAGCCGCCCTCGGTGGCGACCATATGGATGCGTCCGGTGAGCCTGCCGATTTTGAACGCGCCCTCGTTGGCCTCGGCCCCCGAGTTGCAGAACAGGACGCGTCCGGGACGGCCGAAGAGCCGGAGCAGCCGTTCGGCGAGGGCGATGGGCGGTTCGGCCGCGTAGAGGTTGGAGACATGGCCGAGCGAGGCGATCTGGTGCGAGACGGCCGCGACGATGGCGGGGTGGGCGTGTCCCAGCACGTTCACCGCGATACCACCGACGAAGTCGAGGTACTCGGTGCCGTCGGCGTCCCAGACCTTCGCGCCCTCGCCGCGCACCAGAGCGAGCTGCGGAGTGCCGTAGTTGTCCATCATGGCGCCCCGCCAGCGCTGCGTCAGACCGTGCGGGGCTTGCTCTGCCCGCTGGGGCTGGAGATCGGCGTCGGTCATGCGGCTGTCCCCCCGGACGGGTCGGGTGCGTCGCGTCCGGTTCCGTCGGGCACGACCATCGTGCCGATGCCCTCGTCCGTGAAGATCTCCAGCAGGATGGAGTGCGGTACCCGGCCGTCGATGACCCGGGCGGTGGTGACACCGTTCCGTACGGCATGCAGGCAGCCCTGCATCTTCGGCACCATGCCGCTGGACAGCTCGGGCAGCAGCTTCTCCAGCTCGCTCGCGGTGAGGCGGCTGATCACCTCGTCGCTGTCGGGCCAGTCCTCGTAGAGCCCCTCGACATCGGTGAGCACCATCAGGGTCTCCGCTCCGAGCGCGGCGGCAAGGGCCGCCGCGGCGGTGTCCGCGTTGACGTTGTAGACATGGGCGTCGTCGGCGGACCGGGCGATGGAGGAGATCACCGGGATACGGCCGTCCTCCAGCAGCGCCTCGATCGCCCCGGTGTCGATCGCGGTGATCTCGCCGACCCGGCCGATGTCAACGAGCTCACCGTCGATGGTCGGGAGGTGCTTGGTGGCGGTGATGGTGTGGGCGTCCTCGCCGGTGAGGCCGACGGCGAGCGGACCGTGCTGGTTGAGCAGCCCGACCAACTCGCGCTGGACCTGGCCGGCGAGCACCATACGTACGACGTCCATCGCCTCGGACGTGGTGACCCGCAGCCCGGCCTTGAACTCGCTGACCAGGCCGTGCCGGTCGAGCTGGGCACTGATCTGCGGCCCGCCGCCGTGCACCACGACGGGCTTGATCCCGGCGTGCCGCAGGAAGACGACGTCCTGGGCGAAAGCCGCCTTGAGGTCGTCGTCGACCATGGCGTTCCCGCCGAACTTGATGACGACGGTCCTGCCGTGGTGCCGGGTGAGCCAGGGCAGCGCCTCGATCAAGGTCTGCGCCTTGGGAAGTGCGGTGTGCTTGCGAGTGCTCATCGGTCCCTTGTCCCTGGTCCTCAGGATGAGTAGGCGCTGTTCTCGTGTACGTAGTCGGCGGTGAGGTCGTTGGCCCAGATGACGGCCGACTCACTGCCGGCCGCCAGGTCCGCGGTGATCCGCACCTCGCGGTAGCGCATGTCGACCAGCTCGCGGTCCTCTCCGACGGAGCCGCCCTTGCACACCCAGACACCGTTGATGGCGACATTCAGCCGGTCGGGTTCGAACGCGGCCCTGGTGGTGCCGATCGCGGACAGCACCCGGCCCCAGTTGGGGTCCTCACCGTGGATGGCGCACTTGAGGAGGTTGTTGCGGGCGATCGAGCGCCCCACCTCGACGGCGTCGTCCTCACTCGCGGCGTTGACCACCTCGATGCGGATGTCCTTGGACGCGCCCTCGGCGTCACCGATGAGCCGGCGGGCGAGGTCGTCGCAGACGGTACGGACGCCGGCGGCGAAGTCCTCGTACCCGGGGGCGGCACCGGAAGCGCCGGAAGCCAGCAGCAGCACGGTGTCGTTGGTGGACATACAGCCGTCGGAGTCGACCCGGTCGAAGGTGACGCGGGTGGCGTCGCGCAGTGCGCGGTCCAGTACCTCGCTGCCGAGGTCGGCGTCCGTGGTGAGGACGACGAGCATCGTGGCAAGGCCGGGCGCGAGCATTCCGGCGCCCTTGGCCATGCCCCCGACGGTCCAGCCGTCGCCCTCGTACACCGCGGTCTTGTGCACGGTGTCGGTGGTCTTGATGGCGATGGCGGCCTTCTCGCCGCCGTGCGGGCTCAGCTCGGCCGCAGCCTTCTCGATGCCGGGGAGCAGCTTGTCCATCGGCAGCAGGACACCGATCAGCCCGGTGGAGGCGACGGCGACCTCGCCTGCGCTGTGGCCTTCGAGTACGTCGGCGGCCTTCTCGGCGGTGGCGTGGGTGTCCTGGAAGCCCTTGGGGCCCGTGCAGGCGTTGGCGCCGCCCGAGTTGAGCACTACGGCGGAGACCTCGCCGCCCTTGAGTACCTGCTCGGACCACAGCACGGGAGCGGCCTTGACCCGGTTGGAGGTGAAGACTCCGGCGGCGGCGCGGCGCGGTCCGTTGTTGACCACGAGGGCGAGGTCGGGGTTGCCGTTCTCCTTGATTCCGGCGGCGATGCCCGCGGCGGTGAATCCCTTTGCTGCCGTCACCGTCATGGCGCGACTCCGATCGTGGAAAGGCCTGTGCTCTGGTCGAGTCCAAGGGCGATGTTCATGCTCTGGACGGCGCCGCCCGCCGTGCCCTTGGTGAGGTTGTCGATGGCGCTGATCGCGATGATGCGCCCGGCCGCGGGGTCGTGGGCGACCTGGATCTGAACAGCGTTGGAACCGTGGACGGACGCCGTGGCGGGCCACTGCCCCTCCGGGAGAAGCCGGACGAACGGCTCTTCCGCGAAAGCCTTCTCGTAGACGGCGCGCAGCGCCTCAGCCGTGGTGCCCGGCCTGGCCTTGGCACTGCATGTGGCCAGGATGCCGCGGGGCATGGGCGCGAGCGTCGGGGTGAACGACACGGTGACCGTTTCACCGGCGGCCGCGCTGAGGTTCTGGATCATCTCGGGTGTGTGGCGGTGCCCCCCGCCGACCCCGTACGGGCTCATCGAGCCCATCACCTCGGAGCCCAGCAGGTGCGGCTTGAGCGCCTTCCCGGCGCCCGAGGTGCCGCTCGCCGCGGTGATCACGGCCTCGGGCTCGGCCAGTCCGGCCGCATACGCGGGGAAGAGGGCGAGCGAGACGGCCGTCGGGTAGCAGCCGGGCACCGCGATGCGCTTGGCCCCCTCCAGCGCGGCGCGGGCACCCGGCAGTTCGGGGAGGCCGTACGGCCAGGTCCCGGCATGGGGCGAGCCGTAGAATCGCTCCCATTCCGCCGCCTCCCTGAGCCGGAAGTCGGCGCCCATGTCGATGACGAGCACATCGTCGCCCAGCTGTTCGGCAACGGCTGCGGACTGGCCATGCGGCAGTGCCAGAAAGACGACATCATGTCCGGCGAGGACCTCGGCCGTGGTGGGTTCGAGGACGCGATCGGCCAGCGGCAGCAGATGCGGCTGCACGGTGCCCAGCTTCTGCCCTGCGTTGGAGTGACCGGTGAGCGCGCCGATCTCGACAGCGGGATGGGTGAGCAGCAGCCGGAGCAGCTCTCCGCCCGCGTATCCGCTCGCTCCCGCGACTGCTGTACGTACCACCTTCGGCTCCTCGCACTCGATGGCATGACTATACGCAACAATGCAGATCTATGCAACGGCGAACGGTTGCGACGGCGGGGGTACGGATGCGACCGATCCTTTCGACCGACGGACGAGCTCACCCCTCAACGGATCTTGATTTCGGTGACGCTGCATGTGCGGCTCTGCGGGACGGTGACACTTGGCCTTGATCGCTGACGCCGGGAATCACCGAAGCCGCTCCGGTTTCCACCGCACCCGTTCCAGCAACCCGCACGCGCTAGCGTTGGATCACATGATCGTATGGCTCAACGGCACCCACGGCGCAGGCAAGACGACGACCAGTGGACTTGTACAGCAGCTGATCCCGGATTCACGAGTGTTCGATGCCGAGAAGGTCGGCGAGACGCTCATGGACATCACGCCGGGGTTGCCCTGGACGGGAAACTTCCAGCACTGGCCGCCGTGGCGGCCGCTCGTGGTCGAGACCGCTCGCCGCGTGCTCGACTACACCGGTGGCACTCTGGTCATGCCAATGACCGTCTTGGTCGAGGAGTACTGGCGCGAGATCAGCACGGGTCTCGCCCGGCATGCGATTCCGGTTCGACACTTCGTCCTGCATGCCGACCAGGACACCCTCCGCGGGCGCATCGCGGGCGACACCGTCATCGGCCCCGACTCCCCGTTCCGCCTCGAACACCTTGAGCCCTACGCCGAGGCGGCCCGCACATGGTTGCACGACGAGGCCGAGGTCATCGACACCACGCACATCACGCCCGCTCAGGCCGCCCGGCAGATCGCGGCGGCCGTCAGGAGCTGAGGTCCGCCCCACCCACGGGATGGACACCGGCTCGGCGAGGACGGTGGCGAACACCTGCACGGCGTCGTCCTCAGTCGGGACACACCTGCGCCGGACGGTCTCGACGCCATCGAGGTACCAGCCGGAATGTGGGCGGCTTCCGTACCAGCGGACCGCGCCCCCGGGCTCTGCAGACAACCTGGGCGGCGACCGCGACCGAGTGGTTCCCCGCCAATCCCTGGCAGCTGCGACCGAGCCCCACTGTCGTCGCGGTCCTCGAGCGCGCGGACGACTTCAGCACCGCGACGTGTGAGCTGCGGCTCCCCGTCGAACCGGCGTGACGCACCATCGACCGGGCCGTCACCAAGCAGTCCACGCCGCATCGCCTTCGGCTTCTCACACAAGGTCGCCATCGGTCCGGACAAGCTCCCGACGACGCCCGGCCCGGCCTTCCATCGGCGACGCGAGACACCCGGCCCGCGTGACGCGCATCACAGGAAGCCGTGTCACAACCCGCCGGGACGATCCGTCAGTGATGTGTAAGCGCCGGACACCGCATAAGGAGCACGATGATGGAAGCACGCCTGGACCCCTTCACCAACCCGGTCCTGAGCAAGGCCATGAAGCACATCGTCGCCGCGGGCCGGGCGCTCGGTGAGTCGTCCCTGCCCACCCCGACGCAGGAGTTGGTGAAGCTCCGCGCCAGCCAGATCAACGGCTGCGGCTTCTGCACCGACATGCACTTCAAGGACGCGGTGCACGCCGGAGAGTCCGCGGAGCGTCTCAACCTGGTCGCCGCCTGGCGGGAGGCCACGGTGTTCACCGAGGCGGAGCGGGCGGCACTGGAGCTCACCGAGGAGGCCACCCGCATCGCCGACGCGGCCGGAGGCGTCCCGGACGAGGTCTGGGCCAATGCCGCCAAGCACTACGACGACGAGCAGCTCGGCGCACTGGTGGGCGTGATCGCCGTCATCAACGCCTTCAACCGTGCGAATGTCATGCTCACCATGCCGGCGGGCGACTACCAGCCCGGCCAGTTCGGGTGAGCTGACGAAGGGACTCGGCGCTCTGCCCGGGGTCACCGCCGGGCAGAGCGCCGCGTCCGCGACAGGATCCGGAGCGGGGAGGGTCCGCGCGGGAGCGGTGGGTGCGGACACCTTGCCCGCAAGCCCTGTCAGCCGGTCCGGGCACCCTCGGGCTCCCCTGCGCCCGCCGCGTCCGCGGCACCTGCGGCGCCGTCCGCCTCCCAGCGCAGCAGATCCCCGGGCTGGCACTCCAGCGCCTCACAGAGCGCGGCAAGGGTCGCGAAGCGGACGGCCTTGGCCCGCCCGTTCTTGAGTACGGCCAGATTCGCGGGGGTGATGCCGACGCGTTGCGCGAGCTCACCCACGGACATCTTCCGCCTGGCCAGCATCACGTCGATGTCGACTGCGATCGGCATCAGATCACCCCGTCCGGCTCGGTGCGCATCCGTGCCGCATCGACGTCGCGCGCGACGGCCTGGGCGAGCAGCGTCTGCAGGACGAGCACGATGAGCGCGACCCCGAGGACCGCCAGCCCTGCCCCGCACATGAGCAGGACGACGCCGGACGGGACCGCCTCACCGGGGGCCAGCACGACCCCGAGCGCGAAGGCCAGGAGTGCGGCGGCGGTGATCGCGCCGATCATCACGTCCACGTAGCGGAAGGCGCCACCGGAGAACACCGTTCCGCGCCGCACCATCGTCACCAGGCGCCACACGCAGACCAGGACCACCTGAGCCGGCATCAGGCCCAGGACCGTGATCGTGAGCGCGGGTGTGCGCAGATACGCGACATCCGGGTCGAGCCCCTCCCTGCCTGAGGCCGGCATCGGCGCCATCACGGTCTGCACGAGCAGCGAGCCGGCGAGCAGCGCCGGCAACACGAGGCGCAGCGCGAGCACGGTCGGATTCCCCATGGCCTCTCCCTCACCGTCAATCGAATAACAATGAGAAACTATCGATAGTCGATAGGTTGAACAAGGGGGCGGGGCGAAGGGGCGAAGACGACAGTCGAGAGCCGTGTGGACCAGCCGACCGGCGGCTGCGGATGCAAGCGGGGATCATGAGCGCATGGCGCGAGCGGAGAGCGGATGGGCGGCGGAGGCGGTACGTGAGCTGTGCGCGGACGCGCGCCCCACGCCGCTGCTCCGGGCAAACGGAACGGCCGAGCCGCCCGGAGAGTTCGGTGAGCTCTACGTCAAGGACGAGTCCGCCCACCCGTCGGGCACCCTCAAGCACCGGTTGGTGCGCGCGCTGCTCTGCGAGGCGGTCCTGGAGGGCTCCGTACGGGAAGGCATGACCGTGGTGATGGGGACGGGCGGGCCCGCCGCGGTCGCGGGCGCGTACTGCGCACGCCGGGTCGGCGTGCCGTTCGTCGCCCTGGTGCCCGCCAAGACGCCCCCGGCCGTACGTGAGTCGGTGGAGCGCCATGGCGGTCGCTGGCGCATCGCCACGGTGCCCGCCGACCTCCAGGAGGAAGCACATGGGCTGGCGGCACGCCTCGGCGGGCACTTCCTCGACCACTTCTCGGACTCGGAGCGCGCGATCGCCCGCTGCCCCGTGCCGGACCTGGCCCGTGAGCTGTTCGGCCAGCTGGCCGACATGGGTGCGGCCGACCCGGCGTGGCTGGTCGCGGGCCTGGGCACGGGCACGACCACGGCGACGCTCGGACGCTACGCCAGCGCCCTCGAAGGGAACGGCAGCCGGCCGAGGGTGGCGGGGGTTGACGCGGAGCACTCGGCGTACTTCCCAGCCTGGGCAAGCGGATGCGCCGACTACACGACCGGGCTGCCTTCCGCCATCCCCGGGCTCGGCAGGCCCCGCACCGAGCCGGCATTCCGTCCCGAGCTGTTGGACCTGGTGATCCCGGTCGGCGAGGAGGCCGCGGAGGACGGTCTGCGGTGGCTGCGGACTGGAGCGGCGTACGGCAGCGAGGGCGGCCTCGGCCTCACCACGGGAGCGGTGGGCTGGGCCGTGCGACATCTGCTGACCCGCATGAGGGAGTCCGGCGCGCCCGGCAGCGTGGTGATGATCGCCGGAGAGCGGGCACCCCGGTCCTGCTCAGCCGCCAGTCTCCAGGCGTAGGTTCCAACGGCCCGACCTGCCGGTCAGGACGACGGTGGACAGTGGGCGCACATCGACGTTCCAGTACATCGACGGCGGGGCCTTCAGCGCGTAGACCAGAGCGGCCCGTACGACGGCTGGTTCGGCGACGGCCAGCACCGAGCCGCCGTCGTCCACGGGCCGGCTGTCCAGCCAGCCCCCTACCCGGCCGATGAAGCCGAGCAGCGGTTCTCCCCCGTGCGGGGCGGCACGCGGATCGGCGAGCCAGACGTCGACGGCGTCGGGCTCCCGTGCCGCCACCTCGGTCAACGTGTAGCCGCGCCAGCGCCCCATGTCGCAGTCGCTCAACGCGGGCTGCGCGAGGGTGGCGTAGCCGAGCGCGTCGGCCGTCCCCCTGCTCCGGGCCGTCGGCGAGCAGTACCGCAGCTCGGCGGCACCGAGCGGCTCGAGGTGCCGCGCGGCGAGCCGGACCTCGTACCAGCCGGACTCGTCCAGCGGCCGGTCGTCGTCGAACCGCTCGGCCAGCCGCGAGCAGCTGCGCGCGGCTGTGACGAGGGTGACCCGAACACTCATGGCGGGATCGTGAGGCCGCGAGCGTCCCAGGTCAAGAGAGGTAACTGACCGTTAGTGAAGTTCACCGGGGACCTTGCCGCGCCCTCACCGGTCACGCACGCGCAACTCCCCCGCATCGGCTCCGGTGAGCGGCGGCGTCCGGCGGCACCGCCGCTCCGGCGTGATGCGCGTCACGCTCCCGGACGTAAACTCGAGATACGGATCGCGACGCCCATCAAGGAGGTCACGCCCGATGGAAGCGAGTGTGGGCGACAAGCTGCTCGTGCACGGCCGGGTCGTCGGCCAGCACGACCGGCTCGCCGAAGTCATGGAGGTCCTGGGCGATCGCGGCACTCCCCCGTACCGCGTCCGCTTCGAGGACGACGGCCATGAGTGCCTGATGTCCCCCGGCCCCGACACCGTCGTACGCCACCACGAGAAGGGCTGATCAGCAGCTCATCGCGGTGACCGGACCCGGGTCGGATAGTGATCCGCCACCACGGTGGCCATCGCACCGATCCGGTCCGTCACCACTTCCTTCGCCGAGAAGAAGCAGTGGCCGCGCACATTCGCGTACCGGTCGGCGAGCGTGAGGTGGCGTGACAGCTCCCGCCGGTCACCCCAGGCCGCCGGCTGCGCCGGATCGCCCGCCTTGTAGAGCGCCTCGCCGATGTAGAGATCCACACCGGTGCCCTTGACCAGGGCGTCCCACCACGGCACGAGTCGCGCGTAGTCCGCGGCGGCCATGCCGATGTGCCAGTAGAGCTGCGGCACGATGTAGTCGATCCACCCCTGACGCACCCAGGTACGGGTGTCCGCGTACAGGTCGTCGAAGGTCTGCACACCCGCCGAGGTGTTCGAGCCGAGCGGGTCGGTAGCGGCGTTGCGCCAGACCCCGAAGGGGCTGATACCGAAGCGCACTCCCGGCCGCACCGCCTTGATCCTTGCGGCCGTCTCCCGTACCAGGCGGTTGATGTTGTCGCGCCGCCAAGCGGCGCGACTGGCGAAGCCGGCCCCGTAGCGCCGGTAGGCCGCAGCGTCGGCGAACTGCTGCCCCGCCACGGGGTACGGATAGAAATAGTCGTCCCAGTGGACGGCGTCGACGGGATAACGCGCCACGGCGTCGAGCATCGCGTCCTGGACGAACTTCCTGACCTGGGGGAGGCCGGGATTGTAGTACAGCTTGCCGCCGTAGGCGACCACCCAGCCGGGGTTGCGTCGCGCGGGATGGCTGGGGGTCAGCTTCGACGGATCGCCGTGGTTGGCCACCCGGTACGGGTTGAACCAGGCGTGCAACTCAAGGCCCCGAGCATGGGCCTCCTTGACCGCGGTGCCCAGCGGGTCCCAGCCCGGGTCCCGCCCCTGGACCCCGGTGAGCCACTGCGACCAGGGCTCGTACCGCGAGGGCCACAGCGCGTCGGCGGCGGGCCGGACCTGGAAGACCACGGCGTTCAGCTTCCGGGCGACCGCCGCGTCCAGATAGCGCAGCAGCTCGGCACGCTGCCTGGCGGCGCTGAGCCCTGGGGCGGACGGCCAGTCTCGGCACGCTACGGTGGCAAGCCACATCCCGCGGAACTCCCGAGTGGCGGCGGCCCCTTGGCGGGCCGGCGCCGCCACGTCGACGGGGACGGACGGAGCAGCCCCGACGGGGGCCTCTCCGGCCACGGACAGCGCGGTCACCGCACCGGCCGCCGCGACGAATCCTCTTCTGGTGATCTGTCCCATAAGCGCCTCTATGCACCTCTCTGTGCCGAGTAGTCACTCATCGCACTACTTGTTCCGCACAGCATGCCGCCCCGGCCCCCCTGGTACACGCACCCCCGGAGTAACGTCGTGGAACCGAGGTGGGCACCGGAACCAAACGGAGGACCTACCACGCGAAAGTTCACGAAACCTGCGAAAGGCACGAAGTGACCGAGACTATGGCCGACGTAACCCGCGTCGGAGTGGTGGGCTGCGGCCAGATGGGCGCCGGTATCGCCGAGGTGTGCGCCCGCAGCGGACTCGAGGTCAAGGTCGCCGAGACCACCGGCGAGGCCCTTGAGATCGGCCGTACGCGTCTGTACAACTCCCTCTCCAAGGCCGCCGAGCGCGGAAAGATCACGGAGGAGGAGCGCGATGCGACGCTGGCCCGGCTGAGCTTCACCACAGATCTCGGCGAGTTCGCGGACCGCGATCTGGTCATCGAGGCCGTCGTGGAGAACGAGCAGGTCAAGACGGAGATCTTCCAGGTGCTCGACCAGGTGGTGACCCGTCAGGACGCGATTCTGGCCTCGAACACCTCCTCCATCCCGCTGGTGAAGCTGGCCGTCGCCACCTCACGGCCGGACCAGGTCATCGGCATCCACTTCTTCAACCCCGCCCCGGTGCAGAAGCTGGTGGAGCTGATCCCGGCGCTGACGACGTCCGAGGAGACGATCAAGCGCGCCGAGGCCGTGGTCCAGCAGGTGCTGGGCAAGCACGCCATCCGCGCCCAGGACCGCTCGGGCTTCGTCGTGAACGCGCTCCTGATCCCGTATCTGCTGTCCGCCATCCGGATGTTCGAGTCGGGCATCGCGAGCCGCGAGGACATCGACAACGGCATGGAGATGGGTTGCGCCCACCCGATGGGACCGCTGAAGCTCTCGGACCTGATCGGTCTGGACACGGTCGCATCGGTCGCCGACTCGATGTACGCGGAGTTCAAGGAGCCCCTGTACGCGGCGCCGCCCCTGCTCCAGCGGATGGTCGACGCGGGCCGGCTGGGACGCAAGACGGGCTCGGGCTTCTACCCGTACTCGTGAACGGCACTGAGCCCAGGGGTGTTCGGAACGTCCACCCCCGGGTCTCCTCCCCTGCTCCCTGGGGGGACCTCCCGTGACAGGGCGGTCATAGCAGGGTCATACACAACCGGAGCCGGTGCACGGCGCGGAAGCACTGCTTCTTCGATGGGGCGCACCCGGGTGACCCGGGTGCGCCCCATCGCGCGACGGAGAGGCGACCGTCAGGCGCCGCGGAGCACCGCGCCGACGCGTTCCGACGCCAGGGCGACCGCCGCGTCGCGCGCCGCCGATGCCTCGTCGACGGTCAGCGTACGGTCGGGAGCGCGGAAGCGCAGGGCATACGCCAGCGACTTCCGGCCCGCACCGATCTGCTCACCGGAGAACACGTCGAACAGCCGGATGGACTCCAGCAGTCCGCCCGCGCCTTCCCGCAGCACCCGCTCGACCTCGTCCGACGGCACATCGGACGGGACGACCAGGGCGACGTCCTGCGTGGCCACCGGGAAGGTGGAGATGCGCGGCGCCTGAAGCGTGCCCTCCCCGGCCCGCTCGATCAGGTCGAGCTCCAGCTCCATCGCGCAGCTGCGCTCCGGCAGCCCGAACGCCTTGATGACGCGCGGGTGCAGCTCACCGGCGTGGCCGACGAGGGTCTCAGCACCGTCGACCGTGGCGTAAAGACCCGCACAGCGCCCCGGGTGCCATGGGGCGTGCTGGTCGGCACGGACCACGAGCTCGACACCGGCCTCACGGGCCACCGTACGAGCCGACTCGACCGCGTCCGCCCAATCGGCCGGGCGGCCCTGGCCCCACCAGCCGGCCTGCTCTCGGGCACCGGCGAGCACGGTGGCGACCCGCCGCGGCTGGCGCGGCAGCGCCGCGTTCAACAGGGCGATCTCCTCGTCCGTGGGACGGCGGTCCACGGACAGCGTCTCCGGGAGCGCGGTCGGCACATCGCCCGTCGGGCGGAAGACCAGACCGGTCTCGAACAGGGCCAGATCATGAGTGCCGCGGCCGGCGTTGCGGCGCAGCGCGGTGAGCAGTCCCGGCAGCAGCGTGGTGCGCATTGCCGGTTCCTCGTCCGAGATCGGGTTGACCAGGGTGACGGCGGTGCGCCGCGGGTCGTCCGCCTCGAATCCGAGCTGGTCCAGCACAGCCTCGCCGATGAACGGGTAGTTCAGTGCCTCGACATAGCCCGCCCCTGCGAGCGCCCGGCCGACCCGGCGGTGAAGCCGCTGGCGCGCGGTGAGCCCGCGGCCGGACGGCGGCGTGGGCAGGGTGGACGGGAGGTTCTCGTAGCCCTCCAGCCGGATGACCTCTTCGGCGAGGTCGTTCGGCGCGTGCAGGTCGGGCCGCCACGACGGAACGGTGACCACGAGCTCGTCCTGCCCGTAGACATCGCAGCCGACCTCCTGGAGGCGGCGGACGACGGTCTCCCGGCCGTACGCGACGCCGGCCACCCGGTCGGGGTGGTCCGCTGGCATCGTGATGGTGCGCGGCGCGGACGGGGCGATGATCTCGGTGACCCCGGCCTCCGCCGTGCCGCCCGCGAGGAGCACCAGCAGGTCCACCGTGCGCTGCGCGGCAGCGGCCGCGGCCTGCGGGTCGACGCCGCGCTCGAAGCGCCTGGACGCCTCGGACGACAGCTTGTGGCGGCGCGCCGTTCGGGCGATCGACACCGGGTCGAAGTGAGCGGCCTCGATGACGACTTCGGTGGTGCCGTGCACGTCACCGTTCGAGCCGGCGGAATCGGACTCGGTGGTGACGGAGTCGGCGATCTCGCTGTTGGCTCCGCCCATCACACCGGCGAGGCCGATCGGGCCGCGGTCGTCGGTGATGACCAGATCCCCGGCGTCCAGCACGCGCTTGACTCCGTCGAGGGTGGTGAACTTCTCGCCTGCCTCGGCGCGGCGCACCCCGATGGGCCCCTGGAGGCGGGCCCGGTCGTAGGCGTGCAGAGGCTGGCCGAGCTCCAGCATCACGTAGTTCGTGATGTCGACGGCCAGCGAGATGGGGCGCATGCCGGCCTTCTGGAGCCTGCGCTGCATCCAGATCGGGGAGCGGGCCTCGGGGTCGATGCCGACGACGGTGCGCGCGGTGAAGCGGTCGCAGCCCATCGGGTCGCTGATCCGCACCGCGTGGCCGAACGAGTTGGGCGCGGGCACGTCGAGCAGCGCCGGGTCGCGCAGCGGCAGCCCGTAGGCGATGGCGGCCTCGCGGGCGACACCGCGCATCGACAGGCAGTAGCCGCGGTCCGGGGTGACGGCGATGTCGAGGACCTCGTCGTACAGCTCGAGCAGCTCGGTGGCGTCGGTGCCCACCTCGACCTCGGGCGGCAGCACGATGATGCCGTGCGTGCTGTCCTCGCCCATGCCCAGCTCGTCGCTGGAGCAGATCATGCCGCGGGAGACCCGGCCGTAGGTCTTGCGCTCGGCGATACGGAAGTCACCCGGCAGGACGGCGCCGGGCAGGGCCACGACGACCTTGTCGCCGACGGCGAAGTTCCGGGCGCCGCAGATGATCTCCTGCGGCTCACCCGTGCCTCCCCCAGAGCCTTCGGCCTGGGAGGTGCCACCGGCCGCGCCCACATCGACCGTGCAGAAGCGGATCGGCTTCTTGAACTCGGTCAGCTCCTCGATGGTGGCCACCTGCCCCACGACGAGGGGGCCCGTGAGCCCGGCGCCGAGCTGCTCGACGCTCTCGACCTCGAGCCCGGCGGCAATCAGTTTGGCCTGTACGTCACGACCGGCCTCCGTCGCCGGCAGGTCGACGTACTCCCGCAGCCATGAAAGCGGGATCCGCATCAGATCTCCATCCCGAAGGGCCGGGTGAACCGGACGTCACCCTCGACCATGTCTCGCATGTCCTCGACGTTGTGGCGGAACATCAGCATCCGCTCGATACCGAACCCGAAGGCGAACCCGCTGTACTTCTCGGGGTCGACACCGCAGGCGACCAGCACCTTCGGGTTGACCATCCCGCAACCGCCGAGCTCGATCCAGCCCTCGCTCGAGCAGGTGCGGCAGGGGCGGTCCGGGTTGCCGACGGACTCGCCGCGGCACACGTAGCAGACCATGTCCATCTCGGCGGACGGCTCGGTGAACGGGAAGAAATTCGGCCGCAGCCGGGTCTTCATCCCCTCGCCGAACAGCGCCTGGACCATGTGGTCGAGCGTCCCCTTGAGGTCGGCCATGGTGAGGCCCTCGTCCACGGCCAGCAGCTCGACCTGATGGAACACCGGGGTGTGCGTGGCGTCGAGGTCGTCGGTGCGGTAGACGCGGCCGGGGCAGATCACATACAGCGGCGGCTCGCGGTCCAGCATCGAGCGGACCTGTACGGGGGAGGTGTGGGTGCGCAGGACGAGGCCGCCCTGGTTCGGTGCGTCGGCTCCCGCCGAGACTTCGCCGCCCTGGACGAAGAAGGTGTCGTGCTCACCGCGGGCGGGATGGTCCGCCGCGATGTTCAGCGCGTCGAAGTTCAGCCATTCGGACTCGACCTCGGGGCCTTCGGCGACCTCGTAGCCCATGGCTGTGAAGACGTCCTCGATGCGCTCCATGAGCGTGGTGAGCGGGTGCCGGGCGCCTGCGGGGGTGCGGTCGTAGGGCAGCGTGACATCCACCGCCTCCTCGACCAGCACTCGGGTGTCCCGCTCCGCTTCCAGCTCGGCCTGCCGTGCGGCCAGGCCCTTGTTCACGGCGCCGCGGGCCTGGCCCACACGCTTTCCGGCGTCGGCCTTGGCGTGCGGCGGCAGGGCGCCGATCTCGCGGTTCGCGAGGGCGAGCGGCGAGGCGGGGCCGGTGTGCGCGATCTTCGCCTCGTGGAGCGCGTCGAGGTCGCCGGCGGCGGCGAAGGCGGCGAGCGCCTCGTCCCGCATGCGCTCGATCTCTTCCGGTTTCAGTGCCTCGACCTCTACTGGGTCGTACGACTTATTGGGTGCCGACATTTCTTCCCGTGCTTCCGATGGGGTGGCTGGGGCCCCCGCTGGGCCGCATCTGACAAATCCCGCCTGGCTCGTCCCGCCCTGCGGGCGGACGGCGCTATTCATGAGACACGACCTCGACGACCGAGGACGCAAAGGTGCCAAAGGTCGAGTTTAGCGGGGTGAGGTATACGAGAGAGCCCGTGGTCCGCTGGTCGGGACTCGGCCGAGGGGTCAGCCGAGATACGCCGGGGCGCCCACGGGCAGCGTAAATCGGAACTCGGCGCCGCCGCGTGGGCCGCGGCCGACGGTGATCGTCCCGCCGTGCGCCTCCACGATGCCCTTGACGATGTACAGACCAAGACCGGTGCCACCGCGTTTGCTCCCGCGCCAGAAACGGGTGAAGACACGGCCCATCGATTCCTCGGGGATGCCGGGGCCTTCGTCGCTCACGGTGACAACCGTTCCCTTCTCGTCGTGGTCCGCTGGTTGTGCAGGCGCTGCCGCCACCTCGATCGTGACGGTTCCCTCTCCGTGGCGCACCGCGTTTTCCAGCAGGTTGCCGAGCACCTGGTCGATCTTGTCGGGGTCTGCCCACAGCGCGGGCAGACCGCACTCGACACGTACGAAGAAACGGTCGGGTGACTGGCCCCGTGCAGTGTGCGCCTGGATGTGACGGCCCACGGCGGCGGCGATGTCGACCGGCTGACGCCGGACCTCCAGCCGTCCCGAGTCGATCCGGGAGATGTCGAGGAGCTCGGCGATCAGCCGGGTGACGCGGTCCGCGTCGGCGTCGACGGTCTCCAGCATCAGCCGCTTCTGGTCGTCGGTGAAGCGCTCCCACTTGGCCAGCAGGGTGGCGGTGAAGCCCTTCACCGAGGTCAGCGGCGAGCGCAGCTCATGGGCGACGGTGGCGATCAGCTCGGCATGGCTGCGTTCGGTACGGCGCCGGGCCTCGGTGCCTCGCAGCGTGACGACGACCCGGCGCACGGGCCCGGTCGGGGTCGCACGGACGTAGCGCGCGGAGACCAGCACCTCGCGGCCACCGGGCAGCAGCAGATTGCGTTCCGGCTGGCCGGCACGGGTGGCGAGACCACCGTAGGGATCGGTCAGCGGCCACCAGCGGTGCCCCGTGAGGTCCTCCAGGGGCAGGACACGCTCCAGCGACTGCCCGATCGCCTCACACCGCGGGGTGGCCGTGATGCGTACCGCCGCGGCGTTGAAGCAGATCACCAGGCCGCTCTCGTCGGCGACGACCAGTCCGTCGGGCAGGTCGTCGGGGTCGATGCCAAGGTCGCCGAGGCCCGGGAGCAGGCAGCCCGTGGCGCTGTACGCCGACGCGGCGGCCGACTGCGCGACCGGTCTCCCGGCGGAATCGCCGACCGACTTCGCAGCGGACTTCGACGGCCTGCTGGTGCCGACAGCCATCCCCGTACCCCACCTCTCGAACCGGTGCAGTGGGTCCCCGAGTTGGCCACCCTACTAGGCGTCGGTGACGGAGCGACAGCCCTGTCCGCTGCACAGCCGGCACCGGGACGCGCGGGAGCCGGCTCAGCTCGCCCGGCAGCCCCCGGCGGTGCGCTGCGCGCGGGCGGAGGCGTAGAGGCAGACGGCAGCGGCGGTCGCCAGGTTGAGGCTCTCCGCCTTGCCGTGGATGGGGACCCGCACGACGGCGTCCGCGAACGCCCGGGTCTCCTCGGGCAGACCCCATGCCTCGTTCCCGAAGATCCACGCGGTGGGGCCGCTCATCGTGCCGGCGTCGAGCTCGTCGTCCAGGTCGTCCTCCCCCGCGCCGTCGGCGGCGAGGATTCGGACCCCGGCGGTCTTCAGCCCGCTGACGGCCCGCTCGACGGGCACGCCTACGGCGACCGGCAGATGGAACAGGGAGCCGACCGATGCCCGCACCGATTTCGGGTTGTAGAGGTCCACCGACGCGTCGGTGAGCACGACCGCGTCGGCCCCGGCGGCATCAGCGCAGCGCAGCACCGTGCCGGCGTTCCCGGGGTCGCGTACATGGGCGAGCACCGCGACCAGCCTGGGCCGGGAGGCGAGGATCCGGTCGAACGGCGAGTCCAGGAAGCGGCAGACGCCGAGCAGCCCCTGCGGGGTGACGGTCTGCGACACCTCGGCCAGCACGCTGTCGTCGGCGTAGTGGATACGCGCCCCCGCGGCCCGCGCGGCGGCGATGATGTCCGCGTACCGCTCGGCGGCTTCGACGGTGGTGAAGAGTTCGAGCAGGGTCGGTTGCCCGTCATCGGCCCGGTGCTCCACAGCCTCCCGTACGGCCTGCGGCCCTTCGGCGATGAAGCGGCGCTCCTTCGACCGGAAGTTCCGCTTGGCCAGCCGCTTCGCGGCGACGACGCGCGGGGATCGCGGGGAGATCAGCTCGAAGGTGCCCATGGGTGGCTGCACACTCACTTCTCTTGTTGCGCTCGGGCGCACAGGGGGCGGGGTGGCGGGGTCCGGGCCGGCACGGTGGGCCCGGCCCCCGACGCACACGGACCCGCAGGCCAGTGGCCTGCGGGTCCGTGACGGTCCTGGGACGCGAGGGTGGCCGTCAGGCCGCGGACGCGGCCCTCGGGGCGTTGACGTCGCTCGGGAGGGCCTTCTGGGCGACCTCGACGAGCGCGGCGAACGCGGCGGCGTCGTTGACCGCGAGCTCGGCCAGGATCTTGCGGTCCACCTCGACGTTGGCGGCCTTCAGACCCTGGATGAAGCGGTTGTAGGTGATGCCGTTGGCGCGGGCAGCGGCGTTGATGCGCTGGATCCACAGCTGACGGAAGTCGCCCTTGCGCTTCTTGCGGTCGTTGTAGTTGTAGACGAGGGAGTGGGTGACCTGCTCCTTCGCCTTGCGGTACAGGCGCGAGCGCTGGCCGCGGTAGCCGCTGGCCTGCTCGAGGATCGCCCGGCGCTTCTTGTGGGCGTTGACTGCCCGCTTGACGCGTGCCACTTGTTAACTCCTTGTAGCGGGGTCGCGGTTGTCCTCACGCGACCCGGAAACGATTGGGTCCCGGTCCTGGCCGGAGGCCCCCGTCGCCCGGGGGCACGAGATCAAGGTCAGATGCCCAGCATCTTCTTGATCTTGGCGGCGTCACCCGGGGCCATCTCGGCGTTGCCGGTGAGGCGACGCGTCAGCTTGGACGACTTGTGCTCGAGCAGGTGGCGCTTGCCGGCGCGCTCGCGGAGCACCTTGCCGGAGCCGGTGATCTTGAAACGCTTCTTGGCACCGCTGTGCGTCTTGTTCTTCGGCATCGCGCCGTTGTCTCCTCGTCAGTGGCGCTCTCGTCGCCGGTCCGAAAACCGGCAGGCGAAAGCGTCAGATGTATCGGTTGATGTCCAGGACGGCTGTCCCGGCATCAGGCCTCGGCGGGCTCCTCAGCGGAGTCCACTGCCTGAACGTGCTCCTCAGCGGAGTCCGGCTGGGCGGACTGGGCCTGGCGCTCCGCCTTGCGGGCGGCCTGCGCCTCGCGGGCTTCGGCCATCGCCTCGGTCTTCTTCTTGTGCGGACCGAGAACCATGATCATGTTCCGGCCGTCCTGCTTCGGGTTCGACTCGACGAAACCGAGCTCCTGGACGTCCTCGGCGAGCCGCTGGAGCAGTCGGTAGCCGAGCTCCGGCCGGGACTGCTCGCGACCACGGAACATGATCGTGATCTTGACCTTGTCGCCCTGCTTGAGGAACCGGACGACGTGACCCTTCTTGGTGTCATAGTCGTGCGGGTCGATCTTCGGCCGGAGCTTCATCTCCTTGATGACCGTGTGCGCCTGGTTCTTGCGCGCCTCACGGGCCTTCATGGCCGACTCGTACTTGAACTTCCCGTAGTCCATGAGCTTGCACACAGGCGGACGGGCGTTCGCCGCGACCTCGACCAGGTCGAGGTCGTACTCCTGGGCAAGCTCCAGGGCCTTGGCAAGCGGGACAATCCCGACCTGCTCGCCGCTGGGACCGACAAGTCGCACCTCGGGAACGCGAATCCGGTCGTTGATGCGGGGCTCGGCGCTGATGGATCCTCCTCGGTAGCACCACGCGGCGGTCTGGCGGACAGCCACGCAACGTCTGTTCTCTTCAACCAACCGCGCCGGCTCATGAAAAATGCCCCGACGGGCACAGGCGGGGCTCCAGAAAAACCGGAACACCGCACGGCGAACCGCGGGGCGCTGCTTCGGGCGGCTTCCATCGTCCGTACGGAACGATGGGCGCCGCCTGACCGGTGACCCGCCACCCTTCGAGGGCGGTAGGTGGGAGTTCGGAGCCTCCACTTGTGGGCCGGACACACGGGTGACCGACCGGTCGTTACAACAGGTTAGCAGCTCCCGGCGGCGGGAGCGAACCGAAAGGGACCGCGGGCACGCGCTGATCAGCCGTAGACCGGGCCGGTGTACTTCTCACCGGGACCCTGCCCCGGCTCGTCCGGGACGATCGACGCCTCACGGAAGGCCAATTGGAGGGACTTGAGCCCGTCACGCAGCGGGGCCGCGTGGAAGGAGCTGATCTCGGTGGCACCGGCGTCGAGCAGCCCGGCCAGCGCGTGCACCAGCTTGCGCGCCTCGTCCAGGTCCTTGTGCTTGTCGCCGTCCTCGGTCAGCCCGAGCTTCACAGCGGCGGCACTCATCAGGTTGACCGCGACCGTGACGATCACTTCGACCGCGGGCACCTCCGCGATGTCCCGGGCCATGGCGTCGAAGTCGGGAGCCTCTGCGGCGTCAGCGCTCGGCGTCTCGTTGCTGGGGGTCGCGTCACTCATGCGCCCCACGATATGCGGTGCTCTCTACGGACGTACGTAGAGGGGCTCCCCCGGAGGCACGGCCTCCGGGGGCAGCACGGCCAGATCGAGACCGCGTACGAGGCGGGCCCGCAGGGTCTCGTCCGCCGCGAGCGCCTCGGCAACACGCTGGGCGACGTCGGCGGGCACGGCATCGGGCGCCGGGACCAGCGCGAGGGTGCCGTCGGCGCTTCCTGGGCCCAGGTGGGCGCGGAGCAGCCCGGGCTCTGCCGCGACAACGGACCGTACCGCCTCACGCACGACCTGATCGGTCAGCGGATCGGTGCTGGTGCGCCCCTCCGCGAGGGCGAGGAGCGCCCGCCCGGTCAGCGGGTACGGGACGGGCCCCGCGAGGTCCAGCAGGAGGGTGTCCGCCTTCTCGTGCACGGCGGCGGCGAGGGCCTGGTGCAGTGGTACGGCGACCGGCCTGGCCTGAGGGTCCCACCGGGCGAGCGACTCGGCGGAGGTGAAGGCGGGCAGCGCCCGGCGGCCCCCCAGGGTCAGCGTGGGTACGGCCATGTCGCTGGTCTTCTCGTGGCGCAGCCCCTGCTCGTCCACCTCGACCTCGCCGAGCAGCGCGACGACCGGGACGAGCAACCGGGCGCCTTTGAGTGCCTGGAGGACCGGCTGCTCGGCGTTCCTGTCCTCGGCCCAGGCGGTGAGCGCCGTGGTGAGGGCGGGGTCGGCGGAGCCGTCGTCGTCGGGAAACGGGGAGTCGGGGATGTTCTTGAGCGCCACACGATGAGCCTAGTGCAGGGCGGTTTCGCCACCGCCCGCCGCACGGGCGCCCGCCCGTGCGCGTCACGTGGCGACCGGTGGCCGGGATCAGCCGGGTCAGTGGTGCCCCTGGCTGCCCTGGCCCTGGTTCTGGCCCTGCGTCTGACCGGGACGCTGCCGCCCGCCATGACCCTGTTGTCTGTCCCTGGTCCCAGCCGCCCTGTCCCGGGCGCTGCCGGCCCCGATGGTCGTTTCCGTGCGATCGTGCTCCGGAGCCTCGACCGGTGTGCCGCGGAAGCAGCCGACGGTGTATGGGAACTCCAGGGCGGCGCCGTAGCGGTAGATCGACGTTTCCGTGCCGTTTCCAGACCACCTTGCCGGTGCGGCCGTGGCACTCGTGCCGTCCGATTCCGGTCGCCGGGGCAGACGTACCAGGAAGGTGGCCCCGCCGCCGGGGGTCTCCAGGGCGGCCACCGTCCCGTCGCGGTTGCTCACCAGCGCGGCGAGGATGGCGAGTCCGAGGCCCGATCCGTCCCGTGTGCGGGCGCGGGACCGCCGGGTCGGTGGAAGCGGTCGAAGACATGGGGGCGATCCGCGGCACCGATTCCGGGGCCGTTGTCGGCCACCCGGATCTCGACGGCGGGGCCGACCCGCTCGGCGGTGATGCGGGTGAGGGTACCGGTCGGCGTGTGGTTGCGGACATTCGCGAGAAGGTTCCGGATCACCTGCCGCAACCGCAGCTCGTTCGCACGGACCGCCGGGTCGCGCACGAGCTCCAGGTCGACGGCGGGTCCGGGGCCGATCGCACGGTGCTCGTCGACCGCCGCCCGGAGGACGACGGCGACCGCGCCACCACGGTGGCGGGGCGCCCGTCCCGGTCCAGCGTCCCGTCCGCTGGACCGCGGTTCAGCGGTGATCCAGCGTCCCGTCCGCGCTCTCGGCCGCTGCGATGCCACCGGTGCGGGCCGCTGACAGCACGGTCCGCCACGGCACAGTCGGCAGCGGGCCCTGGCCTGTGGGCATCCTGTTCGCCGACTCCGGCCTCGGTGCACGCGGAACTGCGGCGGGGCTCCTCCCGGCCGGGGCTCTTCTCCGGCCGGGAGGCTCCTGCTCAGGTGCGGCGGCGGCCGCCCCGCCACAGCAGGGCCGCGCAGACGAGCAGCAGCACACCGGTCCCGCCGGCCAGGGGCACCAGCATCCCGCCCGGGGTGGCGCCGTCCTGCGCGGGGGCGGGGCCGCTGCCGAAGTAGCGCTTGCGGTGACCGGGCGCGGACGAGGATGTCGATTCGCCCGGTGAGAGCTCGCCGGGAGTGACCTTTCGCGCCGCCTTGAGCGCGGCGACCGGGTCGACCGTGCCGTATCCCCTGGCGTCGTCGCGACCGCCTTCGGGCGCGTCCCGGGCGGTGTCCGCGAGGAGCTGCTTGATCTGGGCCGGGGTCAGATCCGGGTGGGCGGACCGGACGAGCGCGACCACTCCGGAGACGAAGGCGGCTGCCGCGCTGGTGCCCCAGCCCTCGTAGTACTTACGGTCGGGATCGGCGATGACCACGTCAACGCCGGGGGCGCTGACGGTCGCGTACCAGCGGCTCGTGGAGAACGAGGCATGGGTGCCGAAGCGGTCGACGGCGGTGACGGCGATGACCCCGGGGTAGGCCGCGGGGTACGAGATGTGGTCGCCCTTCTCACCGCTGTTCCCGGCCGAAGCGACGACCACGGCGCCCTTGGCGAGCGCGTACTGGACGGCGGCGTCCTCGCCCTGCTCGGGGTGCGCGGACTCGCTGTCGTCGCCGAGCGAGAGGTTGATGACGTCGGCCCCGTTGTCGGCGGCCCAGCGGATTCCGTCCGCGAGCGCGGATGTACGGGTCTTGCGCGCCTGGGCTCGGGACGGGTCGGTGCCTTCCAGGATCACCCGGACCGGCTGGATCTTCGCCTGGGGCGCGACACCGAGCACGCCGTCCTCACGCCCCGGCCCATGGCCCCGTCCGGCGATGATCCCGGCCATGGCGGTCCCATGCCGTGCCCACGCCCGGTCGCCGCGCCCGGCGCCGAAACCGACGAGGTCCTTGGTGGGGAGCACCTGGCCCGTGAGATCGGGGTGGCTGTCGTCGACCCCGGTGTCGAGGACGGCGACCGTGACGCCATCGCCCTTGGTGGTCCCCCATGCCTGGTCCAAGTGCAGCGTGTCGATTGCCCACTGGCGGGCCCTGATGCTGTCCGCGTGAGCGGGCTCGACGGACACCAGGACGAGCGCGATGGCAGCGGCGACGCCGCCGGTGAGCCGGTGCCCGAGCCGACCCCGCCGGGGCAGTCGGTCACGGGAGCGCGCGGTCATTCGGACTTCTCCGAGTCCCTGGCCACACAGGCCCGCAGAGCGCGTTCGACGCCCTTGGCCAAACCCCTGGCCTCGTGACCGAGACCCGCCTGCGCGGCGGCGGAAGTGGCACCCGCGACGGTCGCCTCACCCGCCGGGCGCGGGTCGGTCACCGCACGGCCGTCGGCGAATCCGGAGACCGCGTAGACGAGGACCGGGGCGTCGTCGAGGACGTCGATCGTCCAGCTGGCCCGCTGCTTGCCGCCGAAGTCCGCGGCGACGGTTCCGGGGACGGCGTACGCCCGGGGCATCAGGTCGGCGCGCTGGTCGAGGTTCTCCTGCGCGAACCTGCTCCGCAGCGCTGCCATGACCTCCCGGTCCGCCTGGGTGACGAGCATGCCGACGGTGGTAACGCTGCTGGAGGAGGCATCGGCATAGGTGGCGCGCAGCGCGCGCAGGCAGCCGACCGGACGGACCGCCTCGGCCAGCAGCGGATCGAGCGCGGCAGCGCATTCCGCATCAGGTGCCACACCGACCCGCTTCCACACACGGTCGGCGCTGCCGGGCCCGGCCCCGGGGCCTTCGAGGGTGCGCGGGAAGAGCTCGTCGACGGGGGTGCTGTGCCAGAGCGCGCGTACTCGGTCGTAGTCGGCGGCCACCGTGGCGGACGCTCCGCCGGTGGTCGGGCGGTCCGCGAGCCAGCTTCCCGCGGCCGCGCCCCCGATCAGCCCGAGCCCGAGGACGAGGCAGGCGACGGCCGCCGGGGTCCTGGCGGGGTGCCGGGTGCGCACGGGGCGCAGCCGGGTGGTGATCTCGGTGGGCTGCTCGGGGTGGAAGCCCGGATATCCGTGCTGTACGGCGGGTGAGGGCCAGGCTGTGCGGCCGGCGGCGGGCGTGCTCGCCGGTGCCGGCGGCGCTGTGTGGGAAGCCCACCCCAACGGTAGCGGCGGGCGTGGTGGGGACGGCGGTGCGTCGGGCGTCGTGCCGCCGCTGCCCGTCGGCGGCGCCTGCACGGGCACGGGCCCGCGGGTCGGCGGAACCGGCTCGGTTCGTCGGTCACCCGGCCGCCGGACGCGGCTCGTGGCCGCGCCCTCCGACGCGGCGGGTGCCTGCGGCTGTACAGGTGGCGGGGCCTGCGGCTGTACCGGCGGCTTCGCCGGTACCGGTACCTGTGCGGGTCTCAGCGGCTGTGCCGGTGTCTGCGGGTGTGCCGCTGCCTGCGCGACAGCCGGTCCCATCGCTCCGGTCCCGTGCCCCGGCTGTGCGGGGATCGGAGGCCGCGGAGGTACGGAAGGGCGCGGGGGCACCAAGGGAAGGAGAGGTTCGGCTGCGCGGGAGGTGTGTGGTGCCTCGGTGCCCATCCGCCCCCCGTTCCAGTGTCCGTGCACGCCGACGGATCGCCGAGGCAGGCCCGTTCGTCACCGTGTGACAGTCACTCTACGGGCTCGCCCGGGGCCTCAGGGAACAGGTCGGCGGGCCCGCGGCATCTGCGCAGAACGTCCCCCTACCCTCGGGTACGGCGGTTCTGGCAAGCTCGGGCCATGACGCCCCGTGCCGCCGACAGGGCCCGGTACGACCGGGCCACGGCCCATCTCGACGCCCCGCTCGCCATCGTGGATCTCGACGCCTTCGACGCGAACGCGGCGGACCTGATCCGCAGGGCGAGTGGAAAGCCGATCAGGGTCGCGAGCAAGTCCGTTCGCTGCCGCGCCCTGTTGGAGCGTGTCCTCGCGATGGACGGGTTCGCGGGGATCATGTCGTTCACTCTGGCCGAGTCCATCTGGCTGGCACGTGCGGGCTTCGGTGATGTGCTGCTCGCCTATCCGTCCGCCGACCGGGCGGGCTTCGCCGAGCTGGCGGGAGACGCCAAACTCGCCGCCGAGGTCACCGTGATGGTGGATGACCCGGCACAACTCGATCTGATCGACCGTTCGCGTGACGGCGGCGGCGAGGAGATCCGGGTCTGTCTGGAGCTGGACACCGCGCTGCGACTGCTGGGCGGGCGAGTGCGGATCGGCGCACGCCGCTCACCTCTGCGCGAACCGGCCCAACTGGGCGCGCTGGCCCGGGATATCTCGCGACGCCCCGGCTTCCGCCTGGTGGGCCTGATGGCCTACGAGGGCCATGTGGCCGGGGTCGGGGACGCGGTGGCGGGCAGCCCGGTGCGTTCGCGGATGATCCGGGTGATGCAGTCCGCGGCCCGTCGCGAGCTGGCGCGGCGCAGGGCGGCCGTGGTGGCGGCGGTCCGCGCCGAGGTGGCGGACCTGGAGTTCGTGAACGGCGGCGGCACGGGCAGTGTGCAGCACACCGCGGCAGAGGACGCCGTCACCGAGATCGCGGCCGGCTCCGGGCTCTATGTGCCGCGGCTGTTCGACAACTACACGTCCTTCAACGGCCGTCCAGCGGCGCTGTTCGCCCAGCCGGTGGTACGCCGGCCAGGGGTGGGCGTGGTGACGGTGCTCGGCGGCGGCTATCCGGCGTCCGGTGCGGCGGGCCGGGACAGGCTCCCCGTTCCGTATCTGCCGGAAGGCCTCGGGTACGACCCCATGGAGGGCCCTGGCGAGGTGCAGACCCCCCTGCTGGGCGCCGCCGCCGACGACCTGCTGCTAGGCGACAAAGTGTGGTTCCGCCATGCCAAGGCCGGTGAGCTGTGCGAGCGGTTCGACGAGCTGCGGCTGGTGTCGGGCGAGCAGGTGGTGGCGTCCGTCCCGACCTACCGGGGCGAAGGCCGTACGTTCCTCTGAGCCTGCTCCTGACGCGTCCGGTCCCGGCGGATGTCGGGTCCGCCGGGACCGGTGACCGGCCGACCGGGTGGGAGCGACCGCTACTGCGGGGTGACGTACGCGCCCGCGATACCGCCGTCGACCAGGAAGTCCGTGGCGTTGACGAAGGAGGAGTCGTCGCTGGCGAGGAACGCCACCGCCGCCGCGATCTCCTCGGCCTCCGCGAAGCGGCCCACCGGAATGTGCACGAGCCGCCGGGCGGCGCGCTCCGGGTCCTTGGCGAACAGCTCCTGGAGCAGAGGGGTGTTGACCGGCCCCGGGCACAGCGCGTTGACCCGGATGCCCTCGCGGGCGAACTGCACACCCAGCTCGCGGGACATCGCCAGCACACCGCCCTTGGACGCGGTGTACGAGATCTGGGAGGTCGCCGCGCCCATCCGGGCCACGAACGAGGCGGTGTTGATGATCGAGCCCCTGCCCTGGCGCTGCATGTAGGGGATCGCGGCCTTGCAGCACAGGAAGACGGAGGTCAGGTTGACTTCCTGGACCCTCCTCCAGGCGTCCAGACCGGTGTCCAGGATGGAGTCGTCGTCGGGCGGCGAGATGCCCGCGTTGTTGAAGGCGATGTCCACGCTGCCGTAGGTGTCGAAAGCGGTCTTGAAGAGCGCTTCGACCTGCTCGGCGTCGGTGACGTCGACCTTGGCGTATGTGCCGCCGACCTCGTCGGCGGCGGCCTTGCCGGCGATCTCGTCGATGTCGCCGCAGACGACGTTCGCGCCCTCGGCGGCCAGACGCCGCGCCGTGGCGAGGCCGATGCCACTGCCGGCGCCGGTGATGACTGCGGTGCGGCCGACGAGTCGGCGGCACTGGGAAGTGTCGGTCATGGTGGTTCAGGCCTCCGTGCTGATGAAGACGTTCTTGGTCTCGGTGAAAGCGGTGAGCGCGTCGGGGCCGAGTTCACGGCCGAGGCCGGACTGCTTGTAGCCGCCGAAGGGGGTCCAGTAGCGGACGCTGGAGTGGGAGTTGACGGACAGGTTGCCCGCGGCGACAGCGCCGGACATACGCAGCGCACGGCCGATGTCGCGGGTCCAGATGGAGCCGGAGAGCCCGTAGTCGGTGGCGTTGGCGAGCCGTACGGCGTCGTCCTCGTCCTCGAACGGCAGCACGACGGCGACCGGGCCGAAGACCTCTTCGACGGCGGCGGGGGCATCGGGTGCGAGCCCGGTGAGTACGGTCGGGGGGAACCAGAAGCCGGGGCCCGCCGGGGCGGTGCCACGGATGCCCGGGAGGCCGTCCGGGACGTGGGAACGCACCCGTTCCAGCTGGACCTTGGAGATCAGCGGCCCCATCTGGGTGCGCTCGTCGGCCGGGTCACCGACGACAACCGACTCGATCGCCGGGGTGAGCGATTCGATGAAGCGGTCGTAGACCGCGGACTGGACCAGGATGCGGGTCCGGGCGCAGCAGTCCTGGCCGCTGTTGTCGAGGAAGGCCATCGGGGCCGCTACCGCCGCCGCTTCGACGTCCGCGTCCGCGAAGACGATGTTGGGGCTCTTGCCGCCGAGTTCGAGGGTGACCCGCTTCACCCGGTCCGCGCAGAGCGACATGATCTGCTTGCCGATCCGGGTCGATCCGGTGAACACGATCTTCGCGACGCCCGGGTGGCGTACGAGGGCGTCGCCCGCGATGTCGCCACGCCCCGGCAGCACCTGGAAGAGATGCTCGGGAAGCCCCGCCTGCAGGGCGAGTTCGGCGAGCCGCAGGGCGGTGAGCGGGGTGGTCTCGGCGGGCTTGAGGATGACGGCGTTGCCCGCAGCGAGCGCGGGGGCCGTGCCCCAGGCCGCGATGGGCATCGGGAAGTTCCACGGGGCGATGACTCCGACGACTCCGAGCGGTTCCAGGATCGTCAGGTCGATTCCACCCGGCACGGGGATCTGGCGGCCGGTGAGCCGCTCCACTCCCCCGGCGGCGTAGTCGAGCAGATCGCGGACGTTCCCCGCCTCCCAGCGGGCGTTGCCGATGGTGTGTCCGGCCTCGCGGACCTCGATCCGGGCGAGTTCCTCGATGTGGTCGTCCACGACACCGGCGAAACGGCGTAGCAGCCGGGCGCGGTCGGCCGGGGCGACTGCGGCCCAGGCGCGCTGGGCCGCGGCGGCCCGCTCGACGGCGGTGTCGACGTCCTGTTCGACGGCGCCGGGGACACTGGCGATGACTTCCTCGGTGGCCGGGTTCAGCACATCGAGTTCGTACGGTTGCGACAAGTGGTGCCTCACATGCGTTCGAAGGAGCGGCGGAGCTCCCAGTCGGTCACCGCGGCATCGAAGGCCGCGAGCTCGACCCGGGCCATGTTGCGGTAGTGGGCGACGACCTCGCCCCCGAAGGCGGCCTTGGCGATGGGGCTGTTCTCCCAGAGCTCGGCGGCCTGGCGGAGGGTGGTGGGGACGTGCTCGTAGTCGCCGGCGTAGGCATTGCCCGCGCAGACCTCGGGGAGCTCCAGCTCGTTCTCGATGCCGTGGATCCCGGCGGCGACCAGTCCGGCCACGGCGAGGTACGGGTTGACGTCACCGCCAGGGACCCGGTTCTCGAACCGGGTGGAGCGGCCGTGCCCGACGACCCGCAGGGCGCAGGTGCGGTTGTCATAGCCCCAGGCCACGGCGGTGGGAGCGAACGAACCCGGCTGGAAGCGCTTGTACGAGTTGATGTTCGGGGCGTACAGCAGCGAGAAGTCGCGCAGCGCCGCGAGTTGACCGGCCAGGAAGTGCCGCATCACCTTCGACATACCGTGTCCCGCGTGTGCGTCGGGTTCCACGCGCTCGTGGGGGTCCGCCGCCATCACATTGCGCCCGTCCGCGTCCTGGAGGGACAGATGGATGTGGCAGGAATTTCCCTCGCGCTCGTTGTACTTCGCCATGAAGGTGAGCGAGACGCCTTCCTGCGCGGCGATCTCCTTGGCGCCGGTCTTGTAGATCGCGTGCTGGTCGCAGGTGAGCAGGGCCTCGTCGTAGCGGAAGGCGATCTCGTGCTGACCTGGGTTGCACTCGCCCTTGGCGGACTCGACGATCAGGCCGGCTGCGGCCATCTCGTTGCGGATGCGGCGCAGCAGGGGTTCGATGCGGCCGGTGCCGAGGACCGAGTAGTCGATGTTGTACTGGTTGGCCGGCGTCAGGTCGCGGTAGGCGGCGTCCCAGGCCTGCTCGTAGGTGTCCTTGAAGACGATGAATTCCAGCTCGGTGCCGACGTGCGCGGTGTAGCCGAGGTCGGCGAGGCGCTCCAGTTGGCGGCGCAGGATCTGGCGCGGAGCGGCCACCACCGGGGAGGCGTCGCTCCAGGCGAGGTCGGCGATCAGCATGGCCGTGCCCTCGTTCCAGGGGACACGGCGCAGGGTGCCGAGATCGGCGTGCATGGCGAAGTCGCCGTAGCCCCGGTCCCAGGAGGACATCTCATAGCCGTCCACCGTGTTCATCTCGGTGTCGACGGCGAGCAGGTAGTTGCAGCCTTCGGTGCCGTGCTCGAGCACCTCGTCGAGGAAGAACGGCGCGGCGAACCGCTTGCCCTGGAGGCGCCCCTGCATATCGGGGAAGGCCAGGACTACGGTGTCGATCTCACCGCTCGCGACAAGGGCCCTGAGCTCCTCGACGGTCAGCGGGGGTGTGCGGTCTGCCACGGGATCTGCCTCCTAAGGTCAGCCGGAAGCCATAAGGTATTGCCGAGGACCATTGATTGGGAAGGGGGAACCGCAAGGTGGCGGAAACAAGTGAGACGCACGAGGCGGCCGACCGGCTGACATCCGTGCTGCGACCGGTGCGCGGCGGCAACGGCTTCGAGGAAGCCTTGGAGCAGGTCCTCCAGGTGGTACGGCTCGGATTGGTGCCCGGGGGGGAGCGGCTACCCGCCGAGCGTGAGCTGGCCGACCGCATGGGCATCAGCCGTGTGACGCTCCGCGAGGTGCTCAAGGTCCTGCAGGAGCAGGGCCTGATCGAGAGCCGCCGGGGGCGCTACGGGGGCACGTTCATCCGGCAGCGCCGGCACACCGCGGACGAGGACGAGCTGCGGCGCCGGGTCGCCGCGGTCGACCTGGAGGACACCCTGCGCTTCCGCGAGGTGCTCGAGGTGGGAGCGGCGGGACTCTGCGCGGCCCACGGGCTCGGCCCTGATGCCGCGGAGCGGCTGCGCAGGGCGCTGGCGGCCACGCACGACGCGACTCTGGACGGGTACCGGCGCTGCGACACGCTGCTGCACCTCACGCTCGCCGAGCTGTCCGGCTCACCCACGCTGACCAAGCAGTACGCGGCGGTGCGGGCGACCGTGAACGATCTGCTGGACTGCATCCCGCTGCTCGTGCGCAACCTGGAGCACTCCCAGCAGCAGCACGTGGCGCTGGTGGAGTCGGTGCTGGAGGGGGACGCCGAGACGGCGCGCGAGGTGATGCGCGAGCACTGCGCGGGCACCGCGGCTCTGCTCCGCGGCTTCCTGGCGTGACCCCCAACGGCCGCCGACGCGCCGTAACCCGAACGTAACCCGCAGGTCTTGCGTTACCTTGATTCGAGCGCAAAGGTATGGCGTCATTCCATTGGTCCCTACGCGGGAGCTCTGCCATGACGCTCGAAGACACCACAGGGAACAAAACCGCCCCATCCGGCGACGACTACCTCCGACGACGGACCCTCAGGCGCGGCAGCGCGGGCTGGCTGCTGCTGACCGGCCTCGGGGTCGCCTATGTCGTCTCCGGTGATTTCTCCGGCTGGAACATCGGACTGTCCAAGGGCGGTTTCGGCGGCCTCGCCATCGCGACCGTGCTGATGGGAGTGATGTACGCCTGTCTGGTCTTCGCACTCGCCGAGCTCTCGGCGATCCTGCCGACAGCGGGCGGCGGCTACGGCTTCGCCCGCCGCGCACTCGGCACCTGGGGCGGATTCCTCACCGGCACCGCGATCCTCATCGAATACGTCCTCGCCCCCGCCGCCATCTCCATCTTCATCGGCGACTACGTCGAGTCACTCGGGCTCTTCGGCCTGGAGTCGGGCTGGCCGGTCTATCTCGCCTGTTTTGTGATCTTCATCGGAATCCATCTGTGGGGCGTGGGCGAGGCCCTGCGCTTCAGCCTCGTCGTCACCGCGATCGCGGTCGCGGCGCTGCTGATCTTCGCGGTCGGCGCACTCACCGACTTCCACGTCAGCGGACTCGACGACATCCCGGTGGACAAGGGTGCGCTGGGCTCCAACTCCTGGCTGCCGTTCGGCCTGCTGGGGATCTGGGCGGCTTTCCCCTTCGGCATGTGGTTCTTCCTCGGTGTCGAAGGCGTACCGCTGGCCGCCGAGGAGGCGAAGGACCCGGTCCGCTCGATGCCGCGGGCGCTCGCCCTGTCCATGGGGATACTGGCTCTGCTCGCGCTGGTCACCTTCTTCGCCGCGACCGGGGCCAAGGGCTCGGCGGCCATCCAGGAAGCCGGAAACCCGCTGGTGGTGGCACTGCAAGGGGATGGCGACCCGACCGCGCTGAGCCGCTTCGTCAACTACGCGGGCCTCGCAGGCCTGGTCGCGTCGTTCTTCTCGCTGATCTACGCCGGATCGCGCCAGCTCTTCGCTCTCTCCCGGGCCGGCTATCTGCCCCGCTTCCTCTCCCTCACCAGCCGCCGCAAGTCCCCGTACCTGGGCCTGCTCATCCCCGGCGCCATCGGCTTCGCCCTGGCCGCCGGGACCGGGGACGGCGCCCGGATGCTGAACATCGCGGTCTTCGGCGCGACCATCTCGTACGCGCTGATGGCGCTGTCCCACATCGTGCTGCGGCGCCGGGAGCCTGACCTGCCGCGGCCGTACCGCACACCCGGTGGTGTACTCACCTCTTCCGTGGCCTTCGTGCTCGCGCTCTCCGCGCTGGTCGCGACGTTCCTGGTGGACAAGGACGCGGCGTTCATCGCCCTCGCGGTGTACGTCGTCGCACTCGCGTACTTCGCCTTCTACAGTCGGCACCGTCTGGTCGCCAAGGCGCCTGAGGAGGAGTTCGCGGCGCTGGCGGCGGCCGAGGCCGAACTCGAACGCGACTGACATCATCGAGACGACAGGAGGAACCTCACCGTGACCCAGCCGCTCATCGGCGTCAGCACCTACCTGGACACGGCCTCGTGGGGCGTATGGCAGTTGCCGGCCGCGCTGCTGCCCGTCGGCTATCCGCGCCTCGTCCAGGCGGCCGGGGGCATCGCCGCGATGCTCCCGCCGGACGTCCCGGAGCGCGCGGCACGCGTGGTGGCCCGGCTCGACGGCCTCGTGGTGGCGGGCGGCCCTGATGTGGAGCCCGTCCACTACGGCGCCGCTCCCGACCCGCGGACCGGTCCACCGGCTCGCGAGCGGGACGGCTGGGAACTCGCTCTGATCCACGCGGCGCTTGAATCGGGCACACCGCTGCTCGGGATCTGCCGGGGCATGCAGCTGCTCAACGTCGCGCTGGGCGGGACGCTGGTCCAGCACATGGAGGGCCACGCCAAGGCTCCCGGTGTCTTCAGCCACCACCCCGTCACCCCGGTCCCGGGTACCCGGTACGCGGACCTGGTCCCCGAGGTGAGCTCGGTACCCACCTACCACCACCAGTCCGTCGACCGCCTGGGAACAGGTCTCATCGCCTCGGCCCACGCGGACGACGGCACGGTGGAGGCCGTGGAACTTCCGGGGCGCGGCTGGGCGGTGGGGGTGCAGTGGCACCCCGAGATGGGTGAGGACGTGCGTGTGATGTCGGGGCTCGTCGCCGTGGCGAGCCGGTTGTGACCGGAGCGGTACGGCCGGTGGTCACCGGTTCGGGCCATCGCGTGCGCGGGGGCACGGTTCTCAGGCGAGAGCGGCGCGCAGTACGGCGGGCGCCGCTACCAGCGACGGCCCGTACCACGTCAGCATCCGCCCGTCCACCAGTGCGGAGCGCACTCCGGGGAACGCCTCGGGCCCGTCCTCGGCGGTGAAGCGGTACGGCTCGTCCGGCAGCACGACCAGCTCCACGCCGACCGAGTTGAGCTCGTCCAGCGGGATGCGCGGATACCGGTCCACGTGGCCCGCGTAGACGTTCTCGACGCCGACGCGGGCGAGCAGATCACCCGCGAAGGTGTCGCGGCCCAGCACCATCCAGGGCCGCCGCCAGATCGGCACGACGGCCCGCCGGGGCCCACCGCCCGTGGGCGGCGGCACCGCCGCCCACGCGGCGCGGGCCTCGTCGAGCCAGCACGGCCGGGCGGCGCCGCAGGCCCGCAGGACACGTTCCAGTTCGGTGAACGCCTGCGGCAGCGTGCGCACTTCAGTGACCAGCACATCGAGTCCTGCGGCCCGCAGGGCCGCAATGTCGGGGGCCCGGTTCTCCTCCTCGTTGGCGATGACGAGGTCCGGGGCAAGCGCCTTGATCGACACGAGGTCGGGGTTCTTGGTGCCGCCGATGCGCACCACGTCGAGTTCGGCGGGGTGGCTGCACCAGTCGGTGGCACCCACCAGCAGTCCCGGCGCGCTCACGGCGACCGTCTCGGTGAGGGACGGGACGAGCGAGACGACGCGCCTCATGAGCCGGTCCCGAGCCGGTCGCCGACACCGACGACAAGCAGCCGGGTACACGGCAGGGTGGCACGCCAGCGGTGGCGCACACCCCCGGACAGATAGAGGGTGTCGCCCTTCTCAAGGCGGTACACCCGCCCTTCGGCCTCGACCTCGGCGGCCCCGTCGGCGACGTACATCAACTCGTCGCCGCGGTGCTGGTACTCCCGGTCGCCTTCCTGCTCCCCGGTGAACTCGGCGGCGCGCAGCTGGTGGTGGCCGCGTACGAGAGACCGTATGCCCATGTCCGGGGAGCAGTCCGGGTCCCCGACCCTGACCACGTCCACCACACGCGCGGAGTCCGCGACGGCGAGCAGTTCGGCGGCTGTCGTCTCCAGCGCGACGGCCACCCTGTCGAGGGAACGCATGCTGGGCCGGGCCCGTTCGTTCTCGATCTGGCTGAGAAAGGGCACCGACAGTCCGCTGCGCTCGGCCACGGCAGCGAGTGTGAGCGCGAGGGCCCTGCGCCGTCTGCGGACGGCGGAGCCCACACGGATCGTCTCCTTGTCTGCCATCGCGTCGTCCCTCCCTCCTAATCGGCAACCTTACGCAGATCCAGGCACCCAACCGCACCGCCGCCTCCGGCGCAACGGTGAGGGCCCCGCCACTGTATGTGACGGGGCCCCGACCGGTGGGGGGAGGAGGGTGGTCTACTGAGGCTCCGCCTGATGGACGGGGCCCGGCTGGTGCCTGAGCCGGGTGCCGACGGCAACCTGGTCGGCGCGCTGCGCGCATACGGCGCGTGGGGCGACCCGGGACGCGTCGTCCAGCTGCTCGGCTCGCGACCTGGACACATGCCACCTCTCGCGTCAGGCCCGGAACGGCCTGCGCCCCGGGCGGCGGACCGTGGAGCGGGCGACTTCGAGCCGCGTCCTCCCTGGTCGGGATGTGCCGCGGGGTCCCCTCCGGCACCTCGGCTGCCCCCGACCACCCACCGCAAACCCGGCAGTGACGCAGCTCACGGTCGAGGCATCCGCAGGGCACCGCGCGATGTGCCGAGACCGGGAGCTGTCGGCGGGGTACGGCATCATCGGGGCTGTGACGCGACGCCTGATGCTCCTCGACACCGCTTCCCTCTACTTCCGCGCATACTTCGGGGTGCCCGAATCCGTGCGTGCCCCCGACGGCACACCCGTCAACGCCCTGCGCGGGCTGCTGGAGTTCATCACCCGGCTGGTACAGGACCACCGCCCCGACGAGCTGGTGGCCTGCATGGACGCCGACTGGCGTCCGCAGTGGCGGGTCGATCTCATCCCCTCGTACAAGGCGCACCGGGTGGCGGTGGAGACCGAGACGGGTCCGGACGAGGAGGTCGTCCCGGACACGCTGTCCCCGCAGGTCCCGATCATCGAAGAGGTGCTGGACGCCTTCGGTATCGCCCGGGTGGGTGTCGCCGGATACGAGGCCGACGACGTCATCGGCACCCTGGCGGGGCGGGCGTCGGGCCCGGTGGACATCGTGACCGGTGACCGCGATCTGTATCAGCTGGTCGACGACGCGCGCGGGGTGCGGGTGCTGTATCCGCTGAAGGGCGTCGGCATGATGCAGACCACCGACGAGGCCGTGCTGCGCGAGAAGTACGGCGTGGACGGTCCCGGCTACGTCGATCTGGCGCTGCTGCGCGGGGACCCGAGCGACGGCCTGCCCGGGGTGCCCGGTATCGGCGAGAAGACCGCGGCGAAGCTGCTGGACGCTTTCGGGGACCTGGCCGGGATCATGGCGGCCGTGGACGACCCGGCGTCGAAGCTCACCCCGTCGCAGCGCAAGCGGTTGGACGAGTCCCGGGCCTATGTGGCCGTGGCCCCGAAGGTGGTGCGGGTCGCCGGTGACGTACCGCTGCCCGGCTTCGACCCGGCGCTGCCGAAGCGGGCACGGGATCCTCAGCGCCTCGAAGAGCTCGCGGTGCGCTGGGGCCTGGGGCGGGCGGTGCACCGGCTGCTGACCGAACTGGGCGCGTGACATGCGGGAATCTCAGCGGGCGTCAACGGCACGCGATGGCGACTTAGGTTAACCTAACCAAGCATCCAGCTGTGACCGACGCGCTGTGAACCGAGGAGACCGCCGTGGCAGACACACCCGCCCGCAAGGCACCGACGACCCACGAGGCGCGGGTGGTGCGCACGGAGCGGATCACTCCGCACATGGTGCGCGTGGTCCTCGGCGGTGAGGGGCTCGCAGACTTCCGCACGGACGGCTCGACGGACGCGTACGTCAAGGTGGTCTTCCCGCAGCCCGGAGTGAGCTACCCCGAGCCCTTCGACATGGCCCGCATCCGTGAGGAGTTCCCCCGCGAGCAGTGGCCGAGCAACCGCACCTACACGGTGCGTGCCTGGGACCCCGTACACCGGGAGCTGACGATCGACTTCGTGGTGCACGGGGACGAGGGCCTGGCAGGCCCGTGGGCGGCTCGGGCGCAGCCGGGTGAAACGGTCCGGCTGCTGGGACCGGGCGGCGGGTACGCCCCGGACACCGCGGCGGACTGGCATCTGCTGGCGGGGGACGAGAGCGCGCTGCCGGCGATCGCCGCCGCGTTGGAGCAGCTGCCAGCGGACGCGGTCGTCCACGCGTTCGTGGAGGTGTCGGGGCCCGAGGACGAACAGAAGATCGCGACCCCGGACGGCGTGACGGTGACCTGGCTGCACCGAGGAGACGGGGCGGTCGGCGGGGCGCTCATCGCCGCGGTGCGGGGACTGGAGTTCCCGGAGGGCGACGTGCACGCCTTCGTCCACGGCGAGGCGGGCGCGGTGAGGGAGTTGCGCCGCCATCTGCGGCTTGAGCGCGGCATCCCCGCGGCCCGGCTGTCGATCTCCGGCTACTGGCGTCTCGGCAAGTCGGACGAGGCATGGCGGGCCATCAAGCGCGATTGGAACGCGCAGGTGGAGCGGGAACAGGAGCAGGACAGGGCCGCCTGATCCGCTCCCCCGCAGGCCCGCTGCCGAATCAGCTGAAAAAGTCCTGCCGAAGGGCAGTCAGATCCCGCTCCCGCTCCGTATATCTGGAGGAAGACAGGGAGAGGGGAGAGCGAGCGCGTGAAGGAAGCCGTACGCATCACCGGGGCACCGCCGGCTGGTCCTGGCCTCGACGAGCTGCTCGTACGAGTGGCCCGGGGCGACCAGAATGCCTTCGCCCGGGTGTATGACGCGGTCTGCGGGCCCGTCCTGGGGGTCGTCCGCAGTGTGCTGCGGGACCCGGCCCAGTCGGACGAGGTGACGCAGGAGGTGCTGGTCGAGTTGTGGCGTACGGCAGCGCGCTACCAGCCGTCCCGAGGCTCGGCACTGACCTGGACGCTCACCCTCGCGCATCGCCGCGCCGTGGACCGGGTGCGGTCGGCCCAAGCCGCCACCGAGCGCGAGCAGAAGGCGGCCCGGCTCGGCGCGACCCCGGCGTTCGACGATGTCGTCGAGCAGGTCGAGGCCCGGCTCGAGCGCGAGCAGGTGCGCCGCTGCCTGCGCACCCTCACCGACCTGCAGCGGCAGTCGGTGACCCTCGCCTACTACCGCGGACTCGCCTATCGCGAGGTCGCGGAACTGCTGTCGGTGCCCCTGGGTACGGTGAAGACCCGGATGCGCGACGGGCTCATCCGCCTGCGCGACTGCCTGGGGGTGAGCGCATGACCGCGTCGGCACGCGGCGGCTCGGGACGGGACGCCGAACTGCACACACTCACCGGCGCCTACGCGCTGAACGCCCTCGGTGAACGGGAACGCGTCCATTTCGAGCGGCACTTGGCTGCCTGCACGGCGTGCACCCAGGAGGTGCGGGAACTGAGCGCGACAGCGGGGCGGCTGGGTCTCGCCGTCAGCGAACCGCCGCCGACCGCGATGAAGGCCCAGGTACTTCGGCGTATAGCGACGGTTCGTCAGGAACCGCCCACCATCCCTGGTATGCGCCTCGGTGGGGAGCGGGACCGTGACCGGCCGCCCGTGCACCGGGTCAGGCCCGCGGACAGGCGCAGGCTGCCGCGATTCGTGCTCGCGGCATGCCTCGTGGGTGCGGCGACGTTCGGTGGATACGCGACATGGCAGCAGCGTGCGGCACAGGACGCCCTGACCCGGGCAGAGGCAGCTACCCGTCAGGCCGAGGCTTCGACCCGCCAGGCGCGTGAGCAGGCCGGGCTCCAGTCGCAGGCCCTGGCGAACGTACTGACCGCACGCGATGTGCGCACCAGGTCCGCGAGCCTGGGCAGCGCCACCGCGACCGGCACGGTGGCCGTGTCCCGTGAACGGGACCGCGCGGTGTTCCTGGCGACGGGGCTTCCGCGTCCGGACGCGGGCAAGGTCTACCAACTCTGGTTCGCCGACGGCACGACGATGCGGTCCGCGGGGCTCCTGGCGTCCACGGGCGCGGCGGAGACCGTCCTGATGGACGGCGCGGTGGCCGCGGCGACGGGGATGGGGGTGACGGTGGAGCCCGCCGGAGGGTCGGCTCAACCGACGTCTCAGCCCTTGGCGTTGCTGGACTTCCGCTAGACCGTCTCCACCGGGGTTCGCCTCGCTCGCCCCCCGGGCGTGGGCTGCTCGTCCCGAGTGGCCTCGCCCCTCGCGACGCGGAGCGTCCGGTGCACCCCACCTCGTACGGTCGGGTGCACCGGACGCCGTCGCACCGGGCGAGATGAAGCCCCTGTGGTTCCGCGTGAGCCCGGCCTCGTGGCCCGGCCGGGGATCGAGTCCCGACACGCGGAACGGGCCCACGAGGTACGGGCGCCAAGAGGTCCTAGCCCACGGAGCTGTACGCCACGACGCCCCGGAGCAGCCCGTCCACCGCCTTGCGGGCGGCACGGGCCACCGTGGCGCCCTCGCCCGGGGCCGCCGCGGCGATCTGGCCCAGGACGTCGATGACCTGCTTGCACCAGCGCACGAAGTCCCCCGCGGGCATCTCCGCCTCGCGCAGCACCTCATCCAGGCTCTTCCCGGACGCCCACTGGTAGGCCGCCCAGGCGAAGCCCAGATCCGGCTCGCGCTGACCGACGCCTTCGGTCTGGCTGATCTTGAAATCTTCCTCGAGTGCGTCGAGCCGGCCCCAGATCCGCACCATCTCACCCAACGCGGTCCTCGCCTTCCCCGCGGGCAGCTTGGGCGCCACCGCGTCATCGGCCTGCCGTGCCTCGAAGACCAGCGCCGACACGCATGCCGCCAGTTCGGCCGGAGTCAGGCCCTCCCAGACCTGTTCGCGCAGACACTCACTGGCCAGCAGGTCCAACTCGCCGTAGAGCCGCGCCAGGCGCTTGCCATGCTCGGTGACCTCGTCGCCGCGGAGGTAGTCCATCTCGGTGAGCAGGCCGACGATCCGGTCGAAGGTGCGGGCGATGGTGTTGGTGCGGCCCTCGATACGGCGCTCCAGCTGCCGGGTGTCGCGCTGGAGGCGGTGGTAGCGCTCAGCCCAGCGCGCATGGTCCTCGCGCTCGTCGCAGCCGTGGCAGGGGTGCGAGCGGATGTCCTTGCGGAGCCGCGCGATCTCGCGGTCGTCCGCCGCCGTGGACCGAGACTTGCGGTGCCGGTCGGGCACGATGTGCCCGGCCTTGGTCCGCAGCGCCGACGCCAGGTCACGGCGGGACTGAGGCGACCTGGGGTTGAAGGACTTGGGGATGCGCATGCGCTCCAGTGGTTCGACGGGGACCGGGAAGTCCATCGCGGCGAGCCGCTTGACCTGCCGCTCGGCGGTCAGGACCAGGGGTCGCGGCCCGTCGTGGTATTCGAACCCGCCTCGGTGGCCGTTGGACCGCCCCGCGGGCAGCCCGGGGTCCAGGACCAGCGCGAGACCGGCGAACTTGCCCGTCGGGACATGGATGACGTCGCCGGGCTTGAGCTTCTCCAGGGAGCCCGCCGCAGCGGCGCGGCGCTGTGCGGCGCCCTGCTTGGCCAGTTCGGTCTCACGGTCCTTGAGGTCCCGGCGAAGCCGCGCGTACTCCTCGAAGTCACCGAGGTGGCAGGTCATGCCCTCCCGGTAGCCTTCGAGCCCCTCCTCGTTGCGCTGCACCTGCCGGGAGATCCCGACGACCGACTTGTCCGCCTGGAACTGAGCGAAGGAGGTCTCCAGCAGCTCGCGCGAGCGGTGCCGGCCGAACTGCTGCACCAGGTTCACGGCCATGTTGTACGAGGGCTTGAAGCTGGAGCGCAGCGGATAGGTACGAGTGCCCGCGAGGCCGGCGAGGGCACCCGGGTCCATACCGCGCTGCCAAAGGACCACGGCGTGGCCCTCGACGTCGATACCACGCCTGCCCGCACGGCCGGTCAGCTGGGTGTACTCACCGGGGGTGATGTCCGCGTGCTGCTCGCCGTTCCACTTGACGAGCTTCTCCAGCACCACGGAGCGCGCGGGCATGTTGATGCCCAGTGCGAGGGTCTCGGTGGCGAACACCGCCTTGACGAGGCCGCGCACGAAGAGCTCTTCGACGACTTCCTTGAATGTCGGGAGCATTCCGGCGTGATGGGCCGCTATACCCCGCTCCAGGCCCTCCAGCCACTCGTAGTAGCCGAGTACATGCAGGTCCTCGCCGGGGATGGCGGCCGTGCGCTCCTCCACGAGCTCGCGCACCTTCCGGCGCGCCTCCTCGTCGTTGAGTCTCAACCCCGCGTACAGGCACTGCTGGACGGCGGCCTCGCAGGCTGCTCGGCTGAAGATGAAGGTGATGGCCGGCAGCAGGCCCTCGGCGTCGAGGCGCTCTATGACCTCGGGCCGGGACGGCGTCCAGATACGGCTGCGCTGGCGCCGCTCGCGCTCGCGGTCGGCCTCGCGGACCATCTTCCCGCGTCTGCGGTCGCGGGGGTTGTAGGTGCGTGAGTTCTCCATCCGGGCCAGGCGGACCAGATCGGGGTTGACCTCGCGGCGGGAGGCGCCTCGGCCCCCGTGGTCGGTCTCCTCCTCGAAGAGGTCGTACATCCGACGCCCGGCCAGCACGTGCTGCCACAGCGGCACGGGGCGGGACTCGGAGACGATCACTTCGGTGTCACCGCGGACCGTGTCCAGCCAGTCGCCGAACTCCTCCGCGTTGGACACGGTGGCGGAGAGCGAGACCAGGGTGACGGATTCCGGAAGGTGGATGATCACTTCCTCCCAGACGGCGCCGCGGAAGCGGTCTGAGAGATAGTGCACCTCATCCATGACCACATAGCCGAGACCGAGCAGCGACTGGGAGCCCGCGTACAGCATGTTGCGCAGGACCTCGGTGGTCATGACAACGATCGGGGCCTCGGAGTTGACGCTGTTGTCACCGGTGAGCAGGCCGACCTTCTCCGGGCCGTACCGCCTGACCAGGTCCGAGTACTTCTGGTTGGACAGCGCCTTGATGGGCGTGGTGTAGAAGCACTTGCGCCCCTGCGTGAGGGCGAGGTGCACGGCGAACTCGCCGACGATGGTCTTGCCCGACCCTGTGGGTGCCGCCACGAGCACGCCCTTGCCGGCCTCCAGGGCCTGGCAGGCCTCGATCTGGAACGGGTCCAGGTCGAATTCGTACAGCTCGCGGAAGGGAGCGAGTGCGGTGGCCTGGTCGGCGGCGCGGATCCGCGCCGCCGCGTAGCGCTCAGCTGGTGAGAGGTCCTCTGTCATCTTGCTTCGAGACTACCCGCCCCCACTGACGGTGAGCGCGATCATTATTCGATGTGCGATGAGCGAGACGCCTGCCGCGCGGAGGCGTGTGATCAGGTGATGTCGTCGTATCCGTTGACCCGGGGTGCCCTGCCTCCATCGGCCCCACCACCGGCCTGCTCCGGAAGCGCCCGGGAGGATGGCACGGCCTCCACGGAGCCGATGGCCTCCGGGGTGAGGTCCAGCTCGGATGCCTCGTCGTCACTCAGCTCGGCGTCGGGGTTCGCGCGTCGGCGGCGGGCGTCGTTGAGGAACGAGAAACCGACGGCCAGGAAGTACAGCACGGCCAGCGGACCGGCCAGCAGCAGCATCGAGATCGGTTCACCGCCCGGCGTGGCGATCGCGGCGAAGGCGGTGAGGCCGATGATCATTCCGCGCCACCAGCCGAGCATGCGCCGGCCGCTGAGGACGTTCGTCATGTTCAGCAGGATCAGGAGCAGCGGCAGCTCGAAGGCAAGGCCGAACACCAGCACCATGCGGGTGATCAGGTCGAGGTAGTCGTCCAGCGGCAGCAGGGGCTTGGCGCCGGCCGGCGCGAAGCCGAGCAAGATCTCGGCGGTCTGCGGCAGGATCGAGTACGCCAGGTAGGCGCCGCCCAGGAAGAGGGGCACCCCGGCGACGACGAAGCTGACGGCGTAGCGCTTCTCGTGACTGTGCAGACCGGGCGCGACGAACGCCCACAGCTGGTAGAGCCAGACCGGAGTGGCGGCCAGGACGCCCGTCATCAGCGCGACCTTCAGCGCGATGGTGAACGGCGAGAGCAGGCCGTTCGTCGTCATCTCCGCGCACAGCTGGCCGTTCGCCATGCGCACCTGGCCCGCGTCGCAGCCGACCGACTCCAGGATCGGCCGCATCAGGATCTCGAAGATCTCCTTCTGGAAGAAGGCCGCGGCGATGGTGGCCACGGCGATCGCCAGAACCGACTTCAGCAGTCGGTTGCGCAGCTCACGCAGGTGCTCCCCGAGCGGCATACGCCCCTCGGTGTCCTTCTCCTGCTTGCGGGCAGACTTGAGCAACCCACTTCCTCGTCTCGTGCGAAAACCGTCGGGTGATTCGGGAAGAACCCTGACAACCCCAGATCAGCCGGGGTCGGCCGGGTCAGCTCTGAGTCGTACGGTTCGGCTCGGAGACCGGGCGGCTGCTCGTCACATCGCCGGGAGCGGCCTGGATCGTGCGAGGCGCGTCCTGGGTCTGGGCGGTCTGATCGGTGGTGGACTTGGCCGTCTGGTCGCCGTCCTGCTTCATCGCCTTCGCCTCGCTCTTGAGGATGCGGGCCGACTTGCCGAGCGAACGCGCCATGTCGGGCAGCTTCTTGGCACCGAACAGCAGCAGGATGACCACGACGATCAGAAGGATCTCAAGGGGCTTCAGATTGCCGATCATGTCTGACTTCCTTCTCGCTGAGGCGGCTGGGGGGCGGGGCTGCCCACGATCGGACAGGCATCCGATCAGCACGATGCATGCGATCGTAACCCGCCGAAGTAAACGCAGAGCAATGGCTGCGCATACTCGAAGTACGACCCGCACTGACCGTCCGGCCCGCTTTTGGAAGCGTACCTCGCGGGCAGTTCGACCGGATATGGGGGCCGAGTGAGGTCGGTAACCGCCAGGTGCCGCCGGCTCGCGCCAGGGCCGGGCGCGGGCTATCGCCAGGTGCCGCCGGCTCGCGCCAGCCGGGTCGCCGACCGTTCCAGGTCCTGGGCGGCGCGGTCGATCCGCTCGGTGGTGGCAGCCACCTGCCGGGCAAGGCGCTGGGCCTCGATGAAGACGCGGATGCCGAGGAGTCCGAGGACGGCGATGCCGAGGAATCCCAGAGCGATGGCGAGCATGGGCCAGAACATACGGCGGAACCTTCGGGGCGACGGGAAGATCAGACGGTGGAGTGGAGACGCAGCGTACGCACCCCGCCACCGGTGAGCAGCTCGACGATCCGCTCCCCCGCCGGCTTGCGCACGGCCGCCCCGCACTCGGTGCAGGTGAAGGAATAGAACGTCGTCCGTCTGCTGGCGCCGATCGCCAGCCGCAGGGCGGCGGCTGAGAGCTCCAGACGGCTGCGGCAGTCGGGGCACGCGGCCTTGAAAAGCACCGGGACCGACACCGGCACCTTGGACGCCTGGATTCCGGATAGCACGGACAGGTCTCCCCTCACTCCAGCATCACTCCACTCGGTCGCGGCCGTCAGCCCGGGCAGCCCGGAGCGACGGGGGTGTCATAGGCGGCCAAGGCGTCGGCCGCGGCCCGCTGGGCGCTGGCGGCCAGCTCCGGCGGGGAGACGATCCTGCCGTCCCGCCCGAGGCGCAGCCCGAGCCGCCGCAGCGAAGCGGGGTCCGGGGTGCGCAGAGTGATCCGCAGACCACCGTCGGGGAGCTCATCCGCGCTGTCGTGGGGGTAGTACTCGGCCACCCATCGACCGCCGGGGCTCACCTCGACCACGACCTCGGGGTCCTCGACCGATGGCTGCACCAGACCTTCCGAGAGGTCGCGCAGCTCGATCTCCGGTGGCGCGGAGGACTCGTCCAGCAAGCGGATCTCCGCGACCCTGTCCAGCCTGAAGGTCCGGCGTGCCTCGGAGAGGTAGCACCATGCCTCCATGTACGTGTGCCCGACGGCGAAGAGCCGGATCGGGTCCACCTCACGCTCCGTGAGCTCGTCACGCGCCGGCGAATAGTAACGCAGCCACAGCCTGCGGCGCTCGGAAATGGCCCGGTCGACGTCGGCGAAGACACCGCCCTCGGACTCGAAGATCACCGACAGCCGGGAGCTGGCGCCTGCGGCCTCCCCGGCAGCGGCCTCCAGTTTGGCGGTCGCCCTCAGCAGCGCCTCGCGGTCGCCCTCGCGCAGTCCGGGCAGGGTGGCGACGGCGCGGGCGGCGACCAGCAGCGCGGTCGCCTCGTCCGCGGCGAGCCGCAACGGTTCGGCTGCTTCTGCCGCGAGGGCGCCCGGATTGCGCCACCAGATCCGGTCGCCGTCCGTGTCGATGTCGAGCAGGTCGCCGCCACGGAAGCTCGTGCCGCACATGGGCAGCACATCGAGATCGGCGATCAGCTCGTCCTCGGTGATCCCGAAGGCCCGGGCGACGTCCCCAACCCGCGCTCCTGGGCGTTCCCGCAGATAGGTCACCAGCGAGAGCATCCGCCGGGTCTGGTCAATGGCGTTCGCGGCCATAGTCGTCCGAGTCCCTTTCAGCCCTTGGCCACGGCACGCAGCCGGTCGACAACATCGGCCCGCAGATCCGCCGGCTCCAGCACGACGACGTCCGGGCCGAACTCCACCAGCCAGGCATCCAGGCCGTGTCCATACGGAATCTGCAACTCATCCCAGCCGTCGTCGAGTTCCCGAATCGCGGTGGCGCGGGCGCGCAGCGGATAGCCGGCGTCGGAGCGCAGCCTGATCAGCGCGGACCGGGTCGCGTTCTCCCCGGCCCAGCTCTCCACGGTCTCGCGCACCGTCACCACGTCCGGGACGGGCGCCGTGTACCTCCCGGCGCGGGAACGGACCCGGCCGGTGATCCGGGACAGCCGGAAAACCCGCTCGGCGCCGCGGTCCCGGTCCCAGCCCGCGAGATACCAGTGGCCGCGCCAGCACTCCAGCGTCCATGGCTCGACCTGGCGGGTCTCGGGGTGTGCGGCGTTGGACTTCCGGTAGTCGAAGACGACCGGACGGTGGTCCCGACACGCCAGCATCAGGGGCTCGAAGGCGGCCTCGTGGACGGGGATTCGCGGTTCGAGCGCGCTGTGCTGCGCCGCGTCATAGGCGTCCTCGGCCTCCGGCATACCCGCGGCGCGCAGCTTCTGCAGCGCCCCGCTGGCCGCTCCGGCCAGCCTCGCCTGCTGCCAGACCTTCGCGGCCAGGCCCAGAGCCGCGGCCTCCTCGGCATCGAGGGTGATGGGTGGAAGCCGGTTGGAGTCGCGACGGGCGAGATAGCCCGTCTCCCCGTCCAGGTTCTCCACCGTGGCGATGATCAGGCCGAGTTCGCGCAGGTCGTCCTTGTCGCGCTCGAACATACGGTTGAAGGCGTCGTCGTTGCCCGCCTCGAGGTAGGCCTCGATGGAACCGCGCAGCTCACGCTTGCTGAGCGGCCTTCGTGTGCCGAGAAGGCACAGCGCCAGGTTCATCAGCCGCTCGGCCTTGGCAATGGCCATCGACGCCCTACCCGCCTTCCCCGGAGGTCACACCGTTTCCTGATCGTTGAACCTACCGCTACGGGCTGTCGTGGCAAAAGCGCGGGCCCCCGCCTTGTCAGGCGGGGGCCCACTGTGACCGGTTGCGATCAGATCGCGACCAGGTCGCAGACGAAGATCAGCGTCTCACCGGGGCCGATGAGGCCGCCCCCGGCGCCGCGATCGCCGTAGGCGAGGTGGGCGGGGATGACCAGCTGGCGGCGGCCGCCGACCTTCATGCCCTGGACACCCTGGTCCCAGCCCTTGATGACCTGGCCGACACCGAGCTGGAACCGGAGCGGAGTGCCACGGTTCCAGGACGCGTCGAACTCCTCACCGGTCGAGAAGGCCACGCCCACGTAGTGCACGGCAACCGTGTCACCGGCCTTGGCCTCGGGGCCGTCGCCCTCCCAGATTTCCTTGATCTCCAGGTCGGCCGGCGGCTCGCCGCCCGGGAAGTCGATCTCGGGCTTCTCGATGTTCACTGCTGTGCTCCTCAAACTGATGAACTTCGCAACCGGCACAGTCTCACAGATCGGCGGACGGACCGCGCCTCAGACCGCGCCGACGATGTCGACCACGAAGACCAGCGTGTTCTTCGCGAGCTCGCTGGAAGGGTCGGCGCCGTAGCCGAGGGAGGGCGGAATCACCAGCAGGACCCGGTCGCCGACGTTCTTGCCGACCAGTCCCTTGTCCCAGCCCTCGATGACGGAGCCGGTACCGATCTGGAAGGCCGTCGCACCCCCGTGGTCCCAGGAGGAGTCGAACTTCTTGCCGTCCTCCCACTTGACGCCCGTGTACTGCGCGATCAGGCCCTGACCGGCCTCGACCTTGGGGCCGTTGCCCTTGATCAGGACCTGCTCCTTCAGCGTGGTGGGAGCCTTCTCGCCCTTCGGGATCGTGATGGTGGCGGCCTTCTGCGCGGGGGCGCTCACCGTCGGCATCCCCGGGGCGGGAGCCGCCTGGGTCCCCTTGACCTCCGCCTTCGAGTCGACCTTGGCGGCACCGTCCAGGTCGACGACCCACACCAGGGTGTCCGTCGCCTTGATGCCCGACTGCGGGTTGAGGTTCTGTCCGATCAGTTCGCCCGCGGTCCCCTGGATGAGGATGCGGCTACCCGCCTTCTTCCCCTCGACCGCGTCCATGACCTTGGGGGGCAGGTTCTGGCTCTGTTCCCCCAGGCGCTCCACCGGCTGGCGGTGCGCGGTGGTCGCGCCGCCCTTCTCGGGGTACGTCCCACCGAGGTCGGCCGGGTCGTCCCACTTGCGCACGCTGTAGTCGACACGGACCCAGTCGCCCTTGGCGGCCTTGGCTCCGTTGCCCTCCGTGACGGTCTCCACGACGGTCTTGTCGGCGGGCTTCTCATCCTTGGGGACGGTGATCTGGGGCTTCTCGCCGAACTTCCCCTTGACCTCGGCCACACCTGCCACCGAGTCGTTCGATTCATTCGAACCGCACGCACTTGCGAACAGCAGGGCGGGCACGGCCAGCAGGGAGGCGATACGTCGCTTGGTGTTGTAGTTCATCAGTCCAACTGGGAGTCGAGGCCATGGGCAATGGCCGCCACTCTACGGTGTGCACTCCCCGCAGCCTTCGAAGCGCCGCCACAAGGGAATGCGCCCGGTGTCGCAGGACGCGTCACGTCCTACGGCACCGGGCGGCACCGCTGGGCCCCGACGGCTACATCCCGGCGATCAGCTTCTCCACCCGGTCGTCCACCGACCGGAACGGGTCCTTGCACAACACGGTCCGCTGGGCCTGGTCATTGAGCTTGAGGTGCACCCAGTCGACGGTGAAGTCGCGGCGCTGCTCCTGGGCACGGCGGATGAAGTCGCCGCGCAGCCGCGCCCTGGTGGTCTGCGGGGGCACCGACTTGCCCTCGAAGATCTTCAGATCGTTGCAGATCCTGGCCGTCTGCCCCTTCTTCTCCAGGAGGTAGTACAGGCCGCGGCGGCGGTGGATGTCGTGGTAGGCGAGGTCTATCTGGGCGACGCGCGGGTGAGACATCGTCATGTTGTGCTTGGCCCGGTACCGCTCCAGGAGCTTGTACTTGATGACCCAGTCGATCTCCGTACCGATCCGGTCCAGGTCCTCCTGCTCGATGGCGTCGAGCGTACGACCCCAGAGTTCCAGCACCTGCTCCACGGTGCCTGAACGGATCCCGCGACGGTCCACGAAGTCCACGGCCTTGTCGTAGTACTCACGCTGGATCTCCAGCGCGGAGGCCTCACGCCCGCTGGCCAGGCGCACCTTGCGGCGGCCGGTGATGTCGTGGCTGACCTCCCGGATGGCCCGGATGGGGTTCTCCAGGGTCAGATCACGCATCACCGTGCCCGCCTCGATCATGCGCAGCACCAGGTCGGTGGCGCCGACCTTGAGCAACATGGTCGTCTCGGACATGTTCGAGTCGCCGACGATGACATGCAGACGGCGGTAGCGCTCCGCGTCCGCGTGGGGCTCGTCGCGGGTGTTGATGATGGGTCGGGACCGGGTGGTGGCGGAGCTGACGCCCTCCCAGATGTGCTCTGCGCGCTGGCTGACGCAGTAGACGGCGCCGCGCGGGGTCTGGAGCACCTTTCCCGCGCCGCAGAGCAGCTGCCGGGTGACGAGGAACGGAATCAGGATGTCCGCGAGTCGCGAGAACTCCCCGTGCCTGGCCACCAGGTAATTCTCGTGGCACCCGTAGGAGTTTCCCGCCGAGTCGGTGTTGTTCTTGAAGAGGTAGACGTCGCCCGCGATTCCCTCCTCGTGCAGGCGGCGTTCGGCGTCGACGAGCAGGCCTTCGAGAATGCGCTCCCCTGCTTTGTCGTGCGTGACCAGCTCGGTCACATTGTCGCATTCCGGAGTGGCGTACTCCGGGTGTGATCCCACGTCGAGGTAGAGACGGGCCCCGTTGCGCAGGAAGACGTTACTGCTGCGGCCCCATGACACGACACGGCGGAAGAGGTACCGCGCCACTTCGTCAGGCGACAGTCGGCGCTGTCCCCTGAACGTGCACGTGACGCCGTACTCGTTCTCCAGCCCGAAAATTCGGCGGTCCATGACTGAACATTACGCCTGATGCCCTGTGCTGAAACCGGGTTCGACAGCACGGCTCCGATCAATTTCATCCCCTGACGCGATGTGCTCGCTCCGGCCGGGAACTGCGAGGACCCGTCCGGTTGCCAGCAGAACGAGCAGCGCGGCGATTCCGCCGACCCCCGCCACCGCGAAGCCCGCCACCGTCCCGCCCAGTTCCACGGCGGGACCCGCGGCCGCGGTGCCCACCGCGGTACCGACGCCGAACGTGGTCACCAGCCAGGAGAACGCCTCGGTGACGGTGCCCCGGGGAGCGTGCCGGTCGACGACGATGAAGGCGCAGGCGATCGCGGGGGCCAGGAACACCCCGGCGACCGCGCCGAGGGCGGTCATGGGCAGCACACCGGGGGTGAGCATCAGCGGCAGATACCCGAGCGCGAGCAGGGCCACGATGATCCGCAGCCGCCGCTCGGGGGCACCGGCCCACTGGCGGGCCCCGTACGCGAGCCCGCCGAGCAGCGCTCCGAGGCCGAGGGCGGCCATCAGCCAGCCGTACACGGTGTCGCCACCGTGGTCGTCGGCGTACGAGAGACCGGCGACCGTGATGGAGCCCAGGGCCAGGCCGACGAAGAAGAACGAGCCGAGCAGCGCCAGCAGACCGGCCGAGCGCAGTGCCCCCAGCCAGTGGGCCTCACGGGGCGCGGAGCGCCAGTTCCTGGACGGTGCGGACACGATGACCGAGATCGTGCCCACGAGCCCCAGGGCGTTGATGACGAGAAGCCCGGCGGCCGGGGAGAACAGCGACACCAGCAGGGTCACCAGCAACGGACCGACGGTGAACATGATTTCCTGGGCTATCGCGTCCATCGCGTAGGCCTGGTGCACCCGCTCCTCGCGATGGCCCAGGACGCCCGGCCACAGCGCCCTCAGCCCCCCTTCGAGTGGCGGCGTGAACACTCCGGCGACGGTCACCGCCGCGTACGCCAGCGGCAGCGAGCCGAGGCCGACTGCGGCGAGGAGCAGCATGCCCAGCGCCGAGACGACGGCGGAGGGCAGCTGGACACGGGGCTGACCGTGCAGATCCACCAGCCGCCCGAGGAGCGGCTGTCCCACGGCGGTGGCGAGGCCGTAGACGGCGGCGAGAGCCCCCGCGAGGGCGTAGCTGCCGCCCTCGGCGCGGATGAACAGCACGATCGCCACATGCGCGGTGGCGTTCGGCAGGCGGCCCACCAGGGTGCCCGCGAGGAGGCGTGCCGCATGCGGCACCTTGAGGATCTCTGCGTACCCGGACACTCCCGCGGCCATGTCCCGCCTTTTCGTTCAGGGAGTTTTACGTATAACTCGCGCTCCGTCATACGTACCATGAGCCCAGGCCACGAGTCCACCCGTGGCACACGGCACGAGGCGGAGGCGAGTGTGCAGCGGCCGACCAGCAGGGACGTGGCACGGGCGGCGGGGGTCTCGCAGGCCACGGTGTCGCTCGTCATGGGTGACAAATGGCGGGGGCGGGTGTCCGAGCGCACCGCCGCCTCGGTGCGGCAGGCCGCGCAGGTGCTGGGCTACCGCCCGAACCTGGCGGCCCGCAGCCTGCGTCTGGGTCGCACCCGGACCGCGCTGCTGGTGGTGCCGGCGCTGACCAACGAGTTCTTCGCCCGGGTGTACGCGGGCGCGGCCGATGTCGCGGCGGAGCACGACTTCGGCGTGGTGCTCTACCCCTCACCCGAAGGCATCGGCCCCGCGAAGGACCCCTTCGCATCGGCACGGGCCGCGCTGGACGGGGTGATCGCGTCATCGATGGCGGCGGGGGCGCTGAAGGCGATCCGCGGCACCGATCTGCCGCTCGTCATGCTGGACAGCGATCCGGCCGATCAGGGCGCCGCGGCGCAAGTGAACCTCGATATCGCGGATGGCATGCGGCAGGTGACGGGACATCTGGCCGCCCTGGGCCACCGGCGGTTCGTCCATCTGGCATCGGCGGTCCCGTCCTGGACCTTCGAAGTACGCTCCCGCGCACTGGAAACGGCGGTTCGCAAGGTCCCCGGGGCATCGCTGCGCAAGGTCCCGTCCCCTCTGGACGTGGACGGCGCCCGCGCCGCGGCCGAGCATGCCCTGACCGGACCGGACCGGACCCGCCCCACGGCCCTCGTCTGCGACGACGACATCGTCGCCGCGGGTGCGTGCAAGGCGGCCCGGCGGCTCGATCTGCGGGTGCCGGATGATGTCTCGGTGGTCGGCTTCGACGACATGACGCTGGCGACGGCGCTGGAGCCGGAGCTCACGACCGTCCGCCTCCCCGCGGAGCGGGTGGGCGCCGCGGGCATGTCCGCGCTCCTGTCCGTCCTCGCGGGTCGTGCCCCCGGCACGGGGGGCCTCCCGGTCACCCTGATCCCCCGGGCCTCCACGGGACCCGCCCCCCGCTGACCCGCATCGCGGGGTCCATAGCGGGTATGGCTCGGCGCCCCGTGCGGCGGTCCTGGCGCAGCGAGCGGACCCGGGCATGGTCGTGTGCGGTGTCACATGCGGCCGGCTGGACCGGTCCCACAGTCCGCCCTCGGCCGCGAACGCACTTGTGGGCCGTCGCCCGCGAGATACCCATCTCCGCCGCGACATGCGCGACCTGACGGCCGGAACCAACACGTTCAACGAGCAGCCACCTGCCGTGAACGGTGAGGCGGGCATTACGGTGGGACACGAAGACCTCCGTGCAGTGCAGTCTGATCGTTTCAGCATGAGATACACAAGCGCCCTGCGGCGGCGCCGACGGCGCCCGCGTTCGGTCCGCGTCTTCTGGCCTCTTCGCTGTCCGACGGTGCCGGCTCGTTGCGGCACACCATTCCGGAGGGGGCACGGTGACCGCGCACCCGCTGGGCAGGTGCGACGGGAACCGCACCGCCGTCCGCGGGCGGCGAATAATGCGTTGACGGCCCAGGGAGGTGTCCTGTTAGCCTCAAGGGGTCGTTCTGATTCGTTCTGGGCCTGTGTGCCCTAGAAAAGGGTGTTTGATGTCCCGGCCCGCGCCGAGTGCGCCTCGCCACACCGCGTAACCGTCCGCTGCCTTTCGCTGCCCGTTTCTCCGGGCTGCTACCGGACGTGTCCTCCGGTGCTATGACCTGCCTGTCCGCCGTTCCACGGTGTGCTCGGGCTGCCTTCTGACGAGGCCACTCGGCCTGCTCTTGCTGTCTTGATCGACTTCCAGCAAGGAGCACCCGGGTGTCCAACCACACCTCCACCGACATCAACACTCTCGGCCTCAGCACCTTCGCCTGCGCGTGGTGCAGGCTGTCCGTGTCCGTGTACGCCGCCGACGGCGCGCCGCGCAACCACTGCCCGTCCTGCCTGCACTCCCGGCACGTCCTCGACCACATCGAGGGCGGTCCGAGCGACTGCGAGGGCCGGATGTCCCCGATCGCCATCGCCGTACTCCGCACTGGTGACTGGATGGTGATCCACCGCTGCGTGCGCTGCGACGAGCTCACCTCGAACCCGGTGTGTGCGGACGACAACCAGCTCATCCTGGTGCGCATGGCGGTTCGCCCGCTGGCTCAACCGCCTTTCCCGCTCGAAGCGTTCGGAACCCTCTGACCGCCCGACAGAAAGGCAGCACCCTCATGGCACGCAACAACCACAGCGGTCGCGGGCGGCGCCGTGCACAGCGGCACAAGGACGTCCTACGCACTCAGGGCGGGCACCGGGCGAACGACTTCCGGTGCACGTCCTGCCGGCTCGACGTGTCCCTGGAGGCACCGGGCACCGCGCACCGCAACCACTGCCCCAACTGCCTGGCCAGCCTGCATGTCGACCGGAGGATCCCCGGCGACCGCGACGCGGACTGCCGCGGCCGGATGGAGGCGCTGGGCCTGTTCGTCCGCCCGGACGGAGAGTGGATGATCATCCACCAGTGCGTCTCCTGCGGCGAGCTCAGCGCCAACCGGATCGCCGGTGACGACAACCCGCTCGCCCTGGTCCGCCTCGCCCTCAGACCTCTCGCCGACCCCCGGCACGCCGGCCGCGCCCTGCTCACCCTGTGATCCGGCCGCGCCGGCCGAGATGGTCCTGTCCCTCGACGACCGCCCCATCCCGCCGGGTGACATGACCTTCGGCAAGCCCATGGCCGACGCGATCAGCGCCTACCAGCCGGAGTAACCGAAGCAACGAAGCCCCAGGTCGCGGCCCGGGGCTTCGCCATGAAGCGGACAAGATCCCCAGCTGCGAGAACGCCGGCATGAATCCCTTCAGGACGAGCTTCGGAGGCGGCGGAGGCATATGAGGCCGCAGGCCAGAACGCAGGCCCTGATGGAGGTCAGCGCGCCGCTCGTAGCGGATGCGGAGCCGCTTGAACTGGTGCAGCCGGGCGAAGGTACGCTCGACCACCCACCGGACCTTGCCCTGTCCCGAACCATGGGCCACACCCCGTCGGGCGATCACGGGCTTGATACCGCGCTTCCACGGCAGTCAACAACGCTCGTGAGCAATACACCCAGGCCGTGGGGACAGGGAGGCGGTCACGCCTCCCTGTCGGAGTCCTCCGCGTCGGACGGAATCTCCGTGGGCGTCGAGGCCGCATCGTCGGCTTCGAGGAGGCGGGACAGCTGCCGGCCCACGATCCGCTTGAACTTCCGCTTCTGCGGGCGCGTACGATCCAGGATCGCCACCTCCAGCCGCTCGGCGGGGATCTCCCGCTCCGTGCCGTTGGTGTCCCGGGACAGCGCCTGGACCGCCAGCTTCAGCGCCTCCGCGAGAGACATCCCGTCGCGGTGCCGCTGGTCCAGGAAGCTGCTGATCTGCTCCGCGTTGCCGCCGACCGCGACCGAGCCGTGCTCGTCCACGATCGAGCCGTCGTGCGGGAGTCGGTAGATCTGGTCGCCTTCCGGCGAGGTGCCGACCTCGGCGACGACCAGCTCCACCTCGTACGGCTTCTCGCCCGCGCTGGAGAAGATCGTGCCGAGTGTCTGCGCGTACACGTTGGCGAGCCCACGGGCCGTCACATCGTCGCGGTCGTAGGTGTACCCGCGCAGATCCGCGTAGCGCACACCGCCGATCCGCAGATTCTCGTACTCGTTGTACTTGCCGGCGGCGGCGAAGCCGATCCGGTCGTAGATCTCGCTGAACTTGTGCAGGGCACGGGACGGGTTCTCACCGACGAAGACGATGCCGTCGGTGTACTGGAGGACCACCAGGCTCCGGCCGCGTGCGATGCCCTTGCGCGCGTATTCCGCCCGGTCGGCCATGGCCTGCTGGGGTGAGACATAGAACGGCGTCGACACCGGCTATCCGTCCCTTTCTGTCAGTGGCGAGTGGGTCAGAGCAGCGAGGCGCGCGGGCCGTCGGGCTGCTGGAGGCGGTGCTCCAGAATGGCCCGGGCGATCTCGCCGGTCTCGTCGTCACTGAGCCTGCGGAAGCCCTCGTCGTTGATGACCGTGACGATGGGGTAGATACGGCGGGCCACGTCCGGTCCGCCGGTCGCCGAGTCGTCGTCCGCCGCGTCGTAAAGGGCTTGGACGACCAGGGTGACGGCCTGCTCCTCGGTCAGGTCCTCGCGGTAGAGCTTCTTCATGGCACCGCGCGCGAAGATCGAGCCCGAGCCGGTGGCCGCGTAGCCGTGCTCCTCCGAACGGCCGCCGGTGACGTCGTACGAGAAGATGCGGCCCTTCTCGCGGTCGATGTCCCAGCCGGCGAACAGCGGCACCACGGCGAGGCCCTGCATGGCCATGCCCAGATTGCTGCGGATCATCGTGGAGAGTCGGTTCGCCTTGCCTTCGAGCGAGAGCTGTGCGCCCTCGACCTTCTCGAAATGCTCCAGCTCCAACTGGAAGAGCTTCACCATCTCGACCGCGAGTCCCGCGGTGCCCGCGATGCCCACCGCCGAGTACTCGTCAGCGGGGAAGACCTTCTCGATGTCCCGCTGGGCGATCATGTTGCCCATGGTCGCCCGCCGGTCGCCGGCGAGCACCACTCCACCGGGGAAGGACGCGGCGACGATCGTCGTGCCGTGCGGCGCCTCCACCACGCCCTGCACCGGAGGCAGGACCCGCCTGCCAGGAAGCAGCTCCGGTGAGTGATCGCCGAGGAAGTCCATGAACGAGGAGGAGCCCGGCGTCAGGAAGGCTGCCGGCAGACGCCCGATGGTACGAGGGTTGGCTTCCACGCGTTTCCTTCCGAATTGGCGGCGGCCCGCCCCTGGGTCCGGGCCGATCTTGCGTGCTCTGCACGGACCTTACCCGTGCTGTCGCCGGTCATCCGTCCGGATACGGCCGGCCCTGAGGGGGCCGGCCGCACCGGACGGACAATCGGGGATGCCCCGACCGTTCGGGGGTGCTACTCTCCGCCCTTTTGCACGAAGGAGCGCACGAAGTCCTCGGCATTCTCTTCGAGTACGTCGTCGATCTCGTCCAGCACGGAGTCGACATCGTCGGACAGCTTTTCCTGGCGCTCCTTGAGGTCTTCGGAGGCCTGCGCGTCCTGCGCCTGCTCCTCGACCTCCTCGGTGGAGCGTGTGGCCCGCTGCTGACCGCCGCCGGTGTCCTTGGTTGCCATATCCCTCACCCCGCTCGGTTTGCCCGTTTGGTTGGCTCACTCAAGATCAGACCCTACAAGCAGGGTCTGACATCGGCCCCGCACTTTGCTCAACGTCCGGGGGATACCGCAATGATTCCCGGACGGGCGCCGTTTCAGCCCCCGGACAGCACCCGGACCAGGTCCTCGGCGGTGCGGCACCGGTCAAGCAGCTCTTTCACGTGGTTGCGGGTGCCTCTCAGGGGCTCCAGAGTGGGAACCCGTTGCAGAGAGTCACGGCCGGGCAGATCGAAGATCACGGAGTCCCAGGAGGCCGCGGCCACGTCGTCGGCGTACTGCTCCAGGCAGCGACCGCGGAAGTACGCCCTGGTGTCCTCAGGAGGCTTGCTCTCGGCCCGCTCGACTTCCGCCTCGTCCAGGAGCCGCTTCATCCTTCCGCGAGCCACCAGGCGGTTGTACAGGCCTTTCTCGGGCCGTACATCGGCGTACTGGAGGTCCACCAGGTGCAGCCGCGCGGCATCCCAGTCCACCCCGTCGCGGCGCCGGTAGCCCTCGAGGATCTCCCGCTTGGTGATCCAGTCCAGCTCTCCTGACAGGCTCATGGGATCGTTCTCCAGCCGGTTGAGGGTGTCCTCCCAGCGGGACAGCACGTCCTTGGTCTGATCGTCCGCATCCGCTCCGAAGCGCTCTTCGACGTACTTCCTGGCGAGCTCGAAGTACTCCATCTGCAACTGGACACCGGTGAGTGTCCGGCCGCTGCGCAGAGTGATCACACGCGTGAGCGTGGGGTCGTGGGAGACCTGGTGCAGGGTGCGCACCGGCTGGTCGACGGCCAGGTCCACGTTGATGAAGCCGTCCTCGATCATGGACAGCACCAGCGCGGTCGTGCCGAGCTTGAGGTAGGTCGAGATCTCGGAGAGATTGGCGTCGCCGATGATCACATGCAGCCGGCGGTACTTCTCTGCGTCGGCGTGCGGCTCGTCCCTGGTGTTGATGATGGGCCGCTTGAGCGTGGTCTCCAGGCCGACCTCGACCTCGAAGTAGTCCGCCCGCTGGCTGATCTGGAAGCCGTGCTCGTGGCCGTCCTGACCGATCCCCACCCGGCCTGCCCCCGTGACCACCTGCCGGGAGACGAAGAACGGGGTGAGGTGCCGCACGATGTCCGAGAACGGGGTCTCCCGCTTCATCAGGTAGTTCTCGTGCGTGCCGTAGGACGCGCCCTTGTTGTCGGTGTTGTTCTTGTACAGGTGGATCGGCTGCGCACCGGGGAGCTGGGCGGCCCGCTCCGCGGCCTCCGCCATGATCCGCTCCCCCGCCTTGTCCCAAAGGACGGCGTCGCGCGGGTTGGTCACCTCGGGGGCGCTGTACTCGGGGTGGGCGTGGTCGACGTAGAGCCTGGCGCCGTTGGTGAGGATGACGTTGGCCAGGCCGATGTCCTCGTCGGTGAGCTGGCTGGAATCGGCGGCCTCCCGGGCGAGGTCGAAGCCGCGGGCGTCCCGCAGCGGATTCTCCTCCTCGAAGTCCCAGCGGGCACGCCGTGCCCGGTGCATCGCGGCCGCATAGGCGTTGACGATCTGGGACGAGGTGAGCATGGCATTGGCGTTCGGGTGGCCGGGGACGGAGATCCCGTACTCCGTCTCGATGCCCATTACTCGCCGTACGGTCATGCGGCCCTCCTTGCCCGGCGGCGCTCCCGTCTGGGGCGGCGCTCAAGTACCGCTCGGTCTCCGGTGCGTGTGCGGTGCCCGTCCCCGCACCACGCGGCTCGGCGGTACCGACGAGCCTAGAACCCTCTGCGCTGGTGGGGAGATCAATTCGGTCATTGCTCTGTAGTGGTGCGATTACCCGTCCGCAGCACCTGGGAAAGCAGGCGGCTGCGGATGCCCTCCCCCGCTTTCGGCAGGGGAAGCCCCTGGGCATCCGCAGCCGGGCTGCGATTTACAGGTACTGACCGGTGTTGGCCACCGTGTCGATGGAGCGACCGGTGTCCGCGCCCTGCTTTCCGGTGACGAGGGTGCGGATGAACACGATCCGCTCGCCCTTCTTTCCGGAGATCCGGGCCCAGTCGTCCGGGTTGGTGGTGTTGGGCAGGTCCTCGTTCTCCTTGAACTCGTCCACGCACGCCTGGAGGAGGTGGGCGACCCGCAGACCCTTCTGGTTGTGGTCGAGGAACTGCTTGATCGCCATCTTCTTGGCCCGGTCCACGATGTTCTGGATCATGGCGCCGGAATTGAAGTCCTTGAAGTACAGGACTTCCTTGTCGCCGTTGGCGTACGTGACTTCCAGGAAGCGGTTCTCCTCGGATTCCGCGTACATCTGCTCCACAACGGACTGGATCATGCCCTGGACCGCCGCCTCCTTGGAGCCGGTGTGCTCCGAGACGTCGTCCGCGTGGAGCGGCAGCGTCGACCTGAGGTACTTCGCGAAGATGTCCTTCGCCGCCTCGGCATCCGGACGCTCGATCTTGATCTTGACGTCCAGCCGGCCCGGCCGCAGGATCGCCGGGTCGATCATGTCCTCGCGGTTGGACGCGCCGATCACGATGACGTTCTCGAGGCCCTCCACACCGTCGATCTCGGCGAGCAGCTGCGGGACGATGGTGTTCTCCACGTCGGAGCTGACACCGGAACCGCGGGTGCGGAAGAGCGACTCCATCTCGTCGAAGAAGACGATGACCGGGGTGCCCTCGCTGGCCTTCTCGCGTGCGCGCTGGAAGACCAGGCGGATGTGCCGCTCGGTCTCACCGACGTACTTGTTGAGGAGCTCGGGGCCCTTGATGTTGAGGAAGTAGCTCTTCCCCGCGGGCTGCCCGGTCACCTCGGCGACCTTCTTGGCAAGGGAGTTGGCGACCGCCTTGGCGATGAGCGTCTTCCCGCAGCCGGGCGGGCCGTAGAGCAGGATGCCCTTCGGCGGGCGCAGTTCGTGCTCCCGGAAGAGGTCCGGGTAGAGGTACGGCAGCTCGACCGCGTCGCGGATCATCTCGATCTGGTTGCCCAGACCGCCGATCTTGTCATAGTCGACGTCAGGGACCTCTTCGAGGACGAGCTCCTCGACCTCGCTCTTGGGCACGACCTCGTAGACGTAGCCGGACCTGGGTTCGAGCAGCAGGGCGTCACCGGGGCGGATGGTGGCGTCCAGCAGCGGCTCGGCGAGCCGCACCACCCGTTCCTCGTCGGTGTGCCCGATCACCAGGGCACGCTCGCCGTCCTCGAGGATCTCCTTGAGGGTGACGATGTCCCCGGTGCGCTCGAATTCCATGGCCTCGACCACGTTGAGCGCCTCGTTGAGCATGACTTCCTGGCCGCGCCTGAGCTCGTCGGGCTCGACGCTGGGGCTGACGTTCACCCGGAGTTTGCGGCCCCCGGTGAAGATGTCGGCGGTGCCGTCCTCGTTGGCCTGAAGGAACACACCGAAGCCCGCCGGTGGCTGCGCAAGCCGGTCGACCTCCTCCTTGAGGGCCACGATCTGATCGCGGGCCTCACGGAGCGTGTTCGCCAGCCGTTCGTTCTGAGCGGAAACGCCGGCCAGGTTTGTCTGCAGCTCGACGATCCGCTCTTCGAGAATCCTCGTGTGACGCGGAGAGTCGGCGAGCTTGCGGCGCAGGACGGCGATCTCCTGCTCGAGATAGGCAATCTGGCCGGCAGGGTCATCAGACCCCCGTCCCGGCCGGAAGCCGCGGTTGTTGTCGTCGTCGTGGGCTGCCACGGTCCTCACCTCCTCCAAGGGGAGCTGGACGCTTCCTGACCCTACCTGGGTGGGTGAAGATTGAAACCCCTAGATCACAAAGACGGAAGAGGTGTGTCCGATCTTCACCCTTGCGCTTCCCCTCACGCCAGGTGAATACCCACCCATCAACATCTGAAAGCGGGCGGTTGTTATCGTCGGAGCGGTCAACACCCGTCAGTGCTGGCACCTATTGATACACACCGCGCAGGAACGGCAGGCGACATGAACGAGGCTCTCGAAGTCTGGATCGATCAGGACCTCTGCACCGGCGACGGCATCTGCGTGCAGTACGCCCCCGAGGTCTTCGAGCTGGACATCGACGGACTCGCCTATGTGAAGAGTGGGGACGACGAGCTGCTGCAGGACCCGGGTGCCACAACGCCGGTGCCACTGCCCCTGCTGACCGATGTCATCGACTCCGCCAAGGAGTGCCCGGGCGACTGCATCCATGTGCGCCGGGTCGCCGACCGGGTCGAGGTGTACGGCCCCGACGCCGAGTAGCCGTCGGGGTCCGGCACGCACCACCCGGACGGAAAGTGATCGTTCAGACACCTTCCGCGACCGAGGCCGGCAGGCGGGACTCCATGAACCTGCCGCTCCGCCACTGCCACTTGGCCTGCTCCTGCTCGTCCGGGCAGCAGCGTGGGACCTCGGGCGACGAGTAGCCGAGCAGGGTCGCCGCGACGGCCCCGTCCCGGACGGCGAACGCGCTCACGCTGAGCCGCTCGGCAGGATCCAGCAGGGTGGCCACGACGCGTGCGGCGCCGGTGGGTGACCGTGCGATGACGTAGACGCCGTCCGGCGGGGTGCCGGAGCCCGCAACACACCTGGCCACCACGGCGGTCTCCGGTCCACCGTCGCCGTCCAGGTCGCCCGACGCCCTCCGCACGATCTCCATGCCGGCACCGCCGCACTCGAGCGGCAGCTCGACGAGGGCCGGGTCGGGTGCGGCGGGAGTCGTCACGGCGACCGCGCCCTCACCGGACTGGTCGGCCTTCGCGGTCCCGGGGTCGAGCAGGCCGGCGCCGGCGACCACGGCGGCCATCGCTGTCGCGGTGGCAAGCCAGTGCACCGGGCGGCTGGCGGTGTGCGCGAGGTCCGGAAGCGTCGCGGAGGTCTGCACGCGAAGTGACTCCTGTGCGGCTGTGCGGGCTGTGCCGATGCGAACACCGGCACTGGGAGGCGTACGCATCGTGCCACACGTCACAGTGCCCGGGAACAGCAGGGTGGGCAATGCCAACGTAAAGCCGCCGCCGTCGAGTTCTCCCACGACTGCGGGAACTCGACGGCGGCAGGCGTACGTTGTGGGTGGTTTCAGCCCTTGTTGGGGCCTTCGTAGTCCTCGCCGTACGCGCCCTTCGCGGGGCGCCGGCGGCGCATCGGGGGCTCCACCCCGTCAGCGAGCCGGCGGGCGGTCACCAGGAAGCCGGTGTGGCCGATCATCCGGTGGTCCGGGCGCACCGCGAGGCCCTCGACGTGCCAGTTGCGGATCATGGACTCCCACGGCTGCGGCTCGGCGTAGCAGCCGATCTCGCGGATGGACTCCACGGTCCTGGCGAGCTGGGTGGTGGTGGCCACGTAGCAGCACAGGATGCCGCCCGGGACGAGCGCCTTGGAGACGGCCTCCAGGCACTCCCAGGGGGCCAGCATGTCCAGGACGACGCGGTCGACGTCCGCGTCCGAGAGGTTGTCCTGAAGGTCGCCGACCGTGAGCGTCCAGGCGGGGTGGGGGCCACCGAAGTAGCGCTCCACGTTCGCCTTGGCGATCTCGGCGAAGTCCTCCCGGCGCTCGTACGAGTGCAGCATGCCCTCGTCGCCGATGGCCCGCAGCAGGAAGCTGCTCAGCGAGCCCGAGCCCACACCCGCCTCGACGACGCGTGCGCCGGGGAAGATGTCGGCGAACGCCAGGATCTGCCCCGCGTCCTTGGGGTAGACCACGGCGGCGCCGCGGGGCATGGACAGGACATAGTCGGGGAGCAGGGGGCGCAACGCCAGGTAGGCGACGTTTCCCGTGGTACGGACGACACTGCCCTCGGGGGCGCCGATCAGCTCGTCATGCGGGAAGGAACCCTTGTGGGTGTGGAAGTTCTTCCCGGCTTCGAGCGTGAACGTGTAGTGGCGTCCCTTGGGGTCGGTGAGCTGGACCTGGTCCCCGACCTTGAAGGGCCCGCGACGGCGGGCGGCACCGGTCGGTTCGGACATGTGACCAGGGTACCGGCTGTTTCTCAGCCGGATGGACGCGCCATCGCCTTGACGAAGGCACGTTCGACATCCGCGGTGGACAGGACGCCGTAGATCTCACCCGTCTCCTCCACCACGAGGTACTCGGTGGCGGGCGTGGCCCGGAGTCGGTCGAGCAGGGCTTCGCCGGCGAGGTCGGCGGGGACCCGCATGCCGTCGGTGAGCTCCTGGGCGAGGCCGCTGACGGCGACCCAGGGGCGGCGGTGCTGCGGAACCCCGGCGATCGCCGCCTCGCGGACCAGGGCCGTCGGTTTGCCGTGGCCGTCGACCACCACCAGGGCACGGGCTCCGGCCTCGTTGGCACGCCGGAGCGCCTCGGACAGCGGGGTGCCGGATTCGACCGGGACGGCACGGCGGGTGAGGGTGCGGGCGTTCAGTTCCGGCAGGTGCTGGCGGAGTCGGGCCATCCGCAGGCTGTTGCCCGCGCCGGTCCAGATGATGGCGGCGAGGATCGCGGCGAGCAGGGCGTCGGTGACGGTCTCCATCCCGCCGATTTCCGCGGTGGGGTTGCCGAGGGCTCCCGTGTGCGTGAGCAGCGGAAGGCCCACCAGCACCGCGATGGCCAATGCCCGACCGACCCAGGCGGCGGCGACGGTGCCGCTCATCGGGTTTCCGGTGATCTTCCAGACGACCGCGCGCAGCATCCGGCCGCCGTCCAGCGGCAGGCCGGGCAGCAGGTTGAAGATCGCGACGATCAGGTTGGAGATCATCAGCCCGGCGAGCAGGACCGCGGGGACGGTACCGGGCTCCACGACCTGTACGGCGGCGTAGAAGATCCCGGCGAGCACCAGCGAGAGCAGTGGGCCTACGAAGGCGAGGACGAATTCCCGGCCGGGCGTCTCGGACTCCTTCTCGATCTCCGAGACGCCGCCGAAGAACTGGAGCTGGATTCGGCGCACCGGCAGCTTGTAGCGGAGTGCGACGACCGTGTGCGCCAGTTCGTGGACGAGCACGGAGGCGTAGAAGGCGACCGCGAAGAACAGCGAGACGAGGTACCGGGCGTTGCCCAGCTCGGGCAGCACGCGCTCCAGTTGCCCGCCGAACACCCAGGTGATGAGGGCCGCGACCAGGAACCAGCTCGGTGCGACATAGACGGGCACCCCGAAGGGACGGCCCATGAGGATGCCGCCACCGGGCTCGTCGGGCCGCTGCTGTCCGCGGTCCACCGGGACGGCCACTCCGGTCTCCCCGGTCTCCCCGGTCTCCCCGGTCTCCCCGGTCTCTGCGCCTCCCCCGGCTGCGCCCGCTCCCCCGGTTTCACCGGCCTTCCCCGTGCCGGACCGCGGGCGGGTGTGCTCGCCGCTCTCGTCGTCCTTGTTCACGGGGTTCACGGGTTCCCTTCGTTGCGGTCGTTGCGGTCGTCGCACCGGTCGCGGTCACTGCGGTCACTCGCCCGATCATGCGGTGCGAGAAGGTCTGCCGTCGATGGTATTCCGCTCGCTGTCGGTGGCGGGCCGTAGGGTCTTCGTCATGAGTACGAGTCAGCCGCCGGATTCCGGTCCTTCGGTGCCCGATCGCAGGCCTCCGGCCTCACTGTCGCCTTCGCGGGCGAGCGACTTCATGCAGTGCCCCCTGCTCTACCGCTTCCGGGTGATCGACAAACTGCCCGAGCAGCCGAGCGAGGCAGCGACCCGGGGCACGCTGGTGCACGCGGTCCTTGAACGGCTGTTCGACGCACCCGCTGCCGAGCGCACCCCGCCCCGGGCGAAGTCCCTGATCCCGGCCCAGTGGGACCGGCTGCTCGAATCGCGTCCCGAGCTCGGCGGACTGTTCGCGGACGATCCGGAGGGCGAGCGGCTGGCGCGCTGGATGTCGGATGCGGAGCGGCTGGTGGAGCGCTGGTTCTCCTTGGAGGACCCGACACGTCTCGAGCCTGCCGAGCGCGAGCTGTTCGTGGAGACGGAGCTGGAGTCGGGGCTGCGTCTGCGCGGTGTGATCGACCGGGTCGACGTGGCGCCCACGGGCGAGGTGCGGATCGTCGACTACAAGACGGGCAAGGCGCCGCGGCCCGAGTACAGCGAGGGCGCGCTGTTCCAGATGAAGTTCTACGCGCTGGTGGTCTGGCGCCTCAAGCGCGTCGTGCCGAGGCGGCTCCAGCTGGTGTACCTGGGCAGCGGCGAGGTGCTGACATACGATCCGGTCGCGGCGGATCTCGAGCGAGTGGAGCGCAAGCTGCTGGCGCTCTGGGACGCGATCGTCCGGGCCACGGAGTCCGGTGACTGGCGGCCTCGGCCGTCGAAGCTCTGCGGTTGGTGCGACCACCAGGCGCACTGCCCGGAGTTCGGCGGGACTCCGCCCGTCTACCCGCTGCCGCTGGTTCCGCCACAGCCATCGCCCTGAGGCGGTCCGGGGCAGACGCCCCGGACAAGGCCCCAGGACCGTTCCGTGAGGGGGCACCCGGGTCGAGACCAGGCGGATCCGCCAAATGATCCGCCCGGATGGGCCGAAAAGCATCCGAAGTCGGGCTCGTGCGGTGGTCAGGGCAGAATGGGCCGATCTAGCGAAGGAGAACCCGTGGCTATCCGCGTCCTACTGGTCGATGATCAACCGCTGCTGCGCACCGGCTTCCGGATGATCCTGGAGGCGGAACAGGACATCGCGGTGGTCGGTGAGGCCGGGGACGGCCTTCAGGCGCTGGACCAGGTGCGGGCGCTTCAGCCCGATGTGGTGCTGATGGACATCCGCATGCCGCGGATGGACGGAGTGGAAGCCACCCGGCAGATCACCGGCCCCGGGCGGGACGGCCCGGCGAAGGTGCTGGTGCTGACCACCTTCGACCTGGACGAGTACGTGGTGGAGGCACTCCGGGCGGGGGCAAGCGGCTTCCTGCTGAAAGACGCCCCCGCAAATGAACTGGTGCAGGCGATCCGGGTCGTCGCGGCGGGAGAGGCGATGCTCGCCCCGAGCATCACACGCCGGCTGCTGGACAAGTACGCGGGCCACCTTCCGTCGGGTGAGGAGGCCGTGCCGGACACCCTGCACACGCTGACCGATCGCGAGGTCGAGGTGCTGAAGCTGGTCGCGCGGGGCTTGTCGAACGCGGAGATCGCCGCGGATCTCTTCGTCAGCGAGACGACGGTCAAGACGCATGTGGGCCATGTGCTGACGAAGCTGGGCCTGCGGGACCGGGTGCAGGCAGCGGTGTACGCGTATGAGAGCGGCCTGGTGCGCCCCGGAGCGCAGTAGGGCTTCCGGCCGGCCTTCCCCGCCGGGCCGGGCACGATCGTCGGCACGGGAAGGGGCCTGGCCCGCGCTTCCCACGCTGGTCCAGGCCCCTTCCGGCTGCTTCGTGCGCCGACCGCTTCGTCAGCCCTTCTGGATCTCCCAGAAGCGGAAGACGGTGGAGGCGTCGAGCGTCCACTCGAGTCCCGTGATGCTGCCGTGGGCGACGGCGTACTGCTTGCCCTGCCACAGCGGCAGCAGCGGCACGTCCTCGGCGACCAGGTTCTGGAGCTCGGCGAACTTGCTCTCGGTCGCGGCGCGGTCGGCCATGGCCGAGGTCTCCGGGATGATCTTGCCGGTGATCTCCTTGTTCTCGTAGTTGTTGTTGAGAACGTTGCCGGGGCCGAAGAACGGCTGGGTGAAGTTGTCGGGGTCCGGGTAGTCCGGCACCCAGCCCTGCACGTACGTCCCGTACTTGCCGGCGTCGATGTCCTTCTGGTACTGGTCGAACTCGACGGACTTGACGTCCGCCTTGAACAGACCGCTGTCGTTGAGCTGCTTTGCGATAGCCGCGAGCTCCTGGTCGGTGGCCGGGCCGAAGCGGCTCGACGTGGACCACAGCGTGAGCTGCACCTTGCCGGTGATCCCGGCGGATCGCAGAGCCTCACGCGCCTTGGCGGGCTGCGGACGGTCGCCGTAGCGCTCGAAGAAGGCGGTGTTGTGCCCGGCGATACCGGCCGGGATGATCGAGTACAGCGGCTCCGCCGTGGCGTCGTAGGTGTCCCTTACGAGCGCGTCGCGATCCACCAGATAGGCGAACGCCCGGCGCACCGCGAGCTTGCCCGCGACCGGGTGCTTCATGTTGAAGACGAGGTGCTGGACCTCGGCACTGCCACCTTCGACGACCGAGATCTGCTTGTCGTCGTCGGACACCGAGCCCTGGAGCCCCGCCACTTCCTTGGCGGTCAGACCTCGGTAGGCAACGTCGACCTCGCCCTTCTTGAGATTGGCCGCGAGCTTGTCCTGGTTGCCGTGGTAGAGCTTGAGGGTCACGCCGCCGTTGCGCACGGTCGCGTTGCCCTTGTACTCCGGGTTGATGGAGAAGACCGCTTCGTCCTCGGTGAAGGAGTCCAGCTTGTACGGGCCCGAGCCGAACGCCTTGCCGTCGTCGCGCAGCCCGCCGGAGTCGTACTCGCGGTGGTCGACGATGGAGCCCGCGCCGGAGGCGATCTTGCTGGGGAAGGTGGCGTCCGCGCTCTTGAGCCGGAAGACGACCGTTCGCTCGTCAGGGGTCTCGATGCTGCCGATGGTGGCCAGCAGCGGCCCGGGACCGGAGTCGCTGGCTATCGCGATCGCACGCTCGAAGGAGAACTTGACGTCCTCTGAGGTCAGCGGATTCCCGTTGCTGAACTTGAGGTCCTCGCGCAGGGTGCAGCGGTAGACGGTGCTGGTGCCGCCCTCGAAGCCACACTTCTCCGCCGCGTCGGGCTCGGGGGTGGTGCCGCCCTTGGGGAAGCTCAGCAGGGACTGGAAGACGTTGTTGAACAGCAGCCACGAGCCGGGGTCGTAACCGTCGGCCGGGTCGGTCGCCAGGACCTCGTCGGACATACCGACGACCACCCGGCTTTCCTCGGACGCACCGCCGTCCTGCGCACCGCCGCAGCCGGCCAGCAGGACGAGGGAGAGCCCCGCGGCGAGCGGGGCCGTCCTTTTGATGAGTCGTGCCTTCACAGAACCTTGCCTCTTGCTCTCGGATGCCGGCCGCGACGTTCGCGGCCTTGTGCTGAAGTTCAGGCGGAGCCGCGCGCGAGCTCCCACAGCTGGAGGTCTGACGAGGAGTTCAGCGTCCACTCGACGCCGGTGACCTCCGACCTCGCGGCGACGTACTGCTTGCCCTGCCACAGAGGGAGCACGGGCACATCGGCAGCCACGATGTCCTGCAACTTGGTGAAGGACGCCGACGCGGCGTCGCGATCGGCCTGACGGCGCGACTCGGGGATGAGCTCGTCCCGGGCGGCCGTGCTCACATAGGGGGTGTTGAGGAAGTTGTCCTCGTCCAGGAACGGGGCGATGAAGTTGTCCGGGTCGGGGAAGTCCGGGAACCAGCCCAGGCCGTAGACCGCGTAGTCGCCGCGCTTCTGGGCCGGGCGGAACTCGGACCACTCGGCGCCCCGGACGGTCACGGAGAACAGCTTCGTGGCGTTGAGCTGGTCGCGCAGCGTCTCGAATTCGGCGGCCGTTCCGGGACCGTAGTGGTCGGTGGTGTAGTGCAGGGTGAGCTTGACCGGGGTGTCGATCCCGGCGGCGTCGAGGATGCCGGTGGCCTTCGCCCGGCTCGGCTCGCCGTACCTGTTGAAGAACGAGTTGGTGTGCCCCGAGACGGACGACGGGATCAGTGAGTAGAGGGGTTCAGCGGTCGCTCCGTACACCTTGCTCACGATCTCGTCGCGATCCACGACGGAGGCCATCGCTTGGCGGACCGCCTTGTCCTTCACCGACGGGGCCTTGGTGTCGAAGCCGAGGTAGCGGATCTCCAGGCCCGGCATCTCCGTGAGCGCGATGCCCTCGCGAGGCTCCGCGGAGAGATCGGCGATCTGGCCCGGCGCCATGGTCCTGGCCATCATGTCGATGTCCCCGGACTCGAGGGCCCGACCCATGCTCCCGGCGTCGGCGAAGGGCCGCAGCTCGACCTTGGCGTTGCGGAGCTTGAGGTCACCCTTGTAGTGGGGGTTCTTGGTGAACACCGCGCTGACGAGCCGGTTGCCCTCGCTCTCGGTGGCGAGGGTGTACGGGCCCGAGCCGGTGACATCGAAGCCCTCGCGGAACTTCTTGCCGTCGTAGACATCCCGGCTGACGATTCCCGCGACGGGCGTCGAAAGCTTGTACGGGAAGGTCGCGTCGGGAGTGCGGAGGTGGAAGACCAGCTCCCGCTCGCCCTTGACCTCGATGGTGTCGATATTGGCGAGCAGCCCGGCGGCGCCGTTGTCGGACTTGATGTCGAGGACGCGCTCGATGGAGAACTTCACGTCCTCGGCGGTGACGGGCTTGCCGTCGGAGAACTGAAGGCCGTCACGGAGCGTGCAGCGGTAGCTCTCACTCGCCTTGTCCGTGAAGGCGCAGGCGGAAGCCGCCTCCGGGACCGGTTCGCCACCGCCGCGCGGCACGTGCATCAGCGTCTGCAGGGTCTGGCGGAGTACGTTCCAGGCACCGGTGTCGTAGGCGTGGGCGGGATCGAAGGGCGCCGGGGCATCACTGTCGGCAACGAACTGGTCCGTGGTCCCCACGACAATGGCGCCGTCCTTGTCCACTCCACCGGTTGTGGTTCCACATGCGGCGAGCGCGGAGGCGAGCAGGCCGATCACGGCCGGTAGCACCAGTGCCTTGCGGTTCATCCTGGACGTTCTCTTCCTCATCCCACACTGGGATACAGCGGCGTACGGGATACTCCGCCGCGGTGCCCCGGTCGGGGCGGGGCGATCGGGCCGGGCCCAGAGCGATCAGACCTGTGACGCGGGGTTGTGGGTGTGTCCCGTGGCACAGGGGTTGTGCGGCGAAGTGCTCGCGTCGAGATTAGTCGGCTTGGCCACGAACACCCGAACGAACCCGCGTTGAACTGACGCCGCTGAGTGAGCAGGCATGGCGGTGCATCGATAGTCATGCGGGAGGGCAATCCGGACGTGGGACGGGCAACCGGGACACAAAGGCGCCTGTGGACGAGCTTGGGGCAGGACCCGCCCGCATGACCAGCCCCCCACGAGGTCACTTGGAGTGAGGAACCTCACGTTCTGTGGCGCTCACGGAGAACGATCGCCCGGATGCCCTGGGTTTCCGGGCGATGCGAGCGCGACACTCGGTGAGGGTGTCAGTTCACACGGGTGATCAGGGTGTGCAGGAAAGGGAGGTCGACCTCCTCCAGCGAGCCCACCACCACCCGGCCTTCGGCGGGGGCGATGGGCGCGACGGAGGGGACAGCGACCACACGGCAGCCCGCGGCCTCGGCAGCCGCGACACCGGTCGCCGTGTCCTCGATCACGGCGCAGCGGACGGGGTCGGCGCCCAGCCCCTGTGCGGCGAGCAGATACGGGTCGGGGTGCGGCTTGGTACGGGCGACCTCGTCGCCCGCGACGGTGAGCGCGAAGCGGTCGGGCCCCAGCGAGGCCAGCACCCGGTCGATGATGCGCCGGTGCGACGCGGACACCAGTGCGGTGGGCACGTTGTGGGCGGCGAGCTCGGTGAGCAGCCGCTCGGCGCCCGGCATCAGCGGCACACCGCGGGTGATGCGCTCCTCGAAGCGGTCGTTGAGCAGCACAGTGAGTTCCGCGAGAGTGACGTCCGCGCCGGTCGCCTCGATGAGATAACCCGCGCTGCGGGTCATCGGGCCCCCCACCACCACATCGCGCCAGGCCGCGTCCAGCTCATGGCCGAGGTCGGCGAAGACCTCCACCTCGGCGTCCCACCAGAAGCCCTCCGTGTCGACCAGGGTGCCGTCCATGTCGAGGAAGACGGCTTGCAGGGCCGAGCCCGCACGCATGTGCGTCGAGGACGCGGGGACCGTACTGGTCATCGGCACACCTCCGAGAGGGACGAGAAGGCCGGCCGTCTCCCGGTGAGGGAGGGCGACCGGCCTGCACTGGACCGACCAGTGTACGTCGCGAGTGTCCGGAGTGCGCCGGCGAAACTCCAGAGGCGTCCGCCGCGCGTGCTCTCGGAGCCGCTCAGCGTGCGTTGAAGTACTTCGCCTCGGGGTGATGGATCACAATGGCGTCGGTGGACTGCTCGGGGTGGAGCTGGAACTCCTCGGAGAGCTGCACGCCGATACGCTCGGGCTGGAGCAGGTCGGCGATCTTCGCCCGGTCCTCGAGGTCGGGGCACGCCCCATAGCCGAGTGAGAAGCGTGCTCCCCGGTACTTGAGCGCGAACATGTCCTCGATGTCCGCCGGGTCCTCGCCGCCGAAGCCGAGTTCGGTACGGACCCTGGCGTGCCAGTACTCGGCGAGCGCCTCGGCGAGCTGGACGGAAAGGCCGTGCAGTTCGAGGTAGTCGCGGTAGGAGTCGGAGGCGAACAGCTCGGCGGTGGCCTCGCCGATCCTGGAGCCGACGGTGACGACCTGGAGGCCGACCACGTCGGTCTTGCCGGACTCCTCGGGACGGAAGAAGTCGGCCAGGCACAGCCTTCGGCCGCGTCGCTGGCGCGGGAAGGTGAAGCGGGTGCGCTCGGCCCCGTCCTCACCCAGGATGATCAGGTCGTCGCCCTTGGACACGCAGGGGAAGTAGCCGTAGACCACTGCCGCTTCCAGCATGTTCTGGGTGTGCAGCTGGTCCAGCCAGCCTCGCAGCCGGGGTCGGCCGTCGGTCTCCACCAGCTCCTCGTACGAGGGACCGTCGCCGCTGCGGGTCTGCTTCAGACCCCACTGGCCCTTGAACAACGCACCCTCGTCGAGCCAGGACGCGTACTCCTTGAGCTGGATGCCCTTGATCACCCGGGTGCCCCAGAACGGCGGCTCGGGGACGCGGTTGTCGGTCGCCACATCGGAGCGCACGGCCCCTTCGGAGCCTTCCGGGTCCTCGGCCACCGCGGACGCGGTGGCCCGCACCCGGCGCTGTCTGAGCTCGGGGAGGCTGGCTCCGGGTACACCGCGCTTGACCGCGACCAGGGCGTCCATCAGCCGCAGCCCCTCGAAGGCGTCGCGGGCGTAGCGGACCTCACCCTCGTAGATCTCGTGGAGGTCCTGCTCGACATAGGCCCGGGTGAGGGCCGCGCCGCCCAGGATCACCGGGTAGTCGGCCGCCAGCTTGCGCTGGTTGAGCTCCTCCAGATTCTCCTTCATGATCACTGTCGACTTCACCAGGAGACCGGACATGCCGATGACATCGGCCTTGTGCTCCTCGGCCGCCTCCAGGATCGCCGAGACGGGCTGCTTGATGCCCAGGTTGACGACGTTGTAGCCGTTGTTGGAGAGGATGATGTCCACGAGGTTCTTGCCGATGTCGTGCACGTCGCCGCGGACGGTGGCGAGCACGATGGTGCCCTTGCCCGCCTCGCCGTCGTCGGACTTCTCCATGTACGGCTCCAGATACGCCACCGCGGTCTTCATGACCTCGGCGGACTGGAGCACGAACGGGAGCTGCATCTGGCCGGAGCCGAACAGCTCGCCGACCACCTTCATGCCGTCGAGCAGGGTGTCGTTGACGATGTCGAGCGCCGGGCGGGTGGCGAGGGCCTCGTCCAGATCGGCCTCGAGGCCGTTGCGCTCGCCGTCGATGATGCGCCGCTTGAGCCTCTCGTCCAGCGGAAGCGCCGCCAGCTCCTCGGCCTTGCCCGCCTTGAGCGACTTGGCGGTTGCGCCCTCGAACAGCGCCATCAGCTTCTGCAGCGGGTCGTAGCCCTCGTCGCGCCTGTCGTAGATCAGGTCGAGGGCGGTACCGACCTGCTCCTCGTCGAAGCGCGCGATCGGCAGGATCTTGGACGCGTGCACGATGGCCGAGTCCAGGCCCGCCTTGACGCACTCGTCGAGGAAGACCGAGTTCAACAGGATGCGGGCGGCCGGATTGAGGCCGAAGGAGATGTTGGACAGGCCTAGTGTGGTCTGGACGTCCGGGTGGCGGCGCTTGAGCTCGCGGATCGCCTCGATGGTGGCGATGCCGTCCTTGCGGGACTCCTCCTGACCGGTGCAGATGGTGAAGGTCAGCGTGTCGATGAGGATGTCGGACTCGTGGATGCCCCAATTCCCGGTCAGGTCGGCGATCAGCCGTTCGGCGATCTCCACCTTCTTCTCCGGCGTGCGAGCCTGGCCCTCCTCGTCGATCGTCAGAGCGATCAGCGCGGCGCCGTGCTCCTGCGCGAGACGGGTGACCTTGGCGAAGCGCGACTCCGGCCCGTCGCCGTCCTCGTAGTTGACCGAGTTGATCACCGCCCGGCCGCCGAGCTTCTCCAGACCGGCGCGGATGACCTCCACTTCGGTCGAGTCGAGCACGATGGGCAAGGTGGAGGCCGTGGCGAAGCGTCCCGCCAGCTCCTCCATGTCGGTCACACCGTCACGACCCACGTAGTCGACGCAGAGGTCGAGCATATGGGCGCCCTCGCGGATCTGGTCGCGGGCCATCTCCACGCAGTCTTCCCAGCGGCCGTCGAGCATGGCTTCGCGGAACTTCTTCGAACCGTTCGCGTTGGTGCGCTCGCCGATGGCGAGGTAGGAGGTGTCCTGGCGGAACGGCACGGTCTGGTACAGCGAGGCGGCACCGGGCTCGGGGCGGGGCCGGCGCTGCCCGGGGGCGAGGCCCCGCACTCGCTCCACGACCTGGCGCAGATGCTCCGGGGTGGTACCGCAGCAGCCGCCGACCAGGGACAGCCCGTATTCGCTGACGAAGGTCTCCTGGGCGTCGGCGAGCTCGGACGCGGTCAGCGGATAGTGCGCTCCGTCCTTGCCCAGCACGGGCAGGCCGGCGTTCGGCATACAGGCCAGAGGCACTCGCGAGTGCCTGGCGAGATAGCGCAGGTGCTCGCTCATCTCCGCCGGCCCGGTGGCGCAGTTCAGCCCGATCATGTCGATGCCCAGGGGTTCGAGCGCCGTGAGCGCCGCCCCGATCTCGGAGCCGAGCAGCATCGTCCCGGTGGTCTCGACAGTGACCGAGCAGATCAGCGGCAGGTAAAGGCCGGTGGTCTCCATCGCGCGGCGCGCGCCGATGATCGCGGCCTTGGTCTGGAGCAGGTCCTGGGTGGTCTCCACGAGCATCGCGTCGGCGCCACCGGCGATCATTCCCTCGGCGTTCTGCTGGTAGGCGTCGCGCAGGACGGGGTACGGGGCGTGGCCGAGGGTGGGCAGTTTGGTGCCGGGCCCGATGGAGCCGAGCACCCAGCGCTGCTGCCCGGTGGTGGCGGTGTACTCGTCGGCGACCTCGCGGGCGATACGGGCGCCGGCCTCCGACAGCTCGAACACCCGCTCGGGGATGTCGTACTCACCCAGCGCTGCGTGGTTGGCGCCGAAGGTGTTGGTCTCGACGCAGTCGACCCCGACGTCGAAGTACGCGGAGTGCACCGAACGGACGATGTCCGGGCGGGTGACGTTCAGGATCTCGTTGCAGCCCTCGAGGTTCCGGAAGTCGTCCAGCGTGGGGTCCTGCGCCTGGAGCATGGTGCCCATCGCACCATCGGCCACCACCACACGAGTGGCGAGCGCTTCACGCAGGGCGTCGGCCCGGGCCCTGTGTTCGGCGGTGACGGCAGAGGCTGCGGAGTCGGCGGACGGGGTCGGCGACGAGGCCATGGATTGCTCCCTGGGATGCGACGGCTGTCGGCTTTGCGGCACCCCTGGGGCGCCGCACGCGGCCAGCCTAGCCGGGAGTACCGATCCGTGGAGCGCCGTCCCAGCCGGTGGACGGTGATCCCGCCCCGGCAATCGGGTGATGACCCGATGATGTCCGAAAGCGCGCGGTCTTGACACACTGTCCTCGGGGTAACACCTATTCGGCATGGGCCGATAGTGTTCAGCATTGTCGAACCTCGGGGAGAAAGGGCCGGGCGTTGGCGAAGAACATCCAGTCGCTTGAACGAGCGGCGGCCATGCTGCGACTGCTCGCAGGCGGCGAGCGCCGACTCGGGCTGTCCGACATCGCTTCGTCCCTCGGCCTCGCCAAGGGCACGGCGCATGGCATCCTGCGCACCCTCCAGGCAGAGGGCTTCGTGGAGCAGGACGACGCCTCGGGCCGCTATCAGCTCGGGGCGGAACTGCTCCGGCTCGGCAACAGCTATCTGGACGTGCACGAGCTCAGGGCCAGAGCCCTGGTGTGGACGGACGACCTGGCGCGTTCCAGCGGTGAGAGCGTCCACCTGGGGGTGCTGCACCAGCGCGGCGTACTGATCGTCCACCATGTGTTCCGACCGGACGACAGCCGACAGGTCCTCGAGGTCGGCGCCATGCAGCCGCTGCACTCCACGGCACTGGGGAAGGTGCTCGTCGCGTACGACCCGGTGGCGCACAGCGAGGCGCTGGAGATCGACCGCAAACCCTTCACTCCCCGCACGATCACGGCTCTGCCGGACTTCGAGGAGCTGCTCGACCTGACCCGGGCGCGCGGCTGGGCGGCCGACGTCGAAGAGACCTGGGAAGGCGTCGCGGCGGTGGCCGCACCCATCCACGACCGGCGCCGGATGCCGGTCGGCGCGGTGGCGATCACAGGTGCGGTGGAGCGGGTGTGCAACGGTGGCGAGCTGCGCTCCGAGCTGGTGGCGGCGGTCAGGGACTGCGCCCGCGCCGTGTCCCGCGATCTCGGCGCCGGCCGCTTCTGAACGCCGGAGGACAGGGCGGGAACGCCGGGCCGCGGCGCCCGCCAGCCTCCTGCGCGGGTCCGGCACGACTGCCGGATCGCGGTGGCCACGGGGCCACTCCGCGCCGCTGATCCAGGCCATGCTCCGGCGCGCCGTGCACCCCGACCCGCCTCGTACGCTCCAGCCCGGCTTCGTACGCCCCCACGACGCGTCGCGGCGCCGCCCTGACCCGGGAGGGCGGCGCCGCGACGCGTCCGTCCGCGTGACGGTCGGCACCGCCGCGGCAGCCGTGAAGCGGTCGGCGGCCCCCTTCGTACCCCGCGCCCCGGCCCCCCGCCCCCAAGCCCCGCACCGGTTCCCGCATCCCTCACACCAGGCGCTTTTGATCGTTCAGGCGCATCATCGATAACGATCGGGTTATCAGCCACACAACCCTTGACGTCGCATCGAGCACAGGGCAAAACTGCCGTTCATCGGTCGGCATTGTCGAACACCTACCGGTATTACGCGCTAGAGTGTGGCAACGCCAAGGCCGGTACCGCTCTCATCACCTGGGAACGCGGACCGCGGAGGGACCCGCGGGTTCGCCTTGCCCTGGACGCAAGTTAAGGAGTCGCGGGTGTCCAGCTCCGACATCTTCATCGGCGAGGTCATCGGGACCGCCATGCTCATCCTGCTCGGCGCCGGCGTCGTCGCCGCCGTCGTGCTCAAGCGCTCGAAGGCGCAGAACGCCGGTTGGCTGGCCATCACCTTCGGGTGGGGCTTCGCCGTCCTGACCGCTGTCTACATCTCCGCCCCCATGTCCGGTGCCCACCTCAACCCGGCGGTCACCCTGGGCATCGCCATCACCAGCGGCGACTGGAGCCACGTCTGGCTCTACTGGCTGGGACAGGTGATCGGCGCCATGATCGGCGCCTTCCTGGCCTGGCTCGCGTACTTCGGCCAGTTCAAGGCCCATCTCACGGACCCGGAGATCATCTCCGCTCCACCGCACGAGGAGGGTCTGGTCAGCGAGAAGGCCGCCCCGAAGGCCGGCCCCGTGCTCGGCATCTTCTCCACCGGCCCGGAGATCCGTATCGCCTGGCAGAACCTCGCAACCGAGATCATCGGCACGTTCGTACTGGTGCTCGCCGTACTCACCCAGGGCCTCAACGACAGCGGCAAGGGCCTCGGCCCGGTCGGCGGTCTGATGGTCGCCCTGGTGGTCGTCAGCATCGGCCTGTCACTCGGTGGACCGACGGGCTACGCGATCAACCCCGCGCGTGACCTCGGCCCCCGGATCGTCCACGCCCTGCTGCCGCTGCCGAACAAGGGTGGCTCCGACTGGGGGTACGCCTGGATCCCCGTCGTCGGTCCGCTGATCGGTGCTGCCATCGCCGCGGGTATCTATGAGATCGCATTCGCGTGAGCCGTACGTCCTTTCCTCAGATTTCCAGGAGTACACCGTGACCGACGCACACACCGCCGGCCCGTTCATCGCGGCCATCGATCAGGGCACCACCTCCTCCCGCTGCATCGTCTTCGACAAGGACGGCCGGATCGTCTCGGTCGACCAGAAGGAGCACGAGCAGATCTTTCCGAAGCCGGGCTGGGTCGAGCACAACGCGACCGAGATCTGGACCAACGTCAAGGAGGTCGTGGCCGGCGCGATCGAGAAGGGCGGCATTTCCGCCGCCGACGTCAAGGCCATCGGCATCACGAACCAGCGCGAGACCACACTGCTCTGGGACAGGAACACCGGCGAGCCCGTGCACAACGCACTCGTCTGGCAGGACACCCGCACCGACGCGCTCTGCAAGGAGCTCGGCCGCAATGTCGGGCAGGATCGTTTCCGCCGTGAGACCGGCCTCCCGCTGGCGAGCTACTTCTCCGGCCCCAAGGTCCGCTGGCTGCTGGACAACGTCCCGGGCCTGCGCGAACGCGCCGAGCGCGGGGAGATCCTCTTCGGCACGATGGACTCCTGGGTCATCTGGAACCTCACAGGCGGTGTCGACGGCGGACACCACGTCACCGACGTCACCAACGCCTCGCGCACCATGCTGATGAACCTCCACACCATGGAGTGGGACGAGAAGATCGCCCAGTCCATGGAGGTGCCCATGGCAGTGCTGCCGGAGATCCGCTCGTCCGCCGAGGTCTACGGGCACGTCAAGGGCGGTGTCCTGGACGGCGTCCCGGTCGCGTCGGCGCTCGGCGACCAGCAGGCGGCGCTGTTCGGCCAGACCTGCTTCTCCGAAGGTGACGCGAAGTCCACGTACGGCACCGGGACCTTCCTGCTGATGAACACCGGCAGCAAGATCATCAACTCGTACTCGGGGCTGATCACCACCGTCGGCTACAAGATCGGCGACCAGGCCCCGGTCTACTCGCTCGAAGGCTCGATCGCCGTCACCGGCTCCCTCGTGCAGTGGATGCGCGACCAGATGGGCCTGATCAACTCCGCCGCGGAGATCGAGACCCTCGCGTCCTCGGTCGAGGACAACGGCGGCGCCTACTTCGTCCCCGCCTTCTCCGGCCTCTTCGCCCCGTACTGGCGCTCCGACGCCCGCGGTGTGATCGCCGGACTGACCCGCTACGTCACCAAGGCGCACATCGCGCGCGCCGTCCTCGAGGCCACCGCCTGGCAGACCCGCGAGATCACCGACGCCATGACCAAGGACTCAGGCGTCGAACTCACCTCGCTCAAGGTCGACGGCGGAATGACCTCCAACAACCTGCTGATGCAGACGCTCGCCGACTTCCTCGACGCACCGGTGGTGCGCCCGATGGTCGCCGAGACCACCTGCCTCGGCGCGGCCTACGCCGCCGGACTGGCCGTCGGCTTCTGGCCCGACACCGACGCCCTGCGCGCCAACTGGCGACGGGCCGCCGAGTGGACCCCCCACATGGACCCTGCCAAGCGCGACAGGGAGTACAAGGACTGGCTCAAGGCCGTGCAGCGGACCATGGGCTGGATCGAGCACGACGAGAGCTGACGAGGAGCACCGAAAGATGACCACCCTGCAGAGCGTCCCCGCCCCGGGGACGCACCCGGCCTCCGGTTCACTGCCGAGCCGTGCCGAGACCCGGGAACAGCTTGCCAAGGCGACGTACGACCTCCTGGTGATCGGCGGCGGCATCCTGGGCATCTCCACCGCCTGGCATGCCGCGCAGGCCGGGCTGCGGGTGGCCCTGGTGGACGCCGGCGACTTCGCCGGCGCCACCTCGTCCGCCTCCTCCAAACTGCTCCACGGCGGTCTGCGCTACCTCCAGACCGGCGCGGTCAAGCTGGTGGCGGAGAACCACTTCGAACGCCGTGCGGTCTCCCGTCAGGTGGCCCCCCACCTGGCGAACCCGCTGACCTTCTACCTTCCGGTCTACAAGGGCGGACCGCACGGCGCAGCGAAGCTGGGCGCGGGCGTCTTCGCCTACTCGGCGCTCTCCGCGTTCGGCGACGGCGTGGGGCATGTGATCTCTCCCGCGAAGGCGCAGCGCGATGTGCCCGAGCTGCGCACGGAGAACCTGAAGGCTGTGGCCGTCTACGGCGACGACCAGATGAACGACTCGCGGATGGCACTGATGACGGTCCGCGCGGCGGCCCAGTCCGGCGCGGTCGTGCTCAACCACGCCGAGGTCACCGGTCTGCGCTTCACCCAGGGCCGGGTCACAGGCGCCGAGCTCAGGGACCGGACCGACGGCACCGAGTTCGGCGTCGACGCCCGGCTGGTTCTCAACGCGACCGGTCCGTGGGTGGACCATCTGCGCAGGATGGAGGACCCGAAAGCCGCACCCTCCATTCGTCTCTCCAAGGGCGCCCACCTGGTGCTCAAGCGGACCGCCCCGTGGAAGGCCGCACTGGCCACCCCGATCGACAAGTACCGCATCACCTTCGCCCTGCCCTGGGAGGACATGCTGCTGCTCGGTACCACCGACGAGGAGTACGAGGGCGACCCCGCCGATGTCTCGGTCGACGAGAAGGACACCACCCAGATCCTGGACGAGGCGGCCTTCTCCATCCGGGACCAGCAGCTGTCCCGCGATCTCATCACCTACTCGTTCGCCGGTCTGCGGGTGCTGCCGGGCGGCCCCGGTGACACCTCGCAGGCCAAGCGCGAGACCGTGGTCACCGAGGGCCGCGGCGGGATGCTGTCGGTGGCCGGTGGCAAGTGGACCACCTTCCGCCACATCGGCCGCACGGTGATGGCCAAGCTGGCCGCGCTCCCCGGCCGACCGCTGGCGGACGACATGGAGCCGCTCTCCCAGCTGCCGAAGAAGCTCCCGCTACCGGGCATAGCCAATCCTCGCGCGGTGGCGCACCGGCTGCTGGTGGACGGACCGGCGCCCGGTCCCCGGATGGCCGCCGACACCGCCCGGCACCTGGCCACGCACTACGGGTCGCTGTCGTTCGACATCGCACGCCTGGTGAGCCACTCCCCTGAGCTGGGCGAACGGATCCACCCCGACGCCCCCGAGATCTGGGCGCAGGTCGTCTACGCGCGCGACCACGAGTGGGCCGAGACCGCTGACGACGTGCTGCGCCGGCGTACGACCCTGACGATCCGCGGACTGGCCACGGACGACATCCGCACGAAGGTCCAGAACCTGCTGGAGCGCAGAGCCTGACCGCGCCTCGAAAGGGATTCCCGCCTCGCACAGACGTCGGGGACGACCCGCTTCACGGGTCGTCCCCGACGTCTGTGCGCCGCCTGTCCGCCGACTGTGCACACCGGCTACGCGGCTGCCTCAACTGCTCGCCGGAACACTGGGGATCGAAGTTCACCCTGCCGTGCACAGGGGCTCGGGCGGGCTTCCCCGAAGCCGTAAGGTTGGTCCGTACACAAGGAAGCGTCGGAAGGAGGCACTGGGTGATCGAGCTCGAGGGGGTTCCCGAGCTGATCGACCCGGTCATGGTGGCCGCGTTCGAAGGCTGGAACGACGCCGGCGACGCTGCCTCCACCGCGGTCGCACATCTGGACCGGGAGTGGAAGGGCGAGGTGTTCGCGGCGCTCGACGCCGAGGACTACTACGACTTCCAGGTCAACCGGCCCACCGTGTGGCTGGACGGCGGAGTGCGGAAGATCGTCTGGCCCACCACCCGGCTCTCCGTGGTCCGGGTCGGCGGCGAGAAGCCACGCGATCTGGTGCTGGTGCGCGGGATCGAGCCGTCCATGCGCTGGCGCTCGTTCTGCAACGAGTTGCTGGGCTTCGCCCATGAACTGGGCGTGGAGATGGTCGTGATCCTGGGCGCACTGCTCGGCGACACCCCGCACACCCGTCCGGTGCCGGTCAGCGGCGTGACCTCGGACCCCGATCTGGCCAGATCGATGGATCTGGAGGAGACCCGCTACGAGGGTCCGACGGGCATCGTCGGCATCCTCCAGGAAGCCTGCACGCACGCCGGGGTGCCTGCGGTGTCACTGTGGGCGGCGGTGCCGCACTACGTCTCCCAACCACCCAACCCGAAGGCGACACTGGCGCTGCTCAACCGGCTCGAGGACCTCATCGACCTACGCATCCCGCTGGGTGAACTCCCTGAGGACGCAAGGGCCTGGCAGCTCGGAGTCGACCAACTCGCCTCCGAGGACAGCGAAGTGGCGGAATATGTCCAGACGCTGGAGGAAGCGCGGGACACGGCCGAGCTTCCCGAGGCATCCGGGGAAGCGATCGCGCGCGAGTTCGAGCGCTATCTGCGGCGGCGGGACGGCGGTCCGGGCAGCGGTCAGGGGCAGCAGCCGGGCGGGCATGCGACGGAGAGCGGTGAAGGCGGCCCGTATCTGCGCGACCCGTCCAGCGGGCGGAACCGCCCGCCCAAGCCGCAGCGACCGGATCCGGAGCAGGGCACCGGGGACGATCCTGATTCGCAGGACTCGTCCGAGGGCTGAGCCGGAGCCTCTGGCAGAAGTCGCGGTGACGAAGGCGGGGCGGTGCCGGTCGGCACCGCCCCGCCTTCGCTTCCTTCGCTGTACCAGGGCGTGTTGCGAAGGTGGCGCCGTCCGCCCGGAGGGTGGGGTCCACGGCGTCTGATGCGTGCCATCGCAAGGCGAAGGCTCATTCTCGTACAGAACGTACATGGATGCGTCCGACAACGCAGCGAGGGTGCAGGCCAGGCGTCGCGGGCCAGGCGGAACTTTCGTGACGCGCTTTAAAGGGCGACACCCAACAGGGCATCCACAGCACGCGATACGAGGCCGGGGGCACCCTCGTCCGTGCCGCCCTGGGCCTGCTGCCGTGCCGCCCAGCGGTCGACGGCTTCGAGAGCGGCCGGAGCATCGAGGTCGTCCGCGAGGGCCTCACGGATCTCCTCGACCAGTTCGTCGGCCGACGGCCCGTCGGGCCGCGAGACCGCGGCGCGCCAGCGCGCCAGACGATCCTGGGCGTCCCGCAGCACCTGGTCGGTCCACTCCCAGTTGGCGCGGTAGTGACGGGACAGCAGCGCCAGTCGGATGGCGGCCGGGTCGACCCCGTCGCGGCGCAGCGAGGAGACGAAGACCAGGTTGCCCTTGGACTTCGACATCTTCTCGCCGTCCAGCGCCACCATCCCGGCGTGGACATAGGCCTTGGCGAACGGGTACTCACCGGTGAGGACCTGGGCGTGCGAGGCGCCCATCTCATGGTGCGGGAAGGCCAGATCGGAGCCGCCGCCCTGGACGTCGAAGCCCATGCCGAGGTGGTCGAGGGCGATGGCGACGCACTCGATGTGCCATCCGGGGCGTCCGCGTCCGAGGCTCGCCCCGTCCCAGCTGGGCTCGCCGTCGCGAGCCGCCATCCAGAGCATGGGGTCGAGCGGGTTCTTCTTGCCAGGGCGCTCGGGGTCTCCGCCCCGCTCGGCCGACAGGGCTCGCATCACGTCGGCGTCGTAGCGTGAGACCTCGCCGAAGTGCGGGTCGGCCTCCACCGAGAAGTAGATGTCACCGTCCAGTTCGTACGCGGCACCCGCGTCGCGCAGCCGCTCCACCAGCGGCACGATTCCGGGTATCGCCTCGACGGCGCCGATGTAGTGCTCGGGGGGGAGCATCCGGAGCGCGGTCATGTCCTCCCGGAACAGCGAGGTCTCGCGCTCGGCGAGCGCCACCCAGTCCTCGTCGTCCCGCTGGGCGCGTTCGAGCAGGGGATCGTCGATGTCGGTGACGTTCTGGACGTAGTGGACCTGCCGCTTGGTGTCGAGCCACACGCGCTGCACGAGGTCGAACGCGTTGTAGGTCGCCGCGTGACCCAGGTGGGTCGCATCGTACGGGGTGATTCCGCAGACGTAGATACGGGCGACGGGACCGGGGTCAAGGGTCACGAGACCATCGGTCGACGTGTCGTGGATCCGGAGGTCGCGGCCCTTGCCGGGCAGGGCGGGGACCTCGGAAGCGGGCCAGGCATGCATGCCATGAGCCTAACCGGATGCGGCTTCCGGATACGAACCGGATATCCGCTCTTGGCTGGTTGGGCCCTCTTGCGCGGGCCGATGAGCTGGCGGTATGGCGCCGGGTGCGAAGGAGGTTCCGAAGAGGCCATACCGGTGGTGCGGCCGCCTTACACAGGGGGCCAGGGGATCGCGGGCCAGCTCCCCGACGGCTCCGGGTGGCGGCCGTCGACCAGCAGGGCGGCCACCCGGGCCCGGACAGCCGCCACCTCGTCGGCCGTGAGCAGCCTCGCCAGCCGGTCCGCGAGACCGGGACCGCCGTCGCCGAGGGCCGCGGCCAGCGCCCCCAGCACGTCCCTGGCCTCCGCCGTCAGCGGCTCGCCCGCCCAGCCCCACAGCAGGGTGCGGAGCTTGTCCTCCACGTTGAAGGTGACACCGTGGTCGATCGCGTACAGCCGGCCGTCCGGTGCCGGCAGCAGGTGACCGCCCTTGCGGTCACCGTTGTTGATCACCGCGTCGAGCACGGCGAGCCGCCGCAGCCGGGGGTCGTCCGCGTGCACGAGCAGCGCGGTACGGCCCTCCCCGACATCGGCGAGGCCGACGGACTTCCAGCCGTCGTCCGGCTCGTCCCCGCCGACCAGGGCGAGCAGCCCGTCGGCCGACGGGTCCGCCTCGATCCAGAGCTGGACCATGCCCTCGCCGTAGGGACCGTCCCGCAGCACGGTCGGCGGCACCAACCCCCAGCCGGTGGCCTCGGAGATCTCGTACGCCGCGACCTCCCGCTGAGCGAGCGTCCCATCGGGGAAGTCCCATAGGGGCCGCTCACCGGCGACCGGCTTGTAGACGCAGGACGCCTCTTCGCCGTCGTGGGCGACCGAGCAGAACAGCACCGCGTTGGACGCCTCGCGAACCCGTCCCCGCACGGTCAGCTCGCCCTTGGAGAGCAGGTCGAGGACGGTCACGCTCCGCGACGATATCCGTTCTGGCGCGGACATACGTGTCCTTCCGGGTCGAGCGGCAGGCTGCACAGGGGGCACGGAGGCCGCCCCGCGTTCACGACGTCCAGAGCGCGCTTCGCGAAGGCCCTCGCCTGCGCACCCGTCAGCCGGACGCGCAGCATCGGCGGTCCGTTCTCCTCATCCTGCAGCAGCCGTTCCTCGGCCTCGGCGAGGTCCTCCTCGGAGTCCGCGTCGAGCTCCACCAGCGCCTGCGCCTCGACGATCATGCGCTCTTCCTCGCCGTCCCAGGCCAGCGCCATCGTGCCGACCCTGAACTCCTCCTCCACCGGCGAGTCGAGCGGAGCCGTGTCGGCGACGTCCGTGGGAGCCATGGCCGGCACCGGGGCGTTGCCGCCGGTGCGGCGCACTACCTCGTCGAGGAGTTCGTCGATCCGCTCGGCGAGTGCCGCGACCTGAGTCTTCTCCAGGGCGACACTGGTGGTGCGACCGGCCGCCGTCGCCTGGAGGAAGAAGGACCGGCGCCCAGGCAGCCCGACCGTGCCGGCCACGAAACGGTCCGGCGGGTCGTAGAGGAATACCTGACGGGGCACGTCCTGTCTCCCTTGAAGAATCAGCGGGCTTGCGGCCCGTCCACCCTACTGCGCCGACCGATCACTGTGCGCCAGCACCGCCCCCGACCACCGCGGCTCCGTCCCGCCCCTCCTCCGGGCGCTTCGCGGGTGCCAGCGAGCCGAAGTCCCCTGTGTCGCCCAGCCGGAGCAGGAAGGGACGGGTGCGTGTGTAGCGGATTGCTGTCACGGAGCACGGTTCGACGTGGATCCGCTGGAAGAGGTCTAGGTGCATACCGAGCGCGTCCGCCACGACGGATTTGATGATGTCGCCGTGCGAGCACATCAGATAGACGGCCTGCTCGCCGTGCTCACTCGCCAGACGCGCGTTCCAGTCGTGCACGGCGTCCACGGCGCGCGCCTGCATGGCGCGCATCGACTCACCGCCCGGGAAGGTCGCCGCGGACGGGTGCCGCTGGACGACCTCCATCAGGGGTTCGTCGGCGAGCTCGGCCAGCTTGCGGCCCGACCAGTCGCCGTAGTGGCACTCGCCGATCCGCTCGTCGGTGTGCAGTGGCAGGCCGGGCCGCGCGTCCAGCAACGGCTGCAGGGTCTCGAGACAGCGCTGGAGCGGGCTGGTGACCACGGCGGCGAGATCCACGGAGGCGAGCCGCTCGGGCAGCGCCGCCGCCTGGCGCCCGCCCCTCTCGTCCAGGCCCACTCCGGGTGTCCAGCCGGCAAGGACCGCCGCGGTGTTGGCGGTGGAGCGTCCGTGGCGTACGAGGATCAGCGTGGCCATGCGGGCCAGCCTAGAGCCTTCGCCTGCGGGCGGGGGACTGAGCCTTAGGGCTGTCCCGTAGTCCCCGGCGGGCGCGCGACGACAGCTACGGCACTCCCCCTGGCTTCGCCGGGAGGTGCCCCCCACGCTGCGTTGTCGAATCACCCGAATACACCCGGTATGAGGGCGACCCTCCGCCTTGCGTTGCGTCCCCTCGGCCCCAGGGGCCGGGGGAGACCCATACACCTCGGCCCCAGGGGCCGGGGGAGACCCCATACACCTCGGCCCCAGGGGCCGGGGGAGACCCATACACCTCGGCCCCAGGGGCCGGGGGAGACCCCATACACCTCGGCCCCAAGGGCCGGGGGAGACCCCGTACACCTGACGCCGCGCTCTGATCCACCGCGGATCACGGGACAGCCCTTTGGGTCCGGGGGCGACGAGCGAGAGCGGGGGTCGGGAGCGGCCGTGCGGGCGCTGCCGGGGCGAGTGGACCATCGTCAGGCCCGAGCCTGTGCGGGTGCGGACCGGGCTCGGTCGCGGAAGAATGCGCGCCGTGATCGTGGATTGCGCCATCTACCGGGAGGGCCACCGCTCCAAGGGGCCCGACGATCTTTCCGATGCACTCGCAGAGGCCCGCGCGAGCGGGGACGCGTTCTTGTGGATCGGTCTCCACGAGCCCACGAAACCGGAGTTCGACCGAGTCACGAGCGAATTCGGGCTGCACGCGCTGGCCGTGGAGGACGCGCTCAGCGCGCATCAGCGGCCCAAACTGGAGGTGTACGACGATTCGCTGTTCGTGGTGCTCAAGCCGCTGAAGTACGACGCGGAGACCGACGCCGTATCCGCCGATGAGGTGATGGTCTTCATCGGGGACTCCTTCGTGGTCACGGTGCGGCACGGGGACAGCACACCGCTCCACTCCGTGCGCCTACGTCTGGAAGCCGCTCCCGAAGTGCTCAGGCACGGTCCGACCGCCGTTCTCTACGCCGTTTGCGATGCGATCGTGGACCACTACATCGACGTGGCGAGCGAACTGCAGATCGACATGGAGGGGCTGGAGGCGGAGGTCTTCGCACCCGAAGGGGGCGCGTCCCGGAACACCGCGGCGAAGATCTACACCTTCAAGCGGCAGGTGCTGGAGTTCCGCCGGGCGACGGTGCCTCTGACGGCACCGGTGGAGCGGCTGACGAACGCGGCGGTCCCGTTCGTCCACGAGGACTCCCAACCGTTCTTCCGCGATGTGAGCGACCATCTGCTGCGGGTGAACGAACAGGTGGAGGCGCTTGATCGGCTTCTCTCGGACATCCTGGCCGCGCATCTCGCGCAGATGGGCGTGCGGCAGAACGACGACGTACGGAAGATCTCCGCCTGGGCGGCGATGGTGGCGGTTCCGACGATGGTCGCGGGGATCTACGGGATGAACTTCGAGCACATCCCCGAGCTGACCTGGACCTGGGGATATCCGGCGGTGCTGCTGCTGATGGCCGCGGTGGTGTACGGGTTGTACCGGCTGTTCAAGCGCCGCGGCTGGCTGTGATCAACGGCTGCCGATGCCCACGCCACCGTCAGATGACGGGAGCTGCGGTCGCCGGACCGCCGAGGGCGTTGCGCCGTTCGGGCATTCTCAGGCTCACCATGCGCCGCCAGCCGCCGGCCCGCTCGTAGGCGTACATCGCGTGGATACCCGCGGCGAGCACGGCAGACTTGGCCTTGGGCCAGCGCAGCAGTCTCCCCATATGGGACATCACGGCGAGGCTGACGTCCCGGTAGACGGTGATCTCGGTGAGAGCGCACTCCCGCAGCGTGCTCTGGATGACGCGGCCGTGCCCGGCGTAGGCGAGGCGGAGCAGCTCTTCGTGGCAGTAGGCCAGATGGTTGTCCTCGTCGTTGCAGATCTGCCGGATCGCCTTGCCGACCTCGGGATGGTCGCCGAAGTACTTCACCAGCATGTCCATCTGGTCCGCAGCACGCTGTTCGGTGACCCGGCTGTGGGAGAGGTAGACGATGATGTCCCGCTCGCTGAGGCGCTCGTCCTGGCGCAGCTTGTCGTGGGCGAGGCCGATCCCATGGCGCTCGAGGAGCATCGTGTAGTCCGTCTCCGGCGGGACGGCGACCGGGTCGAGGCCCCGCTTCTTCAGCAGCCCGTTGAAGATCCTCCCGTGCTTGTCCTCGTCGGCACCGTGCCGGGTGATCTTCGGGGCGAGCTCGTCCATGGAGGCGGGCACCAGCGCGGCGATCCTGCCGTTCTCCCAGCCGCCCTGGGTCTCGCCGCTGGCCGCGATCGAGCAGAAGAGCTGGTAGGAGTCATCACTGTCGAGGATTTCCTGGAACAGGCTTCGGGCCGAGAGCATCACTGCCACCTCCAGTCGGACACCCGCAAAGAACGAGTCAAATGCGGCGCGGCCGGTCAGGCAACCGATGGAGCGGAGGACTCAGCCGAAAGAAGGAGCGCGCGCGAGACGCGAGCGGGGCATCTCGGAGCGCGCGGAACGGCACGCCCGCCCGCGGAGCCTCCCGGTTGTGCCGTGACCCGAGGACCCCGGGCGCGTTAGACGGCATGACGGCCGTGGCGGGGATGACCCCCGAGCCCCCACCACGGCCGCAGGTCGTTCACAGGAAGCGGGCCTCGATCACGCGAGCCCGGCGCGCTCGAGGGCGTCGGTGCCGGCCCGCAGGGCGGCCAGCCGCTCGTCCCGGGTGAAGCCCGCGGGGGCGAGGGTCAGCGTGGTGACCCCGGCCGCCGCGTACGCCTGCATCCGCTCGGCGATCCGCTCGACGGGGCCGAGCAGCGCCGTCGAGTCGACCAACTCGTGCGGCACGGCCGCGGCCGCGCCGTTCTTGTCACCGGAGAGGTACTTCTCCTGGATCTCCGCGGCTTCCTTCTCGTATCCCATGCGCTGGGCGAGCTGGTTGTAGAAATTCTGCTTCCGGCTGCCCATGCCTCCGACGTAGAGCGCCGTGTACGGGCGGAACATGTCGGCGAGACCCTGGACGTCGTCACCGAGCGCGATCGGGAGGGTCGGGCAGACGTCGAAGCCCTCCATGGTCTTGCCGGCCTTCTCGCGACCCGCGCGGATGTGGCTGATCGCCGTGTCCTCGATGTGCTCGGCGGCCGCGAAGACCAGCAGGGCACCATCCGCGATCTCACCGGTCTGCTCCAGGTTCTTGGGGCCGATGGCGGCGATGTAGACCGGGATGTGCTCACGCTCGGGGTGCACGGTCAGCTTGATGGGCTTGCCAGGGCCGCCCGGCAGCGGGAGGGTCCAGTGCTCGCCCTCGTAGCTGAGGCGCTCGCGGGTCATGGCCTTGCGGACGATCTCGACGTACTCGCGGGTGCGGGCGAGCGGCTTGTCGAACTTCACCCCGTACCAGCCCTCGGAGACCTGCGGCCCGGAGACACCGAGGCCCAGGCGGAAGCGCCCACCGGAGAGGGTGTCGAGGGTGGCCGCGGTCATGGCGGTCATCGTGGGCTGGCGGGCGGGGATCTGGAAGATCGCGGAGCCGACGTCGATGCTCTCGGTCTGGGCAGCGACCCAGGCCAGCACGGTCGGCGCGTCGGAGCCGTACGCCTCAGCGGCCCAGCACACGTCATAGCCGAGGCGGTCCGCCTCCTGCGCGACGGCGAGGTTGTCGCCGTCCATGCCGGCTCCCCAGTAGCCGAGATTGATGCCGAGCCGCATACCACTCCCCTTACCCATCAGTAACGTCGCTTCCCGCGGACTCTAGCGCGGCGGTCCCGCATCCGACAGGAGTGACTTGTCCACAGGGTTGATCGGGGTCGAGCCATGGCCAGTAATCTCGCCGCATGGAGCAGAGGCATCTCGGCCGTACCGGCCTGCGTGTGTCCCGGATCGGGCTAGGCACCCTCACCTGGGGCCGGGACACCGACGAGCACGCCGCCGCCGAGCAGTTGAAGGCCTTCTGGGAGGAGGGCGGCACGCTGGTCGACACAGCCGATGTCTACGGCGGCGGTGAGGCCGAGTACCTGCTCGGCCGGCTCATGGAGCGGCTGGTCCCGCGGCGTGATCTGGTCGTCGCGACGAAGGCCGGCAGCGTGCTGGAGCCGGACCGCAGGTTCGACTGCTCGCGCGGTCATCTGCTGGCTGCCCTGGACGCGTCCCTTGAGCGCCTCGGCACCGATCACGTCGACCTCTGGCAGGTCCATGCCTTCGACCCGCTGACCCCTCTGGAAGAGACCCTCCAGGCTTTGGACCTCGCGGTGAGCAGCGGACGCGCGAGATACGCGGGTGTGTCGAACTTCTGCGGCTGGCAGTTGGCGAAGGCGGCGACCTGGCAGCAGGCCGCCGCAGGAATGCGGACGCGTCTGGCGAGCACCCAGATGGAGTACTCACTGCTGCAACGCGGGGTTGAGCGCGAGGTGCTGCCGGCCGCGCTGGACCTGGGTGTGGGGCTGCTGCCGTCGTCTCCGCTGGGTCGCGGGGTGCTCACGGGCAAGTACCGGTCCGGGACTCCCTCGGACTCGCGCGGGGCGTCGGAGACGATGGGGGCCTTCGTCGAGCCCTATCTCGACGACACGGCGAGTCGCATCGTGGACGCGGTCGCGACGGCGGCCGACGGGCTGGCGACGACCCCGCTGGAGGTGGCGCTCGCCTGGGTACGCGACCGTCCCGGGGTGGTCGCTCCGATCGTCGGGGCCCGGACCACGAAGCAGCTAGAGGCGGCACTGTCAGTGGAGGGTCTTAGTCTTCCTGACGAAATCTGCCAGGCGCTCGACGATGTGTCGGCGCCCGTGCACCGCTATCCCGACCAGGACTGGAGCACGCTGTGACTGCGCAACCCGGGGCGATCCCCGGTCCCCCGGAGGACGAGCACCAGGACGCAGCGGCCTCGGACGTCCCGGGCGCCGCAGAGGCCGACGCGGAGGCTGCGGACCCGGACGTCCCGGGCGCCGCAGAGGCCGACGCGGAGGCTGCGGACCCGGACGTCCCGGGCGCCGCAGAGGCCGACGCGGAGGCTGCGGACCCGGACGTCCCGGGCGCCGCAGAGGCCGACGCGGAGGCTGCGGACCCGGACGTCCCGGGCGCCGCAGAGGCCGACGCGGAGGCTGCGGACCCGGACGGCAAGCGGACCGACGCGGGGGAGCTCTCCGATGCCGAGGTCGAGCTCGCGGCGCACCGGGAGCTGCGGGCGAGGATCGAGCAGCGCAAGGCGGGGAAGCCCGGGCCGATCGAGGCGGGGGCGAAGCTGAGCGGGACGGCCGCCGACCTGCTGGCGGCGGTGCGTGCGGTGGAGAGCGGACAGAAGGTCTCGGGCCCGCTGTTCGAACGGCCGACCTCGCCCCGGTCGCCGGCCGCGTCGTCCGTGCCGCCACCGGTGCGGCCCCGGACACCTGAGCCGGAACAAGGCCCGCGCGGACCTGGTGCGGCGGCGGTGGCCGCGGTACTGGAGGTGCTCGTGTCGGGGGGCGCGCCCGAGGGACTCGCGGAGCGGGTCGCCGGGGTGCTCGGGGAGCAAGCCGCACAGCTGCTGCGCGACGATCCCTGGCGGTTGCTGGCCGTGCCGGGCGTCCGACCGGAACAGGCCGACGGTTTCGCCCGGGCGCTGCTCGGTGCCGAGTGTGGTCCGGGTGACGGACGCCGTGCGGTGGGCCTGGTGAGCTGGCTCCTGGAGCAGGCCGCGCGACAGGGCCACACCGCTCTGGAGGCGGCTGCCGTGCGCGAGGCACTCGGCGCCCGCTCCGTGCCCGACCCTGACGAGGCGCTGAAGCAGGTCATCACCGAGGGTGCCGTTCTGGTGTTCCAGGACGGGCTGGACTACGGCGCCGAGGACGAGGGAGAAGGAGAAGGGGCCGGAGGAGAGGAAGGGGCCGGGGCGGCGGGGCACGGCGGTGCCGCTATCGGACCGGAGCGGCCGAGTGTGCCGGTACTCGTCGGCCTCGACCGCTACGCCCTGGCGGAGGAGAGCCTTGCCGACGGTCTCGCCCGGCTGGTCAGGACGGGCCTGGGTGATGCCGACTGGGAAGGGCCCGATCTGGTGCGGGCGGTCGGCGGCCACGGCTTGGTCGTGCACACAGGTGGTGAGGCGGCGCGGGCCGAGGTGCTGGCGCTGGTCGAGGCGGCGCGGGCGCACGGGCTACGCGCGATGGTCACGACCCACAGTGAGAACGGCCGCCGTCGGTCGGGGGACGCCGACGCGGTCACCTTGCGGGGGCTGCTCTCCGGGGTCGAAGGTCCCGGTCGCGACGCCGACGGTGGCCTCGCAGTCGATGTGCTGGCCGTCCTGGACGCGTCGCAGCTCGACGTCGAGTCCGCCGCGATGCTGGTGGAGTCCCTTCCGGACGGCAGCAGGCTGGTCCTGAGCGGGGATCCGGGCGTGCTGGGCCCGGCAGGCGCGGGACAGGTGTTCGCGGATGTGCTGGCGGCCCGGGTGTGCCCGCAGATCGCCTCGCGGGTGCCCGACCCCGGTCCGATCGGGGAGTTGGTCTCGGGCATCGGGATCGGCGAGCTGAACCAGGTGGCGGCCCCCGGCAAGGAGGTCGTGATCGTCCCGGTGCGGGACGCGTCCGAAGCCGTGCACCGTACGGTCCAGCTGGTCGCGGACTCGGTGCCGCGGGCGATCGGCGTACCACCGGAGCGGACCCAGGTGATCACGGTCGGGCACGGCGGATCCGCGGGGACCCGCGCGCTCAACGCGGCGCTCAAGGAACGGCTCAATCCAGGACCCGGTCGTTTCGGCGGCTTCGACCCGGGTGACCGGGTGGCGTATGCGCCGAGTCCTGGACGGGTCCTGTGCGGCACGGTCCTCTCGGCCGATGCGGAGGGGCTGCGCGTCGAGGGCGAGGGGGCAGCCATCGCCGTCCCCCGGGAGCAGGTCGGCTCGGCGCTGCGGCACGGCTGGGCGCTCACGGCGCACCAGGCGGCGGGCAGCCGCTGGCCCGCCGCGGTCGTCGTGCTCCCAGGCGACGCGGCGCAGGGCCTGAGCCGGCCCTGGGTCTACACCGCTTTCAGCCGCGGTGAGCGGCACCTCTCGGTGGTCCATGGTGTGGAGCAGGCCCTGGTGCACGCGGTCGCTCATGTCCCGGCACAGGCCCGTACGACCCGGCTGCGCACCCTGCTGGAGGGGCTGCTCGCCGCGCCGGACGAGTAGGCCGGGTTCCACCGGACGCGTAGGTGTGTTCCCGGAGTCCCGCCCGGGCCGGCGGCTCGGGCGGGAGGTCCACGGCGGGCGCACGGTCAGGCTGTCGGCCCGGTGGAGGCACGCACGGCCAGGTCAGGTGCCCGCCGTGTCGAGGTCGTCGTCCGGGTCTTCTTCGAACTCGTCCTCGTCGAAGACGGCGCTGACGTCGAAGCGGCACACCACCCGCTCCGGATCCGCCTGGTCGAAGGGTGTGCTCAGCCACTCCCCCGGCTCGGGGAGCTCGTCCAGCGCGGAGACCCACAGTGTGGAGTCGCCCTCTTCAAGGCCGAACTCCTTGTGGCGGGAGGCGATTTCATCTGGTTCGAACTCGCCGAAGAGCACGCCGAGTGCGGCATGCACGCTTGTGCCCACGACGGCCGCTGTGCGGTCGGCGGTGTCGTCCCGGTCCAGGTCCGCGACGCGCTGGGCCTGAGCGAGCAGGCGCTGCGGCTGGACCACGGCGTAGTCACGGCGGATGAGCACGCTCAGGGCGTTCGGCTCCTCGGGGCCGGCATAGGGCGGAAGGGAGTCATCCGCTCCGGGGATCTCGAAGGGAGTGACTTCGTCGTAGCGGTCGTAGAGCCGTTCGTCATAGGCCTCGGCTGCCGCGGCAAGTGCGTTGAATGCGTCGTACACCGCCGGATCGTCCTCTCCCGTGCGGCGTTCGACCGCTTCGAGGTGACGGTCCAGCGCTGCTTTGACCGCCTCGGCGGCGGCGCGAACCTCGGCAGCTGTGGGCTGCGTAGGAGCGGATGCATCAGACATAGGGAAGACGCTATCCGTACCGGGGCTCTGCCCGCACAATAGATGCGATGCCGGAATACGAATTTGTCGACGTGTATGTGCCACGCGGAGTCTCCCGCACGGAGGCCGCCCGTCTGCTGACCGACCATGCGGAGTACGGCCACTGGGAGTTGGACCGACTGAGTCTTCGCCGGGACGGCAGCCGCAAGGTGCGGCTTCGGCGGCGCATCATCCGCCAGGTACGCGCCACGTGGTGAGTCCCCGCTGGACAGGAGACGGGTCGGGCCCGCTGGGGCGGGCCCGACCCGTCTCCGTCCCACTGGGTGATACCACGGTCACGCCGAGGCGCGAGCCTTGCGGTAGATGACCGCACCGCCGAGCAGCGCGGCACCCGCAGGAAGCACGAAACCGAGCGCGCCCGCACCGGTGTGCGCGAGCTGGTCCGTGGCCCTGGGCGGAGTGCTCGTGTTGGTGCCCGGGGTATTCGGAGCTCCCGGCTCATTCGGCGTTCCGGGCTCACCCGGCTCATTCGGCGTTCCGGGCTCACCCGGCTCATTCGGCGTTCCGGGCTCACCCGGCTCATTCGGCGTTCCAGGCTCATTCGGCTCATTCGGCGTTCCGGGCTCCCCCGGCTCACCCGGCTCCCCCGGCTCCCCCGGCTCCCCCGGTTCCCCCGGCTCACCGGGAACGTCGGCACCGTTGCCGCAGGCATTGCCGACGGCGGCATTGCCGAGGCCGATGACCGACACGCTGTTCCCGCACGCGTTCACGGGGACATCGACGGGGACCTGAACGGTGTTGCCCGAGAGGACGCCCGGTGAGTTCGTCGTCCCGCCTTCGGCGTGGGCTCCGCTACCCCCTTCGGCGCTGTCGCCCGAGCCGTTTGCACAGCGGTTCCCGAATGCCGGGTTCAGCAGCCCGATCACGGAGACCGTGTTGCCGCAGACGTTCACCGGAACGTGCACCGGAACCTGGACCGCGTTGCCGGAGAGGACACCCGGTGAATTGGACGCACTGCCGTTGGCGTCAGCGCCACCGTGCGCCTGTGCGTAGCCACCGCTCAGAGCGATCAATCCGCCCGCGGCAGCCATGGTGATCAGGCCTTTTCGCGCGACCTGTCGCATAACTAGTTCCCTGCCTTCCGACTTCCGGAACGCCCCCGGGGATCGTCACCCGGAGGCGGAATGCCAACGGCCCCGGAATACGCGGCGCGCACTCCGAGGCCGCCTGACTCCTCAGGAGTCGAGGTGCGATGTCACGCGTTCTGGCAGTAGTTGCCGAAGGCCGGGTTCAGCAGCCCGATCACGGAGACCGTGTTGCCGCAGACGTTCACCGGAACGTGGATCGGCGCCTGGATGACGTTGCCGGAAAGCACACCCGGGGACTGCATCGCGGCACCCTGAGCACCCGAATCGGCGACGGCCATCCCCGCACCCGCGAGAACCAGACCACCGGTGGCAGCCGCAACAGCGACGACCTTCTTGATCATTCTTCCTCCTAGTTAGCAATGCGATCCCAGCCGCGGACCGCCACACCCTGTAACGACGAGGAAGTAATGGAGCTACTAGCGTATGGTCTCATTCACTCTTTTCAGTCGAGTACGCACGCACGGCCGAATAGGGAAACGGCCGAGTTCGGACCGTCCGACGGCCCGGAGCGACGGGTCAGCTCGCGTCGAGGAACCGGTCCAGCACCCGGACACCGAACTTCAGCCCATCGACCGGTACACGCTCGTCCACGCCGTGGAACATGCCCGCGAAGTCCAGTTCGGGCGGAAGCTTGAGCGGCGCGAAACCGAAACAGCGAATCCCGAGGTCGTCGAAGGACTTGGCGTCGGTACCTCCGGAGAGCATGTACGGGACGGCCCGCGCGATGGGGTCCTCCGCCTTCAGCGCCGACTGCATCGCGTCCACGAGATCGCCGTCGAAACTGGTCTCCAGCGCTCTGTCCGCGTGTACGTCCTCACGCTTCACCCGCGGCCCGAGGAGCCTGTCGAGATCGGCCAGGAACTCCTCCTCGTGGCCGGGCAGGAACCGCCCGTCGACGTGGGCGGTGGCCTGTCCCGGGATCACGTTCACCTTGTACCCGGCGCCGAGCATGGTGGGCGCGGCCGAATTGCGCAGCGTCGCACCGATCATCTTGGCGATCCCGCCGAGCTTGGCGAGGGTGGCGTCCATGTCCTCGGGGTCGAGCGGGGTACCCAGCGCGTCGGACAGCTCGTCCAGGAAGGACCGGACGGTCTTGGTGACCCGTACCGGCCAGGTGTGCCGTCCGAGCCTGCCGACCGCCTCGCACAGCTCCGTGATGGCGTTGTCGTCGTTGGTCATCGAGCCGTGCCCCGCGGTGCCGCCGACCGTGAGCCGCATCCAGTGCATGCCTTTCTGGGCCGTCTCGACCAGATAGAGCCGCAGGTTCTCGTTCACGGTGAAGGAGAAGCCCCCGACCTCACCGATGGCCTCCGTGACTCCCTCGAAGAGGTCCCGGTGCCGGTCGACGAGATACCGCGCCCCATAGAGGCCGCCGGCCTCCTCGTCGGCGAGAAAGGCGAGGACGACGTCACGCGGGGGCCGCCGGCCGCTGCGCAGCCGGTCCCGTACCACCGCGAGCGTCATCGCGTCCATGTCCTTCATGTCCACCGCACCACGCCCCCAGACGCAGCCTTCGGCGATCTCCCCGGAGAAGGGGTGGTGGGTCCAGTCCTCGGCGTTGGCCGGCACGACATCGGTGTGGCCGTGGATCAGCAACGCGGGCCGGGACGGGTCCTCGCCCTCGATCCGCGCAACGGTGGAAGCCCGCCCCTTGTGGGACTCGATGATCTTCGGCTCAAGCCCGACCTCGGCGAGCTTCTCCGCGACGTACTCGGCGGCGGCACGCTCCCCCGGCCCCGAGTGGTCCCCGTAGTTGCTGGTGTCGATCCTGATCAGATCGCGACAGAGGTCGACGACCTCGTCCTCGCCGGAGATCGTCCGGCCGGTGCTCGACTCGCTCACGCTGCTTCCTCCCGCTGTCGCTCGGTGGTCCCCCACATCCTCCCGCGCCCTCGGCCCGCGCCCCAAGGGCACCCGCGCCGATGCCGGCCGCCCCGCCCCTCTCTCCCGACCCCCGAGGGCGTGATCGAGCACCCCCGAATGTTTGCTATGGTTTTCCACGTCGGAACGGCCGCGAGCCGCAACGGCAGGCACCTTGTCCGGGTGGCGGAATGGCAGACGCGCTAGCTTGAGGTGCTAGTGCCCTTTATCGGGCGTGGGGGTTCAAGTCCCCCCTCGGACACCAGCAAGAACCCCTGTTGATCAGGGGTTTTCTGCTTTTTCTGGGCGCGTTTCCTGGCGTGCCGCCGAGTACGGGGTGCGGGAGCTGTGGGACGCAGACGACGAACGGCGCCGGTGGCGCCGCTGCCGCAGCGGGACGGAGTCGATCCCGTGCGCATCCGCCTGCCCGCGGACCCCGAGGGGGCCTGGCCGACGGTGCGGGATCACCTCGTCGAGCGGTTCGGGACGGCGGTGGGTGTCGCGAAGGTGGAGGCGATGCTGCGCGACGGGCGGTTCGTCTCGGCGGAGGGTCCGGTCGCCGCGGACGAGCCCTACACCGCGGGTCGCCTGCTGTGGTTCCACCGCGACTTCGCCGCCGAGGAGCGCGTGCCGTTCGAGGTGGGGATCGTGCACCGCGACGAGCGCGTGGTGATCGCCGACAAACCGCACTTCCTCGCAACCACTCCGCGCGGACGGCATATCACCGAGACGGCGCTCGCCCGGCTGCGGCGGGATCTGGGGCTGTCGGCACTGCAGCCCGCGCACCGGATCGACCGGATGACCGCGGGTCTCGTGCTGTTCGTCGTGCGGCCGGAGGACCGCGGGGCGTACCAGACCCTGTTCCGGGATCGGCGGGTGCGCAAGGAGTACGAGGCGGTGGCGCCGTACGACCCGGGGGTCGCCTTGCCGGTGGCCGTCCGCAGCCGGATCGAGAAGGTGCGGGGAGTGCTCGCCGCCCGCGAGGTACCCGGCATGCCGAACAGCGAGAGCCGGATCGAGCTGCTGGAGCACCGTGGCGGGCTCGGCCGGTACCGGCTTGTGCCGTCGACCGGACGGACCCACCAGCTGCGGGTGCATATGAACCGACTGGGGCTGCCCATCCTGAACGACCCGCTGTATCCGGAGGTGCGGGACGTTCAGGATGCGGAGCCTGAGGGCGGGGCGGACTACTCCCGGCCGTTGCAGCTGCTCGCACGGTCGCTGGAGTTCATCGATCCGGTCACCGGGCGCGCGTGCGGCTTCGAGAGCCGGAGGTCGCTCGCGGCCTGGTGAGGGCCCCGGTGCGGCCCCGTCCGGGTGACGGGCTCAGAACACCACGACCGAGCGCAGTACATCGCCCTCGTGCATCCGGGCGAAGGCCTTCTCGACATCGCCCAGGCCGATCGTCTCTGTGACGAAGGCACCCAGGTCGATACGGCCCTGCCGGTGCAGATCGATGAGCATGGGGAAGTCGCGGGACGGCAGGCAGTCTCCGTACCAGGAGGACTTGAGCGCGCCGCCACGCCCGAACACGTCCAGCAGCGGGATTTCGAGTTTCATCTCCGGGGTGGGCACGCCGACGAGGACGACGGTGCCGGCCAGGTCCCTGGCGTAGAAGGCCTGCCGGTAGGTCTCGGGGGTGCCGACGGCCTCGATGACGACATCGGCGCCGAAACCGCCGGTGAGTTCGCGTACGGCGTCGACGGGGTCGGTGGTGCGGGAGTTGACGGTGTGGGTGGCGCCCATGGCACGGGCGGTCTCCAGCTTCCGGTCGTCGATGTCGATGGCGATGATGCGGGCGGCTCCGGCCAACCGGGAGCCGGCGATGGCCGCGTCCCCGACGCCGCCGCAGCCGATGACGGCCACGGAGTCGCCGCGGCCGACGTTCCCCGTGTTGATCGCGGCGCCGATGCCGGCCATGACTCCGCAGCCCAGCAGCCCGGCAACGGCCGGGGCGACCTCGGGGTCCACCTTGGTGCACTGGCCGGAAGCGACCAGGGTCTTCTCCGCGAACGCACCGATGCCGAGCGCGGGGGAGAGCTCCCTGCCCGCCTGGGGACCACTGGCCAGGGACATCTTCTGGGCGGCGTTGTGGGTGTCGAAGCAGTACCAGGGCCGGCCGCGCAGACAGGCGCGGCACCGCCCGCAGACCGCGCGCCAGTTGAGGATCACGAAGTCGCCGGGGGCGACGTCGGTGACACCCGGGCCGGTCGACTCCACGATGCCCGCGGCCTCATGGCCGAGCAGGAAGGGGAAGTCGTCGCTGATGCCGCCCTGCTTGTAGTGGAGATCGGTGTGACAGACCCCGCAGGCCTGGATCTGCACGACGGCCTCGCCCGGCCCCGGGTCGGGGATGGAGATCTCCATGACCTGGACGGGCTCGTTCCTGCCCGGGGCGACAACCCCTCGGACCTGCTGCGGCATTGCAGTGCTTCCCTTCCTCAGGACAGGTGTGTACCGCATGTGTACCGCATCACAAGGCGACGCGGGTGGCTCACGGTGAGACCCCCCGCCGGGTCTCTCTCGTCGGGGGTCTCCATGCACGCGTCCCGCTGGGCGCCTCCTGGATCCGGAGGCAGCTCAGTCCTGGGTCCAGCCTGCGGCGATCTTACGGACCTTGCCGCGCACCACGAACCAGCCGCCGACGAGAGCGAGCGCGATCACGGGCACGAGGTTGACCGTGGTGCGGCTGATGCCGCCGTCCATCCACATCAGGACCAGCACGGAGGCCAGGAACACCAGCGTGATCAGCTGGGTGTACGGGGCCCAGGGCAGTCGGTAGCCGGGGCGAGTGACCCGGCCGTCCTTGGAACGGTGCCAGAACAGCAGGGAGCAGAGCATGATCATGCCCCAGGTGCCGATGATGCCGATCGAGGCGAAGTTCAGCACCAGCTCGAAAGCCTCGCCAGGCATGACGTAGTTCAGGAACACACCCGCGACACCGAAGCCCGCGGTGAGCAGGATTCCGCCGTAGGGGACTCCGCCCTTGTTCATCACACCGGTGAACTTGGGTGCGGAGCCGGAAAGCGACATGGAGCGCAGAATGCGGCCGGTGGAGTAGAGGCCGGAGTTCAGGCTGGACAGGGCTGCGGTGAGCACCACCAGATTCATCGCGTCGGCGCCACCGGGGATGCCTAGCTTGTTGAAGACGGTGACGAACGGGCTCTGGTCGCCGGAGTATGCGGTGTACGGCAGCAGCAGGGCGAGCAGCACGACGGAGCCGACGTAGAACAGGCCGACACGCCACATGATCGAGTTGATCGCCTTCGGCATGATCTTCTCGGGGTTCTCGGTCTCGCCGGCGGCGACACCGCAGAGCTCGACGGAGGCGTACGCGAAGACGACGCCCTGGATGAGCAGCAGCATCGGCATCATGCCGTTGGGGAAGATGCCGCCGTTGTCCGTGATGGTGGCGAGGCCCGGGGTGTGACCGCCGATCTCGTGCTGGGTGGCGACCAGGTAGATGCCGACCAGCATGAAGATCACCAGCGCGGCGACCTTGATGATCGCGAACCAGAACTCCATCTCACCGAAGTACTTCACCGAGATCAGGTTGGCGGCGAGGACGACGGCGAGCGCGATCAGGGCGAGCACCCACTGCGGGATGTCGCTGAACATCGACCAGAAGTGGGCATAGGTGGCGGCTGCCGTGATGTCGGCCACAGCGGTCGTCGACCAGTTGAGGAAGTACAGCCAGCCGGCTGTGTAGGCGCCCTTCTCGCCCATGAACTCGCGGGCGTACGAGACGAAGGCACCGGAGGACGGCCGGTAGAGGACGAGCTCGCCGAGCGCGCGCACGACGAAGAAGGCGAAGACACCGCACAGGGCGTACACGATGAAGAGTGAGGGGCCGGCATTGGCCATACGGCCGCCGGCGCCCAGGAAGAGGCCGGTACCGATGGCGCCGCCGATGGCGATCATGTTGATGTGCCGTGACTTGAGGTCCTTGCGGTACCCGGCATCTCCGGCGTCCACGTGGGGACTGCCCGTTTCCGGGGTCCCGGCGATGGGTGTTTCGGCCGCAGTCATGGTGCGGTCACTCATAGAGTTGTTCGCCTTTGTGAGGGGGTGTGCGGTGCCCGGTCGTCCACCGGGGGGCCTTCGCGGTGAGGAGGGTCAGTCATCGCGACAAGGCACGGGGGCGCAGAGGCCCCGAGAGGACATAGTCACGGCAACCCTGGGATTTTGGCAGTGTTGAAGCTCACTCAGATACAAATCTGAGGTTTTTCAGAGGTTTCAACAAGGTGAACAAAGGCACTCAAGATCATCGATAGAGAGTCGATCACCAGGATGCACGGCTCCGGCCGACAGCGGCCCCGCACGGTGGTCCCGCAGCCGAGGCGCTCGGTCCCACTGCTCGTCGCCATCGCGAACGGCCACGGCGGCAGGCGGCAGGGGCCTCACAGCTCCGGCGGCTTCGGCGGTCGCGGCGATGTCGGCGGCATCGACGGGCCCGGCGTCCTCTCATGATGGGGTCAGCAGCCCGGCGGCTCCGGGTCCGTGTCGATGGAGACAACGAGGCAGGCACCGATGAGCAATTCCCCGGTGGTCGTGGTGATGGGTGTGGCAGGCACCGGGAAGACCACGATCGGTGCCCTGGTCGCGGCGCACCTGGGCGTCCCTTACGCCGAAGGCGACGACTTCCATCCGGCGGCCAACGTCGCCAAGATGTCGGCCGGCGTCCCGCTGGACGACACCGACCGCCTGCCCTGGCTCGACGCGATCGGCCGCTGGGCGCGCGGCAGGGAGGGCAGGGGCGGAGTGGTCTCCTGTTCGGCGCTGAAGCGGAGCTACCGTGACCGGCTGCGCGCCTCGGCACCCGGGGTGGTCTTCCTTCACCTCACCGGCGGACGCGCGCTGATCGAACGGCGCATGGCTGAGCGCGGGGGCCACTTCATGCCGACCGCGCTGCTCGACTCGCAGTACGCCACGCTGGAGCCGCTGGAAGCGGACGAAGCCGGTGTCGCCGTCGACGTGGCCGGCTCCCCCGAGGCCGTCGGCTTGCGTGCCGCCGCGGGACTGCGGCGCCTCGACGGCGCCGGCGGGTGAGAGCCACGGATGAGAGCAGGGCCCCTGGCCTCAGTCCTCGTCCGGTTTCCAGAGCGGGTGTTCCCGCCTGGCCCAGGGCCTCTCGACCGAGCCGGTGCGCATACCCCGGCGGGCTTCCGGATCGGCGACGGCCATACCGATATGCCCGGCTAGCACGATGCCGATGGCGAGCGCCAGCCAGTCGTGGACGAAGGTCGCGCTGGTGCGCCACACCAGCGGCGCGAGCTGCGTGAACCACATCAGCAGCCCGGTGCCGAGCATCACCAGCGCCGCGCCCGCGATCCAGGCGGCGAAGACCTTCTGCCCGGCGTTGAACTTTCCCGCGGGCCGGTGCGCGGGACCGTGCAGCCGCCGCCGCGCGGCGGCCAGCCACTGCCGGTCATGCGGGCCGAAGCGATTGAGTCGTCGCAGGTCCGCACGGAACCCGTACGACGCGAGAGCGAGCAGGACCGGCACCGGCAGCAGCAGTCCCGACCACTCGTGCACGGTGACCACGAGGTGGCGGCGGCCGACGAGCTCGGCGAGTTCGGGAATGTAGAGGCAGGCTGCGGAAGCCACGCACAGCAGCATCAGCGTGGCAGTACTCCGGTGCACCCATCGCTGTACGCGGCTGAACCTGCGTACGCGTGGGGCTCCCGAGCCTTCAGACGGTGGGTGCGTCGTCCCGGCCGTTCGACCGGCCGACCCAGGCGTCGATGTCATAGCCCCGCTCCTCCCAGTAGCCGGGCCGCACCTCGGAGGTCAGCGTGATTCCGGACAGCCACTTCGCGGACTTGTAGAAGTACATGGGCGCGACATACAGACGCACCGGGCCGCCATGCGCATGGCTCAGCGGTTCGTCCTGCATCCGCAGACACACCAGGACGTCCGAGCGGCGCGCCTGGTCCAGCGTGAGGCTCTCGCTGTACGTGCCGTCGAAGCAGGTGAAGCGGATGGCCCGGGCCTCGGGCCGCACCCCGGCCGCGTCCAGCAGCGCCGAGAGGGTCACGCCCTCGAAGGGGGTCCGGGGCACGCGCCAGCCGGTGACGCACTGGACGTCGCGTACCACCCGGGTCTGCGGGAGGGCGCTCAGGACGTCCAGTGTGTAGGTCGCGGGCCGCTCGACCAGTCCGTCGACGGTGAGGCGGTAGTCGGCCGCGCTCCTACGGGGCACCGAGGAGGCGACGGAGTAGTAGCGGAAGCCACCACCGTTGGGGAGCAGGCTGGTGAGCTTGGTGGGGTCCTTGTCAGCGACCGAACCGAGGACGCTTTCGAAGCCTCGCTGGAGATACGGGGCGGTGGCCACGCCCGCGGCGCCGAGGCCGAGCACGGACAGCAGGACGCGGCGGCCGATCGGCGCGCCCTCCCCGTCCGGTGGTGGGCCGGCTGCCGGCCCTCGGACATGGTCCCGCCCCGGGCCCTGGTCCTGGGCCGCGCCACGGCCCCGGGCAGGGTCGCGGTCCGGGGCGGGGTCGCGGTCCGGGACCGGGCTCGTTTCGGCGTTCGGGTCGTGGCTCACATGTCGATTGAATGCCCCGTGGTCGCCGGAATCCAGCGACCACGGGTGATTGTCAGACTTCCTTAAGAATCGTGGTGCCGCTTCTGTGAGTCGCCGCGTTCCGCGGCGCGCTCGAGCTCGAAGGCCTCGTTGCCGAGACCGACGCGCGCGTGCGCGTCGGGGCGCGTGACCCTGAGCACAGCCCCGTACAGCAGACCGGCGACCAGCGCGGCACCGACCACTCCGGGCAGGATCCAGCTCAGGGCGGAATCCGGTCCGGCGCCGATCAGGACGTCGAAGTCCCTGACGGTGTAGATCGCGATTCCCACGAGGGCGATGCCCGCGAGTGCGGAGGCGACGAGCCGCCATGCCTGCGCCAGCGCGGCGCCACGGCGGAAGAAGAACGCGATCACGGCGAACGAGGCGGCGGCCATGAGCAGGATGACACCGAGCGCGCCGACGTTGCCCATCCAGGTGAACAGGCGCAGTACGGGGGTGGTCGGATCGCCCGCGGGAAGCGCGTCACTGGCAGCGAAGGCGATGACGACCAGGACCGAGACGGCGGACTGGAGCAGGGAGCCGGTGGCGGGCGCGCCGCTCGCCGCGCTCGTACGGCTGAAAGCGGCGGGCAGCAGCCCCTCGCGGCCCATGGCGAAGGCGTACCGGGCCACCACATTGTGGAAGCTGAGCAGTGCCGCGAACATGCCGGTGACGAAAAGGACGTGGAGCACATCGGTGAAGGTGTCGCCGAGACGGGCCTCGGTCAGCGCGAACAGCAGACCCGGACCCTGTTCGGCCGCCTCGCCGACCACCGCGCCCGGCCCGGCGGCCACGGTGAGCGCCCAGGCTCCGAAGGCCAGGAACAGGGCGACGAAGCCGACGGCGAGGAACATCACGCGCGATACGACCACCTGGGGGCGGCTGGTCTCCTCCGCGTACACGGGCGACTGCTCGAAGCCGATGAAGGCGGCGATACAGAAGCACAGAGCGGTGCCGAGCCCCGCCCCGGTGAGGCTGCCGGGATCGAACGCGGCGAATGACAGCCCTTCACGCCCAGGCTTCGCGAGGGCGGCGACGTCGAAGACCACGACGAGGGCGCACTCGATGACGAGCAGTACGCCGAGGGCCTTGGCATTGAGATCGATCTTGAGCCAACCCAGTACGGCGACGAGGACGGCGGCGGCCAGGGCGGGCATCCACCAGGCGACCGTCAGTCCGAGATGCGCGGCCAGCAGTCCGGATACCTCGAAGCCTAGGATTCCGTAGATGCCCACCTGCATGGCGCTGTACGCGACCAGTGCGACATAGGCGGCACCGGCTCCCGCGGTGGGGCCGAGCCCGCGGGCTATATAGGCGTAGAAGGCTCCTGCGTTGTGGACATGGCGGCTCATCTCCGCGTATCCGACGCTGAAAAGGATCAGTACGAAGCCGAGGATGACGTAGAGCAGCGGCTGCCCAAGCATGCCCATGACACCGAATACGGTGGGCATGACCCCGGCCACGACCATGAGCGGCGCGCTGGCGGCAAGCACGGAGAGCAGCAGGCCTGCGGTGCCGAGGCGGTCGGCACGCAGGGCACGTTCCTGCCCCTTGTACGTGTTGATCTCTCTGGACGTGACGGCACCGCGAGTGGCGGTCGTACGCGAACTGCCCGGGGACATGGCGGTTTCGGCCTCTCAGGTCGGATTCGGAGAAGACTGGTCGGACTTGTCGCAGCTGTCAGAACAGTCGGAGCTGTCGGAGCATTCAGACGGCTCCGAGTGCGGCTCTGCGCGCGGCGTGGAACGCGTGGTGCGGGTCCTGGTCCGGATAGGACCAGGGAGCCGGAGTCGCGTGCGAGCCGATCCGGTGGAAGAGAGCGGCGGCCTCCGCGGCCCGCCCCTCACGGAACTTGGCATGAGCCAGGAAGTTGAGATCGACGCGGTTGCGCGGGTGGTCCTCGCGCTCCCACTCAAGCCACCAGTCGAACGCGGTCTTCATGACCTGCCGCGCACGGCGCCCGGTCCAGTGCCCCGCGGCCGGCGGGTCGGCGAAGGCACGGCTGTCGGCCGCCAGCACCCGGTAGCGCTCGGTGTGGGCGACGACCGGCAGCATCGCCAGCGGCGAGTCGGCCGGGGCACGTTCGGCGGCCCAGGCGGCGAAGTCGTACACCTCGTGCAGAGGGTCCTGCCCCGCTTCGGGGTGGCGCTCGGCAAGCCTGGCGGCCATCAGATGATGCGCGTGGTGGTGCTCGGGGTGTCTCACCCGCACCTCGTCGAAGAGCCGCACCACTTCGCCGTCCGTGCCGAGGCTGCGGGCGAGCACGAGCAGCGCAAGCCAGGGACTGGGGTCTTCGGGAGCGAGACCGGCGGCGGCCAGGCAGTGCGAGCGCGCCTGATCCGGGTGCTGCGCACCGCGCAGTGCCGCGCGGACCGACGCGCAGGCGAGCAGCGCGGTGGCGTCGGGGCTGTCCGGCTCCACCAGCAGCCATTCGCGCGCCCAGGCGGCGGTCGACGGGCCGCCGCCGAGGACCAGCAGACGGTGCCCTCTGCGGTCCCAGTCGTCGCCGGTCGAGACAAGCAGCGAACGGGCGGCCGCCCATCGGCCCTGCGACAACTTGGTTCGCGTGGAGCTGAGTTCGAGATCACCGAGGGCCGGATCGAAAGCGGGCCCGATACGCGCGCCGCGCCGTCGGGCGCGTCCGAGCGGCGGCGGAGGTGGGGGCATCCGCTGGGCTTCCTTCTTCTTTGCGTGATGAGTGCTTCACGAGATGAACGCGAAACGTGAGCGAACGGTCGCGCACAGCAAAGCGGTAGGAAAGGCTCCACGTCAAGGGCAGCCCGGTGGATGGGCAACCCCCTTGTGTCCCAAGCCGGTTGCCCACGACTCTCCGCCGGCCGAACCCGGACGGCACCCGCCAGTTCGGACGGCACCCGCTCCATCAGCCGGCAGGCCCGTCAGACGACCGCCTTCGCAGCGGCCCGGCCCGCCATGCGCCCGGAGAAGAGGCAGCCGCCGAGGAAGGTGCCCTCAAGCGCCCGGTAGCCGTGCACCCCTCCACCGCCGAAGCCGGCCGCCTCGCCCGCCGCGTACATCCCGGGCAGCGGTTCGCCGTCCGCGGCGAGCACCCGTGAGGACAGGTCGGTCTCAAGGCCGCCCAGGGACTTCCGGGTGAGGATGTTCAGGCGCACGGCGATCAGAGGACCGGCAGCCGGGTCGAGGATGCGGTGCGGCGGAGCGGTGCGGATGAGTTTGTCACCGAGGTATCTGCGGGCGCCATGGATGGCCGTCACCTGCAGGTCCTTGGTGAACGGGTTGGCGATCTCCCGGTCACGGGCGGTGATCTCGCCGCGCAGCCGGGCCTCGTCGATGAGCGGCTCCTTCGTGAGCGCGTTCATTCCTCGCACCAGGGCGCCGAGGTCCCGCTCGACCACGAAGTCCACCCCGTGATCCATGAACGCCTTGACCGGGCCGGGGACTTCGGCGCGCGCCCGTCCGATGACCCCGCGCACCGACTTTCCGGTGAGATCGGGGTTCTGCTCGGAGCCGGACAGGGCGAACTCCTTGCCGATGATCCGCTGGTCGAGGATGAACCAGGTGTGGTCATGGCCGGTACGCATGATGTGTTCCAGGGTTCCGAGGGTGTCGAAGCCCGGGAACAGGGGCACGGGGAGCCGGTTTCCGCGTGCGTCGAGCCAGAGCGACGAGGGTCCGGGAAGAATGCGGATGCCGTGCCTGGCCCAGACGGGGTTCCAGTTCTCGATGCCCTCGGTGTAGTGCCACATGCGGTCGCGGTTGATGTGGCTCGCCCCGGCGGACTCAGCAATCCCGAGCATCAGCCCGTCGACATGGGCGGGTACACCGGAGAGCAGCTTCTCGGGCGGGGTGCCCAGCCGCTCGGGCCACTGTGCGCGGACCAGGTCGTGGTTGCCCCCGATGCCGCCGGAGGTGACGATCACGGCTTGGGCGCGCAACTCGAAGGAGCCGGTGACCTCCCGGCTGCTCGCCTCACCGCGCGCCGCACCGGACGGCTCCAGGATCTCGCCGGTCACCGTGTCCACGGTGCCGTCTGTGCTGCCGAGCCCGGTCACCCGGTGCCTGAAGCGCAGATCCACCAGCCCACGTGCCGCGCCCTCCCTGACCCGCCGTTCGAACGGCTCGACCAGTCCGGGCCCCGTCCCCCAGGTGATGTGGAAACGAGGCACCGAGTTGCCGTGACCGTTCGCGCCGTAGCCACCGCGCTCCGCCCAGCCGACGACCGGGAAGAACCGCACTCCCCTGGCATGCAGCCAGGAGCGCTTCTCCCCGGCGGCGAAGTCCACGTACGCCTCGGCCCAGCGCCGCGGCCACAGGTCCTCGTCGCGGTCGAAACCGGCTGTGCCGTACCAGTCCTGGAGGGCGAGTGCGTGGCTGTCCTTGATGCGCATACGGCGCTGTTCGGGCGAGTCCACGAGGAAGAGCCCGCCGAACGACCAGTGAGCCTGCCCGCCGATGGATTGCTCGGGCTCCTGGTCGAGCAGGATCACTCGGCGGCCCGCGTCCACGAGCTCGGCGGTGGCCGCCAGGCCCGAGAGCCCTGCCCCTATCACTATGACATCGGCGTCGTACGCCATGGGTACGGACCCTCTCGGAGCGGGCGCCTTGGGCGCGGACCTCTGCGGTGGCTCCGATCTTCTGTACGCGCGGGTAACTCGTCAACCGTCCTGGACGAACTGGCTTCGACCCGACCGATGGGCCGATCGGCTGATTGGATGGACCCATGAGTGACGGCAGCCAGGGCTCCTCGAGTCCTTCCGACGAGATCCTGGACATCGTGGATCTGCACGACAAGGTCATCGGCCGGTCCCCGCGCGGCGAGGCCTACGCCCGTGGCCTGCGCCACCGCTGTGTGTTCATCCAGGCCAGGGACGCACAGGGACGGATCTTCGTGCATCGCCGCACGGCGACGAAGCTGGTCTTCCCTTCCCTGTACGACATGTTCGTCGGCGGTGTCGTCGGCGCGGGCGAGTCCTACGACGACGCGGCACTGCGCGAGGCCGAGGAGGAGTTGGGCGTCAACGGGCTCCCCCGCCCGGTGCCGCTGTTCAGGTTCCTGTACGAGGCACCCGCCGACCCGGAGCTGGGCGGCGTCCGGCAGTCGTGGTGGTCGGCCGTGTACGAGGTGCCGTGCCTGGTGCCGGTGCGTCCGCAGGCCGAGGAGGTCGCTTGGTACGACTTCCTCCCCCAAGCGGAAGTCGACGAGCGGCTCGGCACCTGGGAGTGGGTGCCGGACGGCCTGGCCGCCTACGAACGGCTGCGCGCCCACCGCGGGTAGGGTGCCGGAGGTGAGCGAGTGGGCGAGTGAATTCGTGCGGAATCTGCGGCTGTGGCTGTCGCCGGGGCGGATCCGGGAAGAGGGCAGGACTCCCGACTACCGTTTCTCGCTCGCCAATGAACGCACCTTCCTCGCCTGGATCCGCACCGCGCTGGCTCTCATCGCGGGCGGTTTCGCCGTCGACCAGTTCCTGCCCGAGCTGCGCTGGGGTGTGCGCGTCGGCCTGTCCCTCGCGCTGATCGGTGCGGGTGTGCTGTGCGCCCTGCGCGGGCTCAACCACTGGGTGCGGTGCGAGCGTGCGATGCGACGGGGCGAGGATCTGCCCGTCTCGCGCTTCCCGACGGTGCTTGCGCTCGTCGTGGGAGCCGTGTCGGTCACGATGGCGGTGGTCGTCGTCACCTGGGGGCCGCGGTGAGTGGCGAGGTGCGCGACCCCGGGCTGCAGCCGGAACGAACCCGGTTGGCATGGCGGCGTACGACGCTGGCCTTCACGGTCGCGGCGGTGCTCGCGGCGCGGCAGGTCGTCCACCGCGAGGAGATCGAGAGCGGCGATCTGGTGGCCCTCTCGCTCAGCGCGCTGGTGTGGCTGGGCTTTCTGACGGTGGCTCACCGGCGCATCAGGGCGATGGCGGTGACAAGCCCGCCGGATGCGCTGTCGCCGGCCCACGCGCTCGGCGCCGCCGCCTGCACACTGGCGCTGGCGGCGTTCGCCGTGGCGATCGTGTGGTGACCTGCCCCGCACCGCACAGGCGCGTCGGGCGCCTCAGCCCTCCCAGTCGACGGTGACGACGATCTTCCCGCGGGTGTGGCCGCCCTGGCTGAGCCGGTGGGCTTCCGCGGTCTCCTCCAGCGGGAAGCTGCGAGCCACATGAACGGAGAGCACCTCCTCCTCGGCGAGCTCGCTGAGCCGGTACAGGTCCGCGGTGTTGGGGCGCACGAAGGCATAGCGCCCGCCCAGGGTGGTGACGGCCGGATCGGCGATGGAGGCGATCCGGCCGCCCTGGGCCAGCAGTTCGGCGGAGGCGGTCAGCGCCTCGCCCCCGACGGTGTCGAAGACGGCCTGCACCCCGTCGGGTGCCAGGGCCCGCACCCGGTCCGCGAGTCCTTCGCCGTACGCCACCGGCTCGCCGCCTAGCTCACGCACATACGCGTGGGACGACTCGCTCGCGGTGCCGATCACCCGGGCGCCGAAGTGGTGGGCGAGCTGGACGGCCATGGAGCCGACCCCTCCGGCCGCGGCGTGCACGAGGAGCGTGTCGCCGGTGCCCACACCCAGGTCGTGGGTGAGGACCTGGTAGGCGGTGAGTCCGGCGAGCGGCAGGCCCGCCGCCTGTTCGAAGCTCAGATTGCGTGGTTTGCGCGCCAGCGTGCGGACCGGTGCGGCAACGTACTCGGCGAAGGTGCCCCGGCAGAGGAAGTCCTCGCGGACATAGCCCATGACCTCGTCGCCGACCGCGAACTCGGGGGCGGACACCCCGGGCTCCACCACGACCCCGGAAACGTCCCAGCCGGGGATCACCGGGAAGACGCTGTCGATGAGCCCGTCCAGATAGCCTTCGCGGCACTTCCAGTCGACCGGGTTGACGGCCGCCGCCCGCACCTTGACCATGACGCTGTCGGGCCCGAGCTTGGGCTCGGGACGCTCGCCGTACTCCAGGACCTCGGGACCGCCGTAACGGCTGTAGCTGATCGCCTTCATGATCCGACACTCGGGCTCGCGGCGTCCCAGTGCAAGCAGGAGCGCCGTCGGCACGTCCGGGGCGCGGGCAGCCTCCACCGGCCGGAGCACTGGACGGGCGCCGATCGGCGGGGAAGGCTGCTTCCGTCAGCCGACCTGATCCGGCGTCAACCGCCGTGATCGGTGCCACTCTCCCCGGGAGCCGCCGTGCCCGCGACCGATCCGTACACCGTCCCGCTCGCACCGTCTGTGCACGCGTACGTCCAGCCCGACGGCGGCTGGTGCCTCAACAACGCCGGGTTCGTCAGCGACGGGGCCTCCACGCTCCTCGTCGACACCACCGCCACCGAGCGCCGCGCCCTGCTGCTGCGTGAAGCACTGCTGGCGACCGGCGCCCCTTTGCCGCGGCTGCTCGTCAACACCCACCACCACGGCGACCACACGTACGGGAACGCCGTCTTCCTCCCGGAGGCGACAGTCGTCGGCCACGAGGCCTGCCGCAGCGAGGTCATCGCCGCCGGGCACCAACTCCACCTCATCTGGCCCGAGACCGACTACGGCGAGATCACGATCACCGCGCCCGAGGTCACGTACGGCGAGCGCCTGACCCTTCATGCCGGCGGGACCGAGGTGCGCCTGATCCATCCCGGTGTGGCGCACACCGTCGGTGACACGATCGTGCACCTGCCGGAGCACGGGGTGGTCTTCACCGGGGACCTGATCTTCAACGGGGGTACGCCCTTCATCCCCATGGGCTCGCTCACCGGCTCGCTGAAGGCGCTTGAGCTGCTGCGTTCGCTGGACGCCTCGATCGTCGTACCGGGGCACGGACCGGTCACCGACCCCACCTCCTACGACGTGGTCGAACGCTATCTGCGCTTCGTCGCCGAGGTCGCCGATTCCGCCCACGCCAGGGGCCTGACCCCGCTGGAGGCGGCCCAGGGAGCCGACCTCGGTGAGTTCGCGGACTGGCGGGAGAGTGAGCGGCTGGTGGCCAATCTGCACCGCGCCTACGCGGAGCTCGACGGCCTGCCCGCGGGTTCGCCGCTCGATCCGGTCGCCGTGTTCGGTGACATGGCGGTGCTGAACGGCGGGGTGCCGGTCGCCTGCCACGCCTGAACCACGGCTGGACCACGGCGCGGGTCCGAGCCTTGGACCATGGCTCGGACCCGGGCGGCCGCATCGCACCCTGGACGACATACCGACCGGTCGGTCATGATGGCCGGAGACGATCCCCCACCGCACCGGAAGGCGCCCCCATGAGCGCAGTCACACCACCAGGCCTCGACCTCGAACGGCTGCGCGCCCATCTCGACCACATGCTGCCCGGACTGGTGAGCGGGCCGCTCAGCGCCCGGTTGATCCAGGGCGGGCGGTCCAACCTCACGTACGCCGCGACCGACGGCGCGCACCGCTGGGTGGTCCGCAGGCCCCCGCTGGGGCACGTCCTGGCCACCGCCCACGACATGGGTCGCGAGCACCGGGTCATCAGCGCCCTGCACCCCACGGAGGTGCCGGTGCCGCGGCCCGTGCTGCTGTGTGAGGACGAGTCCGTCATCGGGGCGGCCTTCTACGTCATGGAACACGTCGACGGCACCCCGTACCGCACCGCCGAAGAACTCGCCCCACTCGGCCCTGAGCGCACCCGGGGGGCTGTGCTCGGCCTGGTCGACACACTGGTGGAGCTGCACGGTGTGGAGCCCGCGGCGGTCGGACTCGGAGACTTCGGGCGTCCCGACGGCTTCCTCGAACGGCAGCTGCGGCGCTGGGGCAAGCAGCTCGACGCCTCACGCAACCGGGAGCTGGCGGGCATCGACGAGCTCCACGCCGCCCTCGCCCGCTCGCTGCCGGTCTCCCCGCCTGCCACCGTCGTCCACGGCGACTACCGCCTCGACAACGTGCTGATCGGCGACGACGACCGGATCAAGGCGGTCCTCGACTGGGAGATGTCGACGCTCGGCGACCCGCTCACCGACCTCGGGCTGCTGGTGATGTACAGCCGGAAGCTGGAGCTGCCCGGCTCCCCCATCAGCACGACGGCAGGGGCCGCGGGCCATCCGGACCCCGCCGAGCTGATCGAGCGCTACGCCGCCCGCTCCGGCCGGGACATCGCGGCCATCGCCTGGTACACGGCGTTCGCCTGGTTCAAGCTCGCCGTGATCCTCGAGGGCATCCACTATCGCTACACGCTGCGCCAGACCGTCGGCACGGGCTTCGACCGCATCGGTGAGCTCGTCCCCCTCTTCATCGAACACGGTCTCACCACCCTTCAGGAAGGCTGATCCACCGTCATGGACTTCGCATTCGACGCGCGCACCGAGGAATTGCGGGCCAGGCTGCTCGCCTTCATGGACGAGCACGTGTACCCGGCGGAAGCGGTCGCCCACGAGCAGCTCACCCTCTCCTCCTCCCCCTGGGACACCCCCGCCGTCATCGAGGACCTCAAGGCGGAGGCCCGCAGGCAGGGCCTGTGGAACCTCTTCCTACCGGATTCGGAGTACGGGGCCGGACTGACCAACCTCCAGTACGCTCCGCTCGCCGAGATCACGGGCCGCTCACCGCACCTGGCACCGGTCGCGCTGAACTGCGCCGCCCCGGATACCGGGAACATGGAGGTGCTGGCCCTCTTCGGCTCGGACGAGCAGAAGAAGCAGTGGCTCGAACCGCTGCTGGCGGGTGAGATCCGCTCGGCGTTCGCGATGACCGAACCCGCCGTGGCCTCATCGGACGCCACCAATATCGAGACGCGGATCGAGCAAGCCGCCGACGGTGGGGACGAGTACATCCTCAACGGGCGCAAATGGTATATTTCCGGTGCGATGAACCCGAACTGCAAGGTCTTCATCGTGATGGGCAAAACCGATCCGGCCTGCCCGGACATCCGGCGTCAGCAGTCGATGATCCTCGTCCCGCGCAACACTCCCGGACTTGAGGTGCGGCGCGCGATGACGGTGTACGGATACGAGGATCACCTCCACGGCGGACACGCTGAGGTGATCTTCGACGACGTACGCGTGCCGGCGTCCAATCTGATCAGCGAGGAGGGCAGCGGCTTCGCCATCGCCCAGGCGCGCCTCGGACCGGGCCGTATCCACCACTGCATGCGGCTGATCGGCATGGCCGAGCGGGCGATCGAGCTGATGTGCCGTCGGGCTGCGTCCCGTACCGCGTTCGGCAAGGCGCTTGCCCAGCAGGGCGTGGTCCAGTCCTGGATCGCGGACGCGCGTGTCACGGTCGAGCAGCTGCGGCTGCTGGTGCTGAAGACCGCCTGGCTGATGGACACCGTCGGCAACAAGGGAGCGCACACAGAGATCCAGGCCATCAAGATCGCCACTCCGCGCGCCGTCGTGGACATCCTCGATCGGGCGGTCCAGGTGCACGGCGCGGGCGGTGTCAGTCAGGACTTCCCGTTGGCCGAACTGTGGGCCGGGGCGCGGACGCTGATGCTGGCGGACGGTCCCGACGAGGTGCACCAGCGGTCGCTGGCGCGGCAGGAGCTCAAGAAGTACCGGTAGGACGCGGGAGGCATCGGTCGAGCGCGGGAGTGGCGGTTGACGGCGCAGTCCCGGTCCAGCGCCCTACGGACGCAGAGCCCGCAGCAGCAGATCGGCGAGGTGGTCGGCGACCTGCTGCGGGCTGAGCGGCCCGTCGGGTCGATACCAGGTGGACAGGTGGTGGACCGAGCCGAAGTGGTAGTCCACGACCAGGTCGGCCGGGGTCGCGTCGGAGAACACCCCGCTGCGCTGCCCCTCCTCGATCAGCGCCCGGAAGCGCTCGTGGTAGTGCCGGCGCTCGGAGCGGACCTGCTTGTTCTTCTCCGGGCTGAGGTGGTGCATGGAACGGAAGAAGATCGACGCGTCGTCGAGGTTCTCGATCGTGGTCACGACGACATCGGCGGCGGCGGCCCGCAGGCGCTGCTCGATCGGCGCGTCGGCCTCGGCGAAGGCGTCGAGCCGTTCCTGCTGGAGGCGCAGCACCCGGGCGTAGACCTCCTGGAGGAGGTCCTCCTTGGAGCCGAAGTAGTGGTAGAGGGCGCCCTTGGTGACTCCGGCCGACTCCACGATCTCCTGAACGGACGTGCGGTCGTAGCCCTGCTCGGCGAAGAGTCGGGTGGCCGTGGCCAGCAGCCGCTGGGGGACGGGGGTGCCGTTCCCGTCCGTCGTCCTGGCCATTGCCGCCACCCGCCTTCCATTCGTCTTCCGCTTCCGTGCCGCCGCCGTTCCGCGACCGGGACTGCGACTCCCACCCGAAGATCTTCCCACTAGTGGTCGTCGGGAGCTCCGCGCGGTGGGGTGTCGCCCGTGAGGCGCCGCCACTCCGCCTGCGCCGCCGCTCACGCACCGCTCATGCTTTCCCACTTCTGCTGAATGTGGTTCATGTTGTCCAGCCAACGGTCGGTGTCGGTGGCCCTGCCCCGGTAGTACCCGGCGACCTCGGGGTGCGGCAGTATCAGAAAGCGATCGGCCTCGATGCCGTCCATGAGGGCTCCGGCGACGTCCTCCGGCTCGATGGCGCCGGGCGCGAGGACCAGCTCACCGGCGACTCCGGCCTGAGTGAGCATGTCCGTGCGCACGCCCTGGGGGCAGATGGCGTGCACCTTCAGGCCGCGGTGCCGGTAGGTCAGAGACAGCCACTCGGCGAACGCGAGTGCGCCGTGCTTGGTGACGCTGTACGGAGCCGCGCCGATCATGCTCAGCAGCCCGGCGGCGGAGACCGTGGAGACGAAGCGGCCGCTGCCGCGCTCCAGCCAGTCGGGCAGCAGGGCGCTCGCAGCCCGCACATGCGCCATGACGTTGACATCCCAAGCGGCAGCCCAAGCCGTTTCGTCGGCGAGGGCGTCTCCCGCACCCGGGAGCCCGGCGTTGGCGCAGTAGATGTCGACGGTGCCGCCGAGCACCTCGCGCGCCTGCTCCACGATGGCGGAGGCGTCGCCGGGGACGGCGATGGCACCCGTCTCCTCGGCGATGGCCGCGGTCCTGACGGGGTCGATGTCGTTGACGGCGACCCGCGCGCCTTCGGCGACGAACCTGCGGGCGAGCGCCGCGCCGATGCCGCCGCCGGCTCCGGTGACCACCACGTTCGTGCCCTGCACCGCACTCATGGGGGCTGCCTGGCTCATGGGAACTGCCTCTCGGTTGCGACTCGGCGACTCGGCGGATCAGCGGCCCGACCACTCATCCAGCTACAGACTAACCAGTCGGTATGTCCCATGAAAGGCCTTCGGAACGGCTGCCGAAAGGGTTCCGCCGGCGTGTGTACGCCAAGCTCTGGTCGTCCGTCCCGCCGCGCGGGATGCTTTCCGCACACCCGATGCGCGGTGTACGTCCCCTGGCATGACGTCCGGGGCACGGGAGGAGGGACATGGTGGTGAACGAGATGGGTGCCGAACCGTACCGGGAGCTCACCTTCGACGCGCAGGGGGATGTCCACCGCGCCCAGCGGGACGCTCTGGCGGCACTGGACGTCACGGACCTGGTGCTGTTCGCGCACGGCTGGAACAACTCCCCTTCCGTGGCAAGGCGCTTCTACGAGCGCTTCTTCGAACCCTTCCCGCGATTCGTGGCGAGCGGGGCCACCGTCGGCTATGTGGGCGTCGTCTGGCCCTCGATGATGTTCACCGACGAGCCGATCCCGGATTTCGGCACGCTCGCCGGACTCTTTCCCGGGCAGGAGCGCACCCTGTCACGACTGTCCGTGCTGCTCGCGGACGAGCCCGACGACCGGGGGGCCTTCGAGGAATTCGGGTTCCTGGTGCGAGAGCTCGTCGACACCTGCGACGCCACTTCGGCCGAAGCCCGCGCAGGCGATCTGTCAGGTCCGGGCGGCGATGACATACCCGCCTTCCTCCATGAGGATCCGGTCGAGGTGTGCCGACTGTTCACCGACGCCCTGGACGGGACGGAGCCGCCACTGGCCCTCGGCTCGGGGCTCAGGAGGCTGTGGAAGGGCGGGCGTGAAGTTCTGCGCCAGGCCGCCTACTACACGATGAAGCGACGGGCGGGGACGGTCGGCGAGCGTGGGCTCGGGCCGGTGATCGCCCATCTGGCCCACTCATCTCCCGGGATCCGCGTCCATCTCACCGGACACAGCATGGGAGCGCGGCTCGTCGCCTTCGCTCTGCGCGGTCTGCCTGACGGCATAAGCGCGGTGAAGTCGGTGACTCTGCTCCAAGGCGCCTTCTCGCACTATGCGTTCGCGCCCTCGCTACCCCACGCACGCGGCAGCGGCGGGGTGCTGCGCTCCATGGAGAGGCGGGTGGACGGACCAGTGGTCGCCTGCTATTCACACCATGACTCGGCACTCGGGGTGCTGTACCCCCTGGCATCGAGGATGGCGAGGGACTCCTCGACGATCGTCGGTCTGGACAAGCGCTGGTGGGCGGTCGGCCACAACGGCATACAGGCGGTCGCGGGGGCCCGCCGGCTGACACTGGAGACGGCGTTACGGGAGGGGCTGCCTGGCTCGGGCTGCGTCAGTGTGGACACGGCGGCGGTGGTGCGCAGCGGCGGGCCGCCGTCCGGCGCTCACAGCGACATCCTGCATCCGGAGCTGGCGCGGGTGGTGCTGAGAGCGGGCCGGATCGGGCGTTGAGCACAGCGCTGCCGAGCCGGGCGCCGAGCAAGGCGCCGCCGGGTCGGCACTGGACACCGCGGTACCGGATCGGGCGCTGGGGCGGCGCCGGGCACCCGATCCGTTTCCCGCGTGATGGTGCGGCGGTCAGCGGTGCGAGGGGAACTCTGCGACCAACTGGTAGGTCGGACGGTTCTGCCAGCTGATCGCCGGGTGGGTGATCCCGCCCAAGGCGCGGTGCATCACCGTGTCGGAGCACCACTGGTCGCCCGCCCGGCAGTTGATGTCACCTGGGTAGACCTCGGTGGCGGGCTTCGCCACCGCCTGCTTCAGTGTGCCGAGCAGCACCTCACGGCAGGTGGCGAGTCGACCTCCGCCGCAGTAGGTCGCGGGCAGCGGGCCGGCGACCGGGTCGCCGAGGACCTGCCGCAGGTCCTTGTCCACGAAGCCCCACCACCCCGACTGGAAAGCCGATCCGCTGTGCCCGCCTGTGGGGCCATGGGAGGCTGCGGGCGACTCGTCGATGGGCAGGTTCGCCGCCAGGGCCTGGTAGAGGTCGCCCCCGAGCCCCGGTCTGAACTCGGCGCCGACCAGCAGTGGCCACCAGGCATCCATGATCCGCACAGCGTCGGCGTGGCCGTAGACATGCGAGCCCGGCGTGGTCTCCTTGCGCTGTGCGCCCGCCGCCCGCCAAGTCTCCAGTTGGCGGATCGCCGTGTCGAGTTGGGCGTCGGTGACAGGCGAGCTTCGGACGACCCGGAGCAGTTCGGGCAGCAGTTGCTCTCCACGCAGGTCGGTGACGCCTGCTTCGGCCATGGCCCGGGTGAGCGAGGCCCGGGTCACTCCGCCGCCCCGGACCAGCGCGGCGACCCGATCGTCCAGCAGGTCGCCCCGGTGGACGGCGCCCATACCGAAGCCCGCGGTGTTGTAGTCGTCGGCCTGCCGGTTGTTCCAGGAGATGTAGTAGTCCTGGCCGATGGATCGGGGGTGTTCGGCGAAGGGGGTGTAGTCGGCGGTGCCCGCGACCGGGTCGAAGCCTCGCCACTCATAGGCGGACTCGGCCTTCACCGGCAGCGCCGGGTCGACACCGGCGGCGCGCACCGGGTTCATACCGCTGTTGTAGTAGGCGGCGGTGCGGGAGTCGGCGTAGAACCAGTTGAAGGCGTAGTCGATCTGGTGCGCGGCCTGCTGGAAGGAGGCGGCGTCCGTCACGAACGACGGATCGTTGAGCATCTGGAAGCCGATGATCGAGTCGGCCTCATGCCCATAGGTGCTGCGCAGCGAGGTGTAGGCCACCGGCTTGCCGCCGATCGTGGCGCGATGGGTGACGGTGCCGTACTTGGTGCGCCACACCTGGAGCCGGTAGGAGCCCGCCGCGGTGCCGTCCGCGACGGTGGGCTTCCAGGCGTTGCGGCGCTCCAGCTTCTCCATCGGGATGCAGCCGCCGCGGTAGAGGTAGTGGTCGGCGTACAGGCCCGGTGTGCCGCCCCCCGGAGCGCACAGTTCGATGGCGTAGGTGTCGGTGATGTCCTGCCCCGCGGAGGTGGCGGACCAGGCGTAGTCCTGGCCTCGCCCCATCTGCACGTACATGCCGACGCCCGCGAAGGAGACACCGCGGGCGGAGATCCCCGGTCCCTGGATCTCCTGCAGCATCAGCAGTTGCGGGGCGAAGTAGCCGGTCTGCGGGCCGAAGACGGCGATGGGGCGGCCGCTCGCGGTGTGGGCTCCCGAGACCAGCAGCGCGTTGGACATGCCGCGCCTGGGGTCCAGCGACCCGGTCGGCAGCACACCCTGGTCGAAGATGCCCTGGGCGGGCGCCAGGGCTCCGGGGTTGCGCACCGGGGTCTTGGCGTTGGTGCCGGCCGAGCCGGTGCTGTCGTACACCAGCGGTTCGGCACGCACCGAGCCCGGGTCGGGCAGGGCGGTGCCGCGCGGGTCCTCCGGCTTCTGCGCGTAGGGAAAGGACGAGCCGTCGTGGACGGTGAGCACGGCCTCCGGGTCGTTGCGCTGGCGGAACGCCTCCCAGACCCGGGTGCCATCGGCCACGCCGTACTTCTGCTGGGCGGCGAGCAGCGAGAGTGCGGCCTGGACCTCGCCGCCTCCGCCACCGCCGAACTGCCCGCCGACCACGGAGGCGATGGCGATCAGGTCGGTGAGGCTGAAGGGCGCGATCTCACCGGCGTTGGTGATCGCGTCGATATGGCCGGTGAGTACGTACTCGCCGGGGAAGTAGCGGCCGTTCTTGGACTGGGTGCGATAGGCGTTGATGCCGTCGACATAGGCCTGCGCGTCGGCCATCGCCTGTTCGCCCCGGGGGCCTTCGGTGGTGCGGATACGGTCGATCTGGGCCTGGTAGTCGGCCTCGGTGTACGGAGCTCCGGGCCAGAACTGCTGCTCAAGGCCCTGGTTGGCGAGGGCACCGCCGGCGAAGGGTGTGAGGTTGCCCCGTCCGATGTGCCGGAAGAGGTCCATCATCCAGAGCCGGTCCTGGGCGGCGGCGTACCCGGCGCCGAACTCGGTGCCGTACCGGGTGGTGCCCTTGATGTGCGGGACCCCGGTCTTCTTGTCCCGGGTGATCGTGACGTCCGGGCGCGGGGTGGCGACGGATTCCACCTGGCTCCACGGTACTCCGAAGGAGGCGTCGTTGAAGAAGTCGGTCAGCTTGGCGTCGGTGAGCCCGCCGTATCCGCCCGCCAACGCGTCGTACCGGGCGAGTTGGTCGGAGCTGTGGCCGGGGCGGGTACCCAGCAGCCGGTGGAGCAGGATGTCGGTGAGGGTGGCGTTGCCGTTCTGCCCCGGTGGCAGGATGTCCACGCACTGACTCCGGCCCTGTGCGAGGCAGTGGTCGACAACGGGGTCCTCGGCCGCAGTGGCCTGGGGCAGCGGTGCCAGGAGTGCGGTGCCGAGTGCGAGGGCTGCGCAGGCGGTTCTCAGTCGTCCGGTGGGGGATCCGGTGATACGTCGCATGGTTGCTCCTCGATGAAGCGGGTGCGGCGCAGGCTACTGGCCATATGACTCATCGGTAAGATGAGTGGCCGTCACTTTTTGTCTTGCCTGTACGCCGTCCGACGCCGGCCGTGACGCCCACTCGGCTGGATCCGGCCCCGTATCCCGGGACGGATGTTCGATGGAGCCGGATTGGGTAGTCGTACGTCCATTCCTCAACGCGGAAGTACGAGCCATGGAGTACGAGCGACGGAGGTGGCAGTGCGATGGCTGGTTTCCGGAGTCTTGCCAGACAGGTCCGCGACCCACGGGGTGATCTCGCCCTGAGGCGCTATTCACTGCGGAAGTGCCTGGAGCGATTTGCTCCGTACGGGCACCGGGCGACCTGGAATCATCTGTGCAGCAGGCACGGTATCGAGCCCGAGGACCGGGCTCCCGATCCGGGGCGGCTGGTGGCCGCGCTCGACGAGTTGGAGCAGGCGAGGGCCGTGTGGCTCGCCTACGAGGAGCGGTTCGCCGCACGGCGCAAACGCGAGAAGCACGACGGGCTGCGGCGCCCTGGATCGATCGACGACTGGCACCGGCGCACCTGGGGCGGCAACGGGATCGCCCGGTGCGACGACCCGGAGGTGCACCCTTCGGACCCGCTGGATGTGGTGCTGTGCCGACTGATCCGGGCGCTCGGATCGAGCCCGAGTGCGGTCTGCCCGGTGTGCGCGGACCGGCGCATCGTCTGGCGGCAGGATCTGGAACACGATCCGGGCTTCGGTCCGGTGTGCACGGGCTGCGGAGTGGTGGTGCCCCAGCCGGTGCTGACACACGAGGCGCTGAGGAGCGCCAAGCGGATGCGCGGCAGGGCGCTGGCGTCGGTGGCCTGACACTCACCCTGCGGGCACGGGCACCGGCAGCGCGACGCCGGGCCCGTGCCCGCCTGAGTGTGCCCGTACCCGTACCCGCGTGACCGTAGCGGAGACGAAATCCGGTGGACAACCGCAATTCCCCGCAGCGAAAGTGACGTTGTATCCGAACCACGTCCAGGGGGCCGTCAGATGTCGACGCCGCATGTCACCGCCGAGGTATCGACCGTCCATGAGCACCCGAACGCCGACGCACGCGAACTGACCCAAGTGGGCCTGTATCGGGCCGTCGTCACCAAGGGCGCCTAACGCAGCGGTGACATCGCCGTCCACATCCCGGAGCAGGCCGTGAGCCCGGCGTATCCGACCCGCAAGGGCGGCACCGAATACGAGTAGACCCGCCTGGTGCGAGGTGGCCCGGCACGGGGGTGCGGGCCACCTCGCACAGTGGCACATCCGGCCGGGGTTCCGTTGACAGACGCCCCGCCCGCCCACCATGCTAAGCAGTCGCTTAGACGTGCGTCCCCCGGATGAGAGGCAAGGAAGAAGACATGGCCGAGCCCAGGATCTTCACATCCCCAGATGAGCTGATCGCCGGAGTGGGCGAGCAGCTCGGCCACAGCGACTGGCTGGAGGTCGACCAGAAGCGGATCGACCTCTTCGCCGACGCCACGGGCGATCACCAGTGGATCCATGTGGACCCCGAGCGCGCGGCCTCCGGCCCGTTCGGCCGGACCATCGCGCACGGGTATCTCACCTTGTCGCTGCTGCCCGCGCTGGTCCCCCAGGTGATGCGGGTCGAGGGCATGAAGATGGGCATCAACTACGGCACCAACAAGGTGCGCTTCCCCGCCCCCGTGCCGGTCGGCTCCCGGCTGCGCGCCACGGCGGTGATCAAGAGCGTCGAAGAGGCGGGCGGCGGCGTACAGGTGACAGCGGTCGTCACCGTGGAGCGCGAAGGCGGCGACAAGCCGGTCTGCGTGGCCGAGTCGGTCTCCCGCTACTTCTTCTGAGCCGCCGCTCCGCTCCCGCTCACAGGAGTCGGTTCCGTGCGGCGGCACCGACCATGCGCAGCGCGAGGTCGGCGTAGAGCGCGCCGACCTCGTCGGGAGTGCGGCGGCCCTGGGCACTGAACCACCTGGCCACGTCGATGCACAAGGACAGCACCGCGAGGGTCGTCCCGGGGACGTCCGAAACGTCGAACTCCCCTGCCGCGACGCCTTCATTGACAATGCGCTGGACCACCGCGTCCGACTTGCGCCGCAGCGCCACGATCTCGGCGCGGTGCTCCTCACTGAGCGCGTCGAGCTCGTACTGCACGACCCGTGCAGTAGTGTGCCGCTCGGCGTGCCAGCGGACGAAGCAGCGCACAGCGTCGGCGAGCCGCTCGGCGGCCGTGCCCTCGCGGTCGGCCGCCTCCGTCAGGAGCTCCAGCGCTCGATCATGACCGATCCGGCTGATCCGGTGGAGCAGCTCTTCCTTGGTCTTGTAGTGGATGTAGAGCGCGGCCGGACTCATCCCGGCCCGGCCGGCGATATCGCGTGTCGTGGTGGCGTGGTAACCGCGCTCGGCGAAGGCGTCGACGGCGGCGACCAGTAGCCGCCTGGCCGCCTCGGGGGTGACCTCGCCCCACGCCATGTCATCGACGCCGGACACTTCCTCCGCCGCACTCATCGCTCGCTCCGCCCCTTCGTCTCCGCCTCCTGGCCGGACGAACACCATACCCCGAACCTGAGCAAGCGCTTAGAACGCGCTCACAGCTTCTGGAACGGGTCGTGTTCTGCCAGCAGCTTCTCCAGCCGGGCTTGGTCCACCCGGCTGACGATCTGCCCGGCCTCCTGCTTGTCACGGACGACCTTGGCCAGAGTGAAGGACGATGTCGTCAGGTAGAGCACGGCGATGCCGAGGAAGGCCCGCACCCAGGCGTCGGCATCCAGGTTGACGATGCCGAGGGTGACCGCGCCGAGGGCGATACCGAAGGAGATCGCGGCCTGCGCGTAGTAGGCCGTCGTGTTCTGCTGCTTGATCTGCGCGTCGCTCATGAACCCAGCATCGGCGAGCATGACGGGCACCACATCCGTACGCGTACTCAGGCGAACGACTCGGACCTGGACGCGTCCGACCGGCCTTGCGCCCAGTCGCTCAGAACGCGGAGACTCCGGTCAGGGCGCGGCCGATGATCAGCTTCTGTATCTGACTGGTGCCCTCGTACAGGGTCATCACCCGGGCGTCGCGCAGCAGTTTGCCCACCGGGTACTCATCGACATAGCCGTAGCCGCCGAACACCTGGAGCGCATTGTTCGCGGCACGCACGGCGGCTTCGGAGGCGAACAGTTTCGCCTTGGACGCGGCCGTGGCGAAATCCTCGCCCCGGTCGATGAGATCGGCCACCCGCCAGGTCAGCAGGCGTGCCGCGTCCACGTCGACCGCGATGTCACTGATCAGCTCCTGCACCAGCTGGTACGAGGCGATCGGCTTGCCGAACTGCTCGCGCTGACCCGCATAGCCGACGGCGGCGTCCAGTGCCGCCTGGGCGATACCGACGCAGCCGGCAGCCACCGACATCCGCCCCTTGGCCAGCGCGGACATGGCGACCGAGAAGCCCTTCCCCTCCGGGCCGAGCATCGCCGAGGCGGGAACACGGACATCCTGGAGCACCAGTTCGGCGGTTGCCTGGCCGCGCAGTCCGAGTTTGCCGTGGATGGCGCGGCGGGTCAGCCCCGGCGTCTCCGCGGGCAGAAGGAACGCCGATACGCCCAGGTGCCCCGGGCTGTCGTTGGTGCGGGCGAAGAGCAGCACGACTTCGGCCCAGGTGCCGTTGGTGATGAACATCTTCGAACCGTTGATGACGTAGTCGCCGCCGTCCGGTACGGCACGAGTGGCGAGGCTGCCGGCGTCGGACCCGGTGCCGGGCTCAGTGAGCCCGAAGCAGCCAAGGGCGCCCCCCGAGGTCAGCCGTGGCAGCCAGGACTGCTTCTGCTCCTCGCTCCCCCAGGCCGCGATGGTCTTGGTGACCAGCCCCAGGGAGACGGAGACGATACCGCGCACCGACGAGTCGCCACGACCGAGTTCCTCGGTGACCAGGCAGTACGCGAGGTGGTCACCGCCCGAACCGCCGTAGCGCTCGTCGATCGTGAGCCCCAGGAAGCCGACGGCACCGAGCTTTCCCACGATAGTCCGATCGACGTCTTCGTCCCGGTCCCACTCGGCGGCACGGGGCGTGACCTCACGCCCGACGAAGTCTCGGGCAAGTTCCCGGACGGCCTCGTGCTCCTCGCCGAGCTTCAGATCCACCAGGCACTCTCCTTTAACTAACACTGCTAGTTTCTGCGTGGCAGGCCTACTATGTGCCGCATGGCCCGACCGCGCAAGCCCCTGCTCAGCAGAGAACGCATCGTCGCGGCGGCGGGCGCACTGGTGGACGCGGAAGGGCTGGACGCCGTCTCCACCCGCCGGCTCGCCGCCGAGCTCGGGGTGAGCGGCCCTTCGCTCTACAACCACTTCCGCAACAAGGACGAGATCCTGGACGCGGTCGCCGACGCCGTCAGCGCCAAGGTGGACCTGTCGATGTTCGACGCCTCGGACGAACGCGACTGGCGCACCGCCCTGCACGACTGGGCCCTCTCCTACCGCGCGGCCCTCACCGAGCACCCCAATATCGTCCCGGTCCTGGCGCGCGGCCCCGGACGCAGACCCGCCGGACTGAAGGTCGCCGACACCGTCTTCGGGGCGATGGTGCGATGCGGCTGGCCGCCGTCCCAAGCCACCCATATCGGTGCGCTGATGCGGTACTTCATCACCGGTTCGGCACTGGGGTCCTTCGCCCGCGGTTTCGTCGACGACAAGACGGCCTACGACCCGGCCGACTACCCTCACCTCGGCCAGGCCCATCTGCTCGCCGATCGGCAGCAGCAGGTGGACGACGGGGCGTTCGCGACGGGGCTGAGGGCACTGCTGGACGGGCTGTCCGTGCAGTTCGCGCTGCCGAACGAGCGGAGCGCGACGGAGGCATCCGGGGCGCGGCGGTCGGGCGGCGCACAGGACTCGACGGGCAGCTGATCGCAGCCGCTCCGGCCCCCGGTGCCGGAGGGCTCGCCGACTCCCCCGGCACCGGGCGGCACGCCGACGCCCTCGGCCACCTGACGAATACGGGCGCGAGCGCGGGCCGGCACGGCTGCCGCGCCCGCGCCACAGGCTTGCTCAGAAGACGACCAGCGCCCTGGCGCCCTGCCCCGCGATCATGTTGTCGAACGCGGCCGGGATGCCGTCCAGCCCGATCCGCTCGCTTACCAGCGCGCTCAGATCGAGCCGGCCCGCGCGGATGTGCTCCGCCAGCACCGGGAGATCACGCGCCGGGTCGGAGTTGCCGTAGACGCAGCCCGAGAGGGTCCTGCCCCAGTGGAAGATCTCCAGGGCGTTGAAGGTGACCTGCTGGTCCCTGCCGCCGATGCCGACGACGGTCGTGCGGCCGCCGCGCCTTGTCGAATCCCACGCGGTACGGATCGTCTCCGGCCGCCCCACGCACTCGATGGCCACGTCGGCGCCCTGACCGGCGGTCAGCTTGCGGATCTCACGCGCGGTGGCGTCGGAGGCGACCACGTACTCGGTGGCACCGGCACGGCGGGCCAGTTCCTCCTTCGCGGGGGACACGTCCACCGCGATGATGGCGGAAGCGCCCGCGATCCGGGCGGACTGGAGGGTCGCCAGGCCGACGCCGCCGACTCCGAACACGACCACCGACTCGCCCTCGCGGACCCTGGCGCTGTGGTGCACGGCTCCGTAGCCGGTGAGCGCCGCGCACCCGAGCAGCGCGGCCTCGGTGAGCGGCACTCCGCCCGGGAGGGGCAGGACGCAGTTCGCAGCGACGACGGTCTCCTCAGCGAACGCCGCGACGTTGAGGCCGGGGTGGAGTTCGGTGCCGTCCTCGGCCACGGCGTGCACCCTGCCCGTGCCGCTGAGTGCGTCCGAGCAGAGCCAGACCTCGCCGATCGAGCAGTGGTGGCACTTCCCGCAGGACGGCGCCCAGTTGAGGACGACCCCGTCACCGGGCGCCACATGGGTGACGCTCTCTCCGACGGACACGACGGTGCCGGCTCCCTCATGGCCGAGCACCGCGGGCACCGGCAGCCGCATGGTGCCGTTGGACAGGGACAGATCGGAATGGCAGACCCCAGCGGCGGCGATACGGACCCTCACCTGGCCGGGGCCGGGCTCGGGGAGCTCGATCCCGGTGATCTCCAGGGGGGAGCCGATGGCGGGCAGGACGGCGGCGCGGACCATGCTGAGCACTCCTCGGTGGTTTCGGAAGGGAACACGACCGGTGGAACCGATGGGAGCCGGTCAGAACTATGGGAGCCGGTCAGAACTGCAGGGACTTGGTGTGCAGGTACTCGGCGAGGCCGTGCGGGCCGAGTTCACGGCCGATGCCGGACTGCTTGTATCCGCCGAACGGCGCCAGCGGGTTGAAGCGCCCGCCGTTGATGTCGACCTGTCCGGTGTCCATCCGCCGGGCGAAGGCGACGGCCTCGCTCCTCTCCCCCCACACCGCGCCCGCGAGACCGTACACGGTGCCGTTGGCGATCCGCAGCGCGTCGTCCTCGTCCTCGTAGCGCAGGATCGAGACCACCGGGCCGAAGATCTCCTCCTGCGCGATCGTCATCTCGGGCGTGACGTCGGCGAAGACGGTCGGGGCGACGAAGTATCCGGTCGGGTGCGGGGCTTCCGGGCCGCCGGCGACCAGCCGGGCCCCTTCGGCGACGCCCTGCTCGATGTAGCCGCGCACCCGTCGCTGCTGCTCGGCGTTGACGAGCGGGCCGACGCGCTCACCGGGTACGTACTTGGCGACCGCCTCAGCAGCCAGCTCCACGGCCTCGTCGTACTGATCGGTGTGGACCAGCATGCGGGTCCAGGCGCTGCACGTCTGGCCGGAGTTGGACATGACGTTGGCGATGCCGACGTTCACGGCCTTGGCCAGATCGGCACTCGGCAGGATCACATTGGCGGACTTTCCGCCGAGCTCAAGCGCCACGCGCTTGACGGCCGCGCCCGCGGTCGCACCGATCTGCCGGCCGACGGCGGTGGAGCCGGTGAAGGACACCAGGTCCACCCCCGGATGTTCGGCGAGCGCCTGTCCCGCGACCGGACCGAGCCCCGTGACCAGGTTGAACACCCCTGCGGGCAGCCCCGCCTCATGCACGGCCTCGGCGAACAGCCGGGCGGTCAGCGGGGTGTCCTCAGCGGGCTTGAGCACGATCGTGCAGCCCGCCGCCAGCGCAGGGGCGACCTTGGCCACGATCTGGTGCAGCGGGTAGTTCCAGGGCGTGATGGCACCGACGACACCCACCGGCTCCAGCAGCACGGTGGAATTGCCGATCTGCTCCTCGAACGAGTACGAGGCGGCGAGCTCCGCGTACGAACCGGCGACCAGGACCGGCAGGCCCGCGTGGACGGTGCTGGCGAGCTGCGCGGGGGCGCCGAGTTCGGCGGTGACGGTTTCGGCGATCTCGTCCATGCGGGCCGCGAGCACGTCGCGCAGCGCGCCGATACGGGCCGCGCGTTCGGCGGGCGGGGTGGCGGCCCAGGCGGGGAAGGCGGCACGTGCGGCGCGTACCGCCGCGTCCACATCCTCGGCGCCACCTGCCGGGACATGGCCGATGACCTGCTCGTCCGCCGGGTTCACCACCGCGATGGTGCCGGTACCCACGGCGGGCCGCCAGTGTCCGCCGATGTACATCCCGTCGTAGGCCTTCATCCGCTGTCTCCTTTGGGCGTGGCACGCCGGTGGTGGCGATCCGACACCCAAACTAGCGGTGTTAGTTTTCCAGCACCAGCGCCGACCGCACGGGGTGCTGCGATTCTCCCTCACCACCTTCGATCCGCCACCCCACCCCGCTCCTTCCTGTAAGCGGGGTGGGGAGATTCCGGGGCCACGGTCACGGAGTCGGCACGGGTACCGGACCACCAGACCGGCACGGGGGTCGGAGCCCTGATGCGGGACCCGTGATCAGGCCGGCGGTTGACCGGCCCCGGCCGGAGCCGTCTGCACCTGGCGGGCGGCGGGCGGCGCGATCGAGGCGACCCGCGCCGATTCGCTCATCGGACCCACCTGGACCCGTGAACGGTCGCCCGCGGGCGCCGCCGAGATCGCAGCCGCCGTAGGAGCCGACGGGGCGGCGGCCGGGGCGCCCTGCGCGGCGTGGGCCTTCTCGTCCGGGCTCTTGGCCACCGCCGACCAGGTGCGCAGCCGATGACTCGCCGCCTCGTCCAGGCTCACCGGCGCTCCCCGCTGCTCCGCGAGTCGGCTGGCCTCCCGACCGAGCGCGGCCACATCGTCCCAGCGCAGCCGCAGGACGACGGACAACTCGGCTCCACCGTCCGGGAGTCCGTGGATGATCGGCCCGTCACCATCAGTCATTGCCACTCCTGTTGTTCGCGCTCAGACGTGTCACCGCACCGGTTAGTACGCGACGCCGCCATACCGCGTTCAGCGCCCAGACGAACGGGCGAACGATCCACCGAACGTGGTGGCGCACCGGCAGGCGATGACAGCCGGACGGCGATGCCGTTGACGGGACCGCATCGGCAAGGAATCCTATTGCCAAGCATAGGATTCCTTAGCGGACGCATCGGGAGTGCGCATGAGCGGCAACGGAACGAGCGGCAACAGCACCGAGCAGGCCAGGAAGACCGCCAACGGCCTGGTGTACCTGTCGGGCTTCGGCAACGAACACGGCTCCGAGGCCGCTCCGGGCGCCCTGCCGCTGGGCCGGAACTCACCGCAGCGGGCCCCGCTCGGCCTCTACGCGGAGCAGCTCAGCGGCTCCGCCTTCACCGAGCCGCGCGCCCAGAACCGGCGCTCCTGGCTGTACCGGATCAGGCCGTCCGCCGCCCACCCGCCGTTCACCCGGGTCGACAACGGCGCGTTGCGCTCCGCGCCCTTCACGGAGACCGTGCCGGACCCCAACCGGCTCCGCTGGAACCCGCTGCCCGAGCCGGCACCCGGTACCGACTGGTTGGCCGGCCTCTGGACCCTCGGCGGCAACGGCGACGCCACCCAGCGCACCGGAATGGCCGTGCACCTCTACCACGCCAATGCCGCCATGGAGCGGCGCGTATTCAGCGACGCCGACGGCGAGCTGCTGATCGTGCCGGAACACGGCGGGCTGCTGCTGCGCACCGAGTTCGGCCTGCTCGCCGCCCATCCGGGGGAGATGGCGCTGATCCCGCGCGGCGTACGCTTCCGGGTCGAGCTGCTCGACGACACGGCGCGGGGCTATGTCTGCGAGAACTACGGCGCCCCCTTCCAGCTCCCGGACCTCGGACCGATCGGCGCCAACGGGCTGGCGAACGCACGGGACTTCCGCGCCCCGGTCGCCGCGTACGAGGACGTCGAGGGCCCCGTGGACGTGGTCAACAAGTTCTGCGGCAACCTGTGGGCCGCCACCTACGACCACTCCCCGCTCGATGTGGTGGCCTGGCACGGCAACCACCTGCCGTACGTCTACGACCTGCACCGCTTCAACGTGATCGGCACGATCTCCTACGACCACCCGGACCCGTCGATCTTCACCGTGCTCACCTCGCCGACCGACACCCCTGGGCTCGCGAGTGTGGACTTCGTGGTGTTCGCACCACGCTGGCTGGTCGGCGAGGACACCTTCCGTCCGCCGTACTTCCACCGCAATGTGATGAGTGAGTACATGGGCCTGATCGAGGGGGCCTACGACGCCAAGACCGCGGGCGAGGGCGGCTTCGTCCCGGGCGGCGGCTCGCTCCACAACATGATGTCCGCGCACGGACCCGACCGGGAGACCTTCGACAAGGCCAGCGCCGCCGAGCTGAAGCCCCAGAGGGTCGACGACGGTCTCGCTTTCATGTTCGAGACGCGGTGGCCCGTGACCGCGACCCAGCAGGCCGCGGGAGCCGGGCACCTGCAGCAGGGATACGACGACGTATGGCAAGGTCTCGAGCGCCACTTCCGGCCGTAGTCCCTGCCGGAAGCGTCCCGCCCGGCTCCCGTGGGATCCGCCCGGGAGGTGCCCCCGGCACTCACGCTCGCTAGGGTGTCGGAGCCATCGGGCCCGGCAGGATCCGAACGGAAGACCTCAGGCCGGAGGGTCCGGGGAGGCCCCGCGCGCCGGACGCCGCAGGCCCCGCCTCCGGGCGGACGGCGCTGTTCGTCACCCCACGGCCTGGTAGTCGTAGTACTCGTCGTACGGAGATGCCGTGACCGCGTTCGCCCCGGACTCGCTCGTCCTGAACCGCAAACTGCCGCTGTGGTACCAGGTCTCGCAGTCGCTGCGTGCCTCGATACTGGGGCGCGGGCCGCACGACCCACTGCGTCTTCCCACCGAGGAGCAGCTCGCCGAGCACTACGGGGTGAGCGTGCTGACCATGCGGCAGGCGCTGAAGGAGCTGGAAGCCGAGGGGCTGATCAGCAGGCACCGAAGGCGCGGCACATTCATCGAACCGGGAGCACGGCGCGGCGCACCACGGCGGCTGCTGGGCTCGATCGACGCGATCGTGGCCCAGCAGTCGGGCGAGCTGACCACGGTCATCGGGCACGGCACCGCCGCCGTGCCCGGTGACCTCGCCGAGTTCTTCACGGACGTGGACGAGGTCGTGACGTACCGCAGACTCCGCCGGGACGGGGACAGCGGCGAGCCCACGAACTGGGCGGAGAACGCGGTGCGGCCGGACATCGCGGCGGTACTCGACGTCGGGGACCTCGAACGATGGCCGATGACGAAGGTGCTGAGAGACGTCATCGGGGTAAGGATCAGCCGGATCACGGACACGGTGGAGGCGAGGCTCGCCGACCCGGAGACCGCCGAGCTGCTCCAGGTACCGCTGCTGTCGCCGATCCTGCACTACACCGGGGTGACCTACGACGACGAGGGGCGGGTGGTGGATGTGGCGCGCATCCGGTATCGGGGGGACCGGTTCTCGTTCTCGGTGACCGTCGAGGCGGAGTGACCACCGCGATGCTGCTGGACGATCTGATGCCCTGGTCCACCGGACCGCTCAGGCTGGGCCGGGACTGGGTGATCGCCCCGGACACCGGAACGTTGCGGGCCCGCTGGGACATGCTGGTCAGCGCCGACGAGGGGCGACGGCGAACCCTCTTCGGGGAGACACGGGCGCGGACGCTGCACAGCGCCGTCGCCGCCCTGCCAGGGCAGTCCGCCGGGACCGCGTGGTTCGCCGGGGAAGGCGGAGCCTGCCCCGATCCGGTCCGGATCGTGCACGGGCCCTTCGACCGGCAGTGGATCATTCCCGACCACCGTCTCATCGACATCGCCCGCCCGGAGCTGTGGCGGGTCGCCGACGAGCGGCAGCTCTTCGTCCAGGAGCCGGGGCGGGTCCCCGGAGTCACCGATCCGGCGCTGCTGGTGTCCGCGGACCTGCCCGACGGCCGCTCCCCTGCCGGGCGGCCCGGCAGGATACGCCCGCTGTACCGTCGGCTCGGCGGGACCGAGCCCAATCTCGCCATGGGGGTGCTGCCTGCCCTGTCCGCGCGCTATGCCCGGACGGTGGGCGCCGAGGAGGTCCTCGCCTGGGCGGTGGCGACGGCACAGCCATCCGCCTCGCCGGCCCGTGGTTACGAGGTGCCGTTCTCACCGGATCCCGAGCTGTGGGCGGATGGCGTCCGGGTGGGGCGGCAGCTGGTCCGGATCCAGCTCAGGGGCGCCCGCGGCACCGAACGGCCCCGGCTCCCCGGAGGCCGTCGGCCCTATGTACGGGCATCACTCCCGGCGCGCCCCGAGGCCATCGCGTACGACGCGGACGAGGAGGCCCTGCTGATCGGCACGGGGCGGATCTCCCCCGTGCCCGCCGAGGCGTGGGACTACGCGGTGTCCGGAGTCAGGGTGCTGGAGCACTGGTTCGAACGGCGTACCGCCGAGGCCGAACCCGGCACCCTCGCGGCGATCGGCCCCGGCGCCTGGCCTCAGGAATGGACGTCGGAGCTGCTCGAACTCATCACCGTACTGGCGCTGCTCGGCGGATTGGAGAGCGAGCGGCGCACCCTGTCCCGGGCTGTCGCCGCGACCGGCTCGGTCGATCTGGAACTCGCGCCCGCGTCGGAGGCCGCACGGAGGCCCGCGTCGGTGCTCGACCACCACGAGGAGGGCCCCGCCGGGCAGGTCGCGCTGATCTGAGCGGGCCTCGGCGGAGCCGGGATGACAAACGCGCCCGGTGCGATGTAGGACGGCTGCCATGAGCCAGCCGCTGCCTCTCGAAGGAATCACCGTCGTCGCCGTCGAACAGGCGGTGGCGGCGCCGTTCGCCACCCGCCAGCTCGCGGACCTCGGAGCCCGGGTGATCAAGGTCGAGCGACCGGACGGCGGCGACTTCGCACGCGCGTACGACACCGCGGCGCAGGGACTCGCCTCGCACTTCGTCTGGTGCAACCGCGGCAAGGAGTCACTCGCCGTCGACCTCAAGGACCCGCGCGGGATCGCCGTGGTGCGCCGACTGGTCGCCGGCGCCGATGTGTTCGTACAGAACCTCGCGCGGGGCGCCGCGGCACGGCTCGGGCTGGACGCGGCGACGCTCTGCGCGGAGTTCCCGCGGCTCGTGGCGGTGGACATCTCCGGGTACGGGGCGGACGGCCCGCACGCCCACAGGCGTGCGTACGACATGCTGGTGCAGTGCGAGGCGGGTCTGGTGTCCGTGACCGGGACTCCCGAGCAGCCGGTGAAGGCAGGCATCCCGGCGGCGGATGTCGCGGCGGCGATGTACGCGTTCTCGGGGGCGCTCGCCGCGCTGCTGCGACGGGCCACCACGGGGCTCGGCGGGCCGGTGGAGATCTCGATGCTGGACTCACTCGCCGAATGGATGGGGCACCCCCTGCACCACGGCATGCATGGCGGCACACCACCGGCGCGCACCGGCCTCGCACACGCCGTGATCGCCCCGTACGACGCGTACGCCACCGCGGACGGCGGCCAAGTGCTGCTGTCCGTGCAGAACGACCGCGAGTGGCGACGGCTCGCGGAACGGGTGCTGGAGCGCCCGGAGCTGGGTGAGGACCCCGTCTTCGCCACGAACGCGGCCCGCACCGCCCACCGCGCCGAGACCGACGCGGTGGTGGGCGATGCGCTGGCGTGCCTCGCCACCGATACCGCGGTCGCCCGCCTGGAGGCGGCCGGTATCGCCTGCGCCCGCCTCAACACGGTCGCCGACCTGGCCCGCCACCCCCAGCTCGAAGCCCGCGCCCGTTGGTGTGAGGTCCCTTCCCCCACGGGCCCGCTGCGCGCGCTCCTGCCCCCGATCAACCTGCCGGGCGGTCCTGCGCCCCGGATGGGCGCGATCCCCGCACTCGGCGAGCACACGGACGCGGTACTGCGGGAGGCGGGGCTGAGCGCTCCGGAGATCGCGGACCTCCGGAGCTCCGGGGTGGTCAGCTGAGCCCGGCGCTCAGGCGTGCCGAGCGGGGCGTGCCACACCGCCGGGCCGCACCCCTCACCACTCGCCCCGCGGACGCGAGGCTCACCGTTCGGCAGGCCATCCGGGTGAGCGCTCGATAAACTCCTCGTTTGCCACGCGCGCGGAGGCATCACGATTCGCGGCGCACTCCACACCACACGGACGGAGAGTGAGCGATGCGCAGCAGAGAGAACCGCGTCACGCAGGTGGGCGAACGGCGCGCCGCGTGACCGTCGTGCCGGGTACGCCGGCGCTGCTCGATCCGCTCCTAGACGCGAGCGCGCCGCCCGTACCGGCGCTGTTCGTCGCGGGTGCCGCCCCCGCGGAGCGGACCCTGCTCGACATCCTGGAGCGGACCGCGTGCCGGTACCCAGATGAACCGGCTGTGGACGACGGCAGCGAGACCCTCACGTACCGCGAGCTGATCGCGGAGGTGGAGAAGTTGCGCCTGCGGCTCGCCGCACAGGGGATCGGTGCCGGTGACCGGGTGGGCGTGCGCGTGCCATCCGGGACCGCCGATCTGTATGTGGCCGTCCTGTCGGTGCTCGCGAGCAGCGCGGCCTACGTCCCCGTGGACGCGGAAGACCCCGACGAACGTGCCGAGCTGGTGTTCTCGGAGGCGGCGGTCGCGGCCGTGATCGGGGCCGGGCGCGGCATCACTGTGCGCGGGAGACCGGGCGGGAGGACGCAGCCCGGGCCAGGGCCGGACGACGACGCCTGGGTGATCTTCACATCCGGTTCCACCGGGAAGCCCAAGGGGGTCGCCGTCACCCATCGCAACGCGGCGGCGTTCGTGGACGCGGAGGCGCGGATCTTCCTCGCGGGCGTGCTGTCCGATCCGCTCGGCCCTGGCGACCGGGTGCTCGCCGGCCTTTCGGTCGCCTTCGACGCCTCCTGCGAGGAGATGTGGCTGGCCTGGCGGCACGGTGCGTGTCTGGTGCCCGCGCCGCGCTCCCTCGTACGGACGGGCGTCGATCTGGGCCCCTGGCTGGTCGAGCAACGCATCACCGTGGTCTCGACGGTGCCCACACTCGCCGCGCTGTGGCCGGTGGAGGCGCTGGACGAGGTACGGCTGCTGATCTTCGGCGGCGAGGCCTGTCCGCCCGAGCTCGCGGAGCGTATGGCCGTACCGGGGCGTGAGGTGTGGAACACCTACGGACCGACGGAGAGCACCGTCGTCGCCTGCGCCGCCCCGTTGACCGGTGTGGGCCCGGTGCGCATCGGGCTGCCGCTGGACGGCTGGGAGCTCGCGGTCGTGGACGACCGCGGGGGGATCGCCCCGATGGGCGCGACCGGTGAGCTGGTGATCGGCGGGGTCGGTCTCGCCCGGTATCTGGACACCGGCAAGGACGCGGAGAAGTACGCCCCGCTGCCCGCGCTGGGCTGGGCCCGCGCCTACCGCAGTGGCGATCTGGTGCGTGCCGAGCCCGACGGGCTGGTCTTCGTCGGCCGGGCGGACGAGCAGGTCAAGCTGGGTGGGCGCCGGATCGAGCTGGGCGAAGTCGACGCGGCCCTCCAGGCGCTGCCGGGCGTGGCGGGTGCGGCGGCGGCGGTCCGCAGCACGGCCGCCGGGCATCAGCTGCTGGTGGGGTACGTCGTGCCGCACGGCACCGAGACCACGCACGGCACCGAAGTGACGTCCGGCACCGAAGCGGCCTTCGACGCGGCTGACGCCGTGGCGCGCCTTCGCAAGGAGCTGCCCGCCGCGCTCGTGCCCGTGATCGCCGTCGTCGCCGAGCTGCCCACTCGGACCTCGGGAAAAGTGGACCGGGACGCGCTGCCGTGGCCGCTGCCGGACAGCGGGGGCGCGGGCGCGGCCGGGTGGAGCGAGACCGAGGCATGGCTGGCCACGCAGTGGCGCGAGTTGCTCGGGGCGCCGGTGGGCGGCCCCGAGGCTGACTTCTTCGCGAGCGGCGGGGGCAGCCTCGCCGCCGCCCGACTGGTGTCGCGGATACGTGAGCGTTACGGCACCGGTTCGGTCGGCGACATCTACCGGAACCCGACCCTGGGGGCCCTGGCCGGCACTGTGGAGGCCGCGTCCCGGCGCGGGACGAAAGTCCGTGCCGTGCGTCCGGTGGCGCTGCGCACGGGCATCGCGCAACTCCTGCTGATGCTGCCGCTGATGGGTGTGCTCGGCCTGCGCTGGGCGGTGGTCGCCGCCGCCGTGAACAACGTCGTCGGGTCGCCCTGGGCTCCCGCGGTCTCCTGGTGGTGGGTGGCCGTGGGCTGGCTGCTCGCGGTCAGCCCACCGGGGCGGATCGTGATCGCGGCCGGTGGGGCGCGACTGCTCCTGCGCGGTCTGCGGCCCGGCACGTATACCCGTGGCGGCCGTACGCATCTGCGGCTGTGGACGGCGGAGCGACTCGCCGAGCTCAGCGGCGCGACGGGGCTCGCGGGTTCCTGGCTCACGTACTACGCGCGGGCGCTCGGCGTCCGGGTCGGGGACGACGTCGATCTGCACGCGCTGCCGCCCGTGACCGGGATGCTGCGGCTCGGCAAGGGCTGTGCGGTCGAACCCGAGGTGGACCTGTCGGGTCATTGGCTGGACGGCGACCGGCTTCACATCGGCACGCTGCGGATCGGCGCGGGTGCGGTCGTCGGCGCGCGCAGCACGCTGTTCCCCGGTACGCGGATCGGCAAGCGGGCGGAGGTGGCGGCCGGCTCAGGGGTGACCGGAGCCGTCCCCGGGGGCGAGCGCTGGGCCGGTGCCCCGGCGTCGAAGCAGGGCAGGGCGGGACGCGGCCTACCCGGCGGGCGCCCGGTGCGCAGGCGCCGCTGGACCGTCGTCTACTCGGTGTCGTCGCTCCTCATCGGATTGCTGCCCGCCGTCGCGGCGCTGCCCGGCCTGCTGGTGATCGGCGACTTCCTGCACGGCGCAGGGGAACCCGGGGGCGCGCTGGCGGCGGCCCTGGCCGCGGTACCGCTGGCGACGCTGGTATCACTGGCCGCGTACGCGGTGCTGATCGTGACCGGTGTACGTCTGCTGGGGGTCGGGCTGCGCGAGGGCCACCATCCGGTGCACGGCCGCGTCGCATGGCAGGCATGGGCGACCGAGCGCCTGATGGACATGGCGCGGGTGCATCTCTTCCCGCTGTACGCCAGCCTGTTCACGCCCGTATGGCTGCGTGCCCTCGGTATGCGGATCGGGCGCGGGGTCGAGGCGTCGACCGTGCTGGCCCTGCCGACCATGACCACGGTAGGCGACGGGGCGTTCCTGGCTGACGACACCATGGTCGCGTCGTACGAGCTCGGCGGCGGCTGGCTGCGTATCGCCGAGGCACGGGTCGGCAAGCGCGCCTTCCTCGGCAACTCCGGGATGGCCGCTGCGGGCCGCCGTGTACCCAAGCGGGGCCTGGTGGGTGTGCTTTCGGCTGCCCCCGAGCGGGCCAAGGCCGGCTCCTCCTGGCTCGGCATGCCGCCGATGAGGCTGCCTCGGGCGGCCGAGGAGGGCGACCAGAGCCGCACCTTCTCCCCGCCGCTGCGGTTGAGGCTGGCGCGTGCCGCTGTGGAGCTGTGCCGGGTGGTTCCGTTGATGTGCGGGGTGGCGCTGGCCGTCCTCGCCATCGCCGCTTTCGCCTGGGTCTCGGCGCATCTCGGCGCCGTGCTCGCGGTGCTGCTGGGCGGGGTGGTGCTGCTGCTCGCCGGGGTGGTCGCGGCGCTGGTCGCGCTGGCCGCGAAATGGCTGCTGGTGGGCAGGTTCCGGGTCGTGGAGCAACCGCTGTGGTCGTCGTTCGTGTGGCGCAACGAGCTCGCCGACACGTTCGTCGAGGTGCTGGCGGTGCCCTGGCTGGTGGGTGCCACCACCGGCACCCCGCTGATGAACCTGTGGCTGCGCGGTCTCGGAGCGCGTATCGGCCGGGGCGCCTGGTGCGAGACCTACTGGCTGCCGGAGGCCGATCTCGTCGTGATCGGCCCGGGAGCCAGCGTCAACCGGGGCTGTGTCGTGCAGACCCATCTCTTCCACGACCGGATCATGCGGATGGACAATGTGGTTCTCGGTGCGGGTGCGACACTCGGTCCGCATGGGATCGCGCTGCCCGGCGCGGTGATCGGCGACCGCGCCGCGGTCGGTCCGGCGTCGCTGGTGATGCGCGGGGAGCGGGTGCCCGCGGACACCCGATGGCTGGGCAACCCGATCGCCGCGTGGAAGGCGTGAGCGGTACGGCATAGGGGCACGACCGAAGGACGCACGACGGTGACGGATTCGTATCTGCCGCAGCACGGCGATGACGGCCATCGGACCACGCAGTACGACCTGGAGCTGGACTACCGTCCGCAAACCGGCCGACTCAGCGGCCGGGCGACGATCCACGCCGTTGTGGGGACCATGCGGGCACTGCCCGAGATCGTGCTCGATCTCGGGCAGTTTCGGCTGACCAAGGTCCTGGTGAACGGCGCGCGGCCGGCCAAGTACACGCATCGTGGCGACAAACTGCGGATCCGGCCGGTGAAACCGCTACGCGCGGGCGCGCCCTTCACGGTCGAGGTGCGTTACACGGGCGTCCCCCGTCCCGTGCGCACCCGGGACTGGGGCGATCTGGGCTGGGAGCTCCTGGAGGACGGCGCGCTGGTGGCGTCACAGCCGAACGGGTCGCGTTCCTGGTTCCCCTGCAACGACCGCCCGGACGACAAGGCGGCCTACCGGATCACGGTGACCGCGCCGACCCCCTGCGCAGTGGTGGCGAACGGGGCACTGACCGCACGCAGCATCAGCGCTTCCACCACGACCTGGGTGTACGAGCAGCCGGCGCCCATGGCGAGCTATCTGGCGACCGTCCAGATCGGGCCGTACGAGCTGGTGGAGGTGGCGCATGCGGGTGAGATTCCGCAGCCGGCCGCGGTGCCGGGCTCCCTGCTCGACCGGTTCGAGCACGACTTCGCGCGGCAGCCGGAGATGATGCTGGTGTTCACGGACCTGTTCGGCCCGTACCCCTTCGACGACTACGCGGTCGTGGTGGTGGACGAGGAGCTGGACGTCCCCGTGGAGGCCCAGGGCCTGTCGGTCTTCGGCGCCAACCATGTGGACGGCCGCCGGGGCAGCGAGCGGCTGATCGCGCACGAACTGGCCCATCAGTGGTTCGGCAACAGCCTGACGGTCGCAGACTGGCGGCACATCTGGCTGAACGAGGGCTTCGCGAAGTACGCCGAGTGGCTGTGGTCCGAGCTGTCCGGCGGCCCCTCGACCTCGGCCATGGCGGCCAGGTCCCGGGCGCGGTTGGCCATGATGCGGCAGGACATCCGGATCGCCGATCCGGGGCTGCGGCGACTGTTCGACGATCGGGTCTATGAACGGGGCGCTCTCACCCTGCACGCGCTGCGCACCGAGATGGGACACGCGGCCTTCGTCGGACTGCTGAGGGAGTGGACGAGGGCCCATCGGCACGGGGTGGTGACGACGGAGGCCTTCATCGCCCTGGCGCGGCGGCATTCGGCGCGACCGCTCGACCGGCTGTTCGCGAGGTGGCTGTACGAGGCCAAACTCCCGGCGCTGCCGCTCTGAATGCATGCTCCGGCCGGGACTCGACGGGACCTGTCCGCAAGTCGTCCGGGCGGGACGGTGGGTGCCGTCGCCGGGGCTGCGCGGGTGCGGGGCGCGGCATGGGCGGGTCCGCGGCCTGGGTAGCGGGCATCGGAGCCGGACGGGCGAGCGGGGGACGGGTGCGCGTGAAGCGGTCACGCGAGCCCGGCTCCGCCTGCCGGCCACCCAGGCCGGAAGCTGCGAGGCCCTAGTGCCGGCGGCTGCCGAACAGCGAGCGCCGCAGTCGGCGCAGCGGGGCGAAGAGCGAGACCCGCGCGCTCCTGCTGGTGTGGGTACGTGCCACATCACGCGTCGTCAGCTCGCGCATCAGCGAGGTCGCTTCAGCCGACTCACGCTGCGGGACGGCAGGCCCGCCCAGCACCGCGAGATGGCGGTCGAGACGCGAGCTGGTCGCACTGCTTCCGCATGTGATCGCGGGCACTCGCGCCCTGCTGCGCATCGTTATCTGTTCCATTCCACTCCCCACCCGTACGAGGGCACCCGGCCCGGGCAGGTTAACCCTATCGTCCCGCAGTGACACTCGTGTATCCCGGTCGCAGGATTCACCATCCCTGTACGGGTGTTGACGGTTACTCAGTGAATCCAACCGATTCCAGGGCGAGTTGGACAGTTCCAGGGTCCGCCGGATTCATTTTCGATCCAGGCCAATCCACCCGGTCTCCTGCCCCGAACACCGGTCAGCAAGCAGGACTGAACCAAGGTCCTCGGGACACGACGGGATGGACGCGATGACCGCTATCAAGTGGAGCGCGCGAGGGCGCAGGAATCTTGCCGCACTCGTCTGCGGTGCGCTGGCAGCCGGGGGGCTTGCGGCCTCCGGAGTCACCACCACGCTCGCGCCGGGGGCGGCCCACGCCTCCAGCCACCGCGAGGCCCCGTTGGTCTCCGGCCAGCCCCAGCTGGACAACACGGACGTGTACGCGTTCGTGAGCCCCGACCGGCCGGACACGACGACGATCATCGCCAACTGGCTGCCCTTCGAGGAACCCGGGGGCGGGCCGAACTTCTACAAGTTCGCCAAGGACGCCCGCTACGAGATCCACATCGACTCGGACGGCGACGCACAGGGCGATCTGCTCTACCGCTGGACCTTCCACGACCAGGTCAAGAACGGCGACACCTTCCTGTACAACACAGGCCCGGTGACCAGCATCGACGACCCGGACCTCAACATCACGCAGACCTACGACCTCGAACTGCTGAAGCTGAGGAAGCAGCATGTGATCTCGAACACGAAGATCGCCGACCATGTGCCGGTAGCCCCCTCCAACGTGGGCAAGGCATCCATGCCGGACTACGCGCAGCTGCGTGCCCAGGCCGTGCACCGGATGGAGGACGGCTCGTCGGTGTTCGCAGGCCAGGCCGACGACTCCTTCTTCCTCGACCTGCGCGTCTTCGACCTGTTGTACGGCGGCGATCTCTCGGAGGTCGGCAACGACACGCTCAAGGGCTACAACGTCAACAGCATCGCGCTCCAAGTGCCGACCGAGCACATCCGGCAGTCCGAGAGCCAGCCGGTGGTCGGCATCTGGTCGACCACTTCCCGCAAGAACGCGAGCGGCGACTGGACCCAGGTGTCGCGGCTGGGCATGCCGCTCGTCAACGAGGTCGTCATCCCGGTGAAGGCGAAGGACAAGTTCAACGCCTCCTCGCCCTGGAACGACGCGGAGTTCCTGCCGTTCGTCACCGAACCGGAGCTGCCCAAGCTCATCGAGTCCATCTACAAGATCAAGGCTCCCGCGACCCCGCGCGACGACCTGGTGTCGGTGTTCCTGACCGGCGTCAAGGACCTGAACCAGCCGCCGAACGTCACGCCCGCCGAAGCACTGCGGCTGAACACATCGATAGCGCCCACCCATGAGCCCAAGCGCCTCGGTGTGCTCGACGGCGACAAGGCCGGCTTCCCCAACGGCCGCCGGCTGACGGACGATGTGATCGACATCTCCCTCCAGGTCGTCGAAGGCGAGCTGCTCGGTCAGAAGAACGACCTGGGTGACGCGGTGAACGCGAACGACCAGGACTTCGAGAAGAAGTTCCCGTATGTGGCACTGCCGACGTCAGGCTCCCGTGGCCCGGTGGCCGAAGGCAACGGAGCCGAAAGCCAGCTGAAGGGCGGAATCTCGGAATTGTCGGCGGCGAGCGGCGACAGGAAGCTCCTGGTCACCTCCCTGCTGTCCGCGGGCGTCGGAGCGGTACTGGTGGCCCTGGGGCTTGGCTGGTCGCGGATGCGTCGGCGCAGCAGGGGCATCCTGTGAAGCTCGGCAGGCAGCATGCCCGTGCGGGACGGCTCGCGGCCGGGGTGGCCGGGCTCGCACTCGTGCTGACGGCCGTGGGAGCGGTCGTCGGCGGCGAGGACGGCGGGGGCGGCGGGGGCGGCGTTCCCGCTGTCCCCGCCGCAGCGGGGACAGCGGCGGCCGGGGCGAGTGTCAGCGCCCTCCAGGCACATCTCAAGAAGCAGCCAAAGGACGCGGGAGGTTGGGCGGCGCTCGGTGCCGCGTATGTGGAGGAGGCCAGGGTCAGCGGCGACGCGGCCCGCTATCCGCAGGCGGAGCAGGCCCTCTCTCGGTCCCTGGAACTGCGCCGGGACGACAACGCCGACGCGCTCGCCGGACGGGCCGCACTCGCTGCCGCCAGGCACGACTTCCCGGCGGCGCTCCGCGAGGCGGACCGCGCGCTGGCGGTCAACGCGTACGGCGAGCGGGCACTGGCCGTACGGATCGACGCGCTGGTCGAACTGGGCCGATACCAGGACGCGCTGGCCGCCGCGCGACTGGCGGACTCACGCCGCCCCGGTATCCCGGTGTTCACACGGCTCGCCTATGTGCGGGAACTGCGCGGAGAGACCGCGGAGGCGCGCCGCGTGCTGCAGCTGGCCCTGGACTCGGCCGCCCGCCCCGCCGATGTCTCCTACACCTCGACCGCCCTGGGCCAGCTCGCCTGGTCGCAGGGCGACTACGCGGAGGCGCTGCGGCACTGCGGGATCGCGCTCAAGGCCGCGCCGGGCAACCCTGAGGCAAGCGAGTGCCGGGCGAGGGCGCTTGCCGGGAAGGGCGATCCGAAGGGCGCGATCCGGGAGTTCGAAGACCTGGTCGGGCGCTATCCGCTGCCGGGACGGTTGGTCGCGCTCGGCGAGTTGTACGAGGCGGCAGGGCAGCCCGAGCGGGCCCGGGAGCAGTACGCCGTCGTGGGCACCTACACCGGACTGGCGCGTGCGGGCGGAGTGAACCCGGATCTGGACACCGCGCTCGCCGCGGCCGACCACGGTGACCGTGCCGCGGCGCTGCGCGCGGCACGGGCCGAATGGCAGCGGCGGCGGACGGTGCACACCGAGGACGCCCTGGCCTGGGCGCTGCATCGGTCCGGCAAGTCCGACGAGGCGCTGCCGCACGCCCGGAAGGCGACGGCGACCGGATATCGCAACGCCACTTTCCTGTTCCATCGCGGGATGATCGAGCTGGCCGTCGGCGACAGCACCGCCGCACGGGCATCGCTCTCCCTCGCCCTGAAGCTGAACCCGGGCTTCTCACCGCTCGGTTCGCGCGATGCCCGGCGCGCGCTGGATGCCGTGGAGGGGCGATGAACCACCCGATGACGCGCCCTGGACCGATCGACGTCACCGGAACGGGATGTATGAGGCTTGTGTACGCCATCGGCACCAGGACGCCCGCCCGGAAGCCCGGCACCGCCTTGGGGCGGCGGCTGGCAAGGGGGCTCGCCGTCATCGGCCTGGCCTTCGCCGCCCTGCTCACGGGCGGCACAACGCCCGCCACGGCCCATCCACTCGGGAACTTCACGGTCAACCACTTCGACGGACTGGTATTCCACGCGGACGAGCTGACGGTCGACCATGTCGAGGACCTGGCGGAGATCCCCACCGCCAGGGTGCGGCCGAAGGACATGCCGGCCTCCGGGCTCTCCGCGTGGGCGCGGGAGCGCTGCGCTGATGCGGCCCGCACAGCGCGACTGCTCATCGACGGCCGCTCGGTGCCACTCAGGCCGGGCCCGTCCAGGGCCGAAATACGCCCAGGTCAGGCCGGATTGCCCACTCTTCGACTGGAGTGTGGGATGACCGCTCCGCTGCCCGCACGGGCGACGGACGTGGTCTTCCGGGCCTCGGCAGCGGACACTCCGGGCTGGCGCGAGATCACCGCACGGGGCGACAGCAGGACCCTGGACTCGTCGTCCGTACCCCGGGACTCCGTATCGCACCGGCTCTCCCGCTACCCGGACGGGCTGCTGGACTCACCGCCGAACCACACGGCCGCCGAGGTCACCGCGGTGCCGGGTGGGCCCACGCTGGCGGAGCGCGATGGGGAGTCCGCCGCACCCGCCTCGATCCTGCCGCGCGGTGTGGACCGCTGGACGCAGCAGTTGACCGGGCTGGTCGAACACCGTGAGCTCACCGTGCCGTTCGCGGCGCTCGCGCTGGCCATCGCCGTGGGACTGGGCGCTCTGCACGCGCTGGCGCCGGGACACGGAAAGACGCTGATGGCCGCGGCTGCGGCCGCGGGCGGCCGCAGCTCATTGCGCGACGTGCTCACGCTCGGGGCATCGGTGACCGTGACCCACACCCTCGGTGTCTTCGTCCTCGGCGCCCTCGTCGCCACGGGCGCCGCCGTCAGCCCGTCGGTGCTGGGGTGGCTGGGCATGACGAGTGGCTGCCTGGTGACGGTGGCGGGCGTACTGCTCGTACGCCGGGCATGGCGGCAGCACGCCGAGGGGCAGGGGCATACGCACGTCCACTGGGTGGGCGGACGGGCGTACAGCCACAGCCACAGCCACGACGGGGTACACGAGAACGCACCGCAGGGGCACGGCGACAGCCGCGCCCATGGCCACAGCCACAGCCACAGCCACAGCCACAGCCACAGCCACGATCACCTCCATCCGGGCGGCGGAGACCACGGCACTCATGAGCACTCCCCCGAGTCCGATCAGGCTCCGGCCCAGCCCCTGCGCCGGACCGTGCTGCTCGGCCTTGCCGGAGGCCTCGTCCCCAGCCCGTCCGCCGTCGTCGTGCTGGTCGGCGCAACCGCGCTCGGACACGCCTGGTTCGGGCTGCTGCTTGTCGTGGCGTACGGGGCGGGTCTCGCGCTCACCCTCACCGCCGCCGGTTTCGCCCTCGTACGGCTCGGCCACCGCGCGGCCGCATGGCTCGACCGGAGGCGCGCCACGAGCCGGACGAGCGGGCGGTTCATCGGCTTCGTCCAGCGCACGGCACCGCTCAGCACCGCACTGGCCGTATTCGTCCTCGGGTGTGGATTGGTGTTCAGGGGGGCCGCCGGAGCCATCAGTTGAGCTAACTTGGAAGGGTTTCCACCGTGGTGGCCGTTCTGCTGCGAATGGGGGGCTCGTCGTGAGCGAAGTGCCGGGCGGCGGTAGGAATGACGAGATCCTGGTCGCGGGCCGCTATCGCCTGCTCAGCCGACTCGGCGAAGGCGGCATGGGCGTCGTCTGGCGGGCACGCGACGAGACCCTGGGCCGAGAGGTGGCCGTCAAGGAGGTCCGGGCACCCACCGCGCTGGGCGCCGCGGACGTACAGCGGTTGTACGCCCGACTGGAGCGCGAGGGCTGGGCGGCCGCCCGCATCTCCCAGCACAATGTGGTCACGGTCTACGACGTGGCGATGCACGACGGACGCCCCTGGATCGTGATGGAGCTGATCCGAGGGCTCTCGCTCTCCGACGTGCTCGACACAGACGGCCCGATGGCTCCGCGGCGCGCTGCCCACATCGGCGCCGAGGTCCTCGCCGCGCTGTGCGCCGCGCATGAGGCCGGTGTGCTGCACCGCGACGTGAAACCGGGCAACGTACTGATCGCCAACGACGGGCGTGTGGTGCTCAGCGACTTCGGCATCGCCACGGTCGAGGGCACCACCAACCTGACGATGACCGGCGAGCTGGTCGGCTCGCCCGAGTACCTCGCGCCGGAGCGGGCGCTGGGGCGCACTCCGGGCCCCGCTTCCGATCTCTGGTCACTCGGCGTGCTGCTGTACGCGGCGGTGGAGGGCCGGTCGCCGTTCCGCCAGGACACAGCGCTGAGCACCATGCGTGCGGTGGTCGACGAGGAGCCGCCGCCACCGCGCAGGGCCGGCGCGCTCGCCGGGGTCATCGACGGGCTGCTGCGCAAGGACCCGGCTCAGCGGATGTCAGCCGCCGATGCGGAGCGGCAGTTGAGGGTGGTGGGAGCGGGCGGTGCGCCGCGCACCGACTCCACTCCCCCGCCACAATCGCGCGGGTACGCCACCACGGTCACTTCGGCCGTGCCGAGCCCGTCCTTCGACACGACGACCGCCGGTGCGGCGGCACCCACGGCACCGGTGGCGCCCGCGGGTGGATTCGGGCCGCCCACCCCGCCCGAAGGAACCACGCCGCCGCCATCGGGTCGGCCGCGGCGCGCGGTGATCACGCTGGTCGCAGGGGTCGTGGCACTACTGCTGTCGATCGGCGGACTGACATACGCGCTGGTACACGAAGGCGACGCGCGCGGTGCCGGGGGAAACGGCCTTACCGGTGGCGGAGGTTCGGAGAGCGGCGGGGCGACGGACGACGGCGGCTCCGGGGCCGCGGGGACGAGCGACGGCACGAGCGCAGGGCCGGACCCGGGCGGCAGCGACGCGCCCACACACGCCTCGAGCACGCCAGGGGCCACGAACGGCACGGCCGATGGCGGCGGCGCGCACACCTACCAGCCGACGCAGACCGTCCGGGTGTACGCCCGACCGGTGCGGGAGAGATATCAGGGCGCCTGCCCACCCTCCGACGCGGAGGCTCCCTCCTTCACTGCGACGGTCACCGTCGGCCGAACTCCGGCGACCGTCTCGTATCGCTGGGTGACCGAGAGCGGCCGGACCTCGGCCGACGGCTGGCAGACACTCACATTCCCGTCCGGTGGGGAGAAGTCGCAGGCGGTCCACCACACCGAGCTGACCTACGCCGAGGACGCGACCCACCACGACCGGATCCGGGTGGAGGTCCGGAATCCGGTCGAGGCATGGTCGAACTGGCTGGCGTTCTCGGTGACCTGCGAGCGGGGGGAGTCCCCGTCACCTTCCGGTGACACCGGCGACGCCACCGGCCCCGGTGCCGGCACCGGAGAGACGGACGGCGCGGGCCGCTCCGCCGAGTCCTCCCAGTGGACACGTCCGAGCGCTCCGGGCTATCCCGATGAGCCCGTCACACCGCCGACCTGAAGGCCGGCAGATAGCCGCCCGACTGCCCTGACGCGGTCGGGTGGTATGACTCGGTGATGTTCAGCCAGTTGACGCTGTGAAGCCAGGCGGCACTGGAGCAGATCTCGTGACCGGTGAACCCCGGCACGACATCGGAGAAGGTGAAGCCGTGGTCGGCGGCTCGTTTGGCGATGGCCGCGTTGAGGTAGTCGGCGCCGCCGTTGATCGCGGTGCGTTCGCCCTCGGTGAGGCCGGTGAGGCAACTGCCGCCCAGTTTGTAGAGGCGGGGATAGCCGAGCACGACGACATGCGCCGCCGATGCCCTGGATCTGATCGCCGAGTACACCGAGTCGAGCCGCCCCGGCAGGGTGCTGTCGACATAGCGCTTGGCTTCTTCGATGCGGGCGACACAGGCGCTCTCGGACTGGAGCACACAGGTGATCACGACGTTGGCGAAGCCCGCGTCGTTTCCACCGATGGTGATCGACACAAGGTCGGTCGCCGAGGTGACGGGCCCGAGCTGGCTGGCGATCACATCACTCGTTCGAGCACCTGAGCAAGCCGTGAAGGCGAACGACGAGGGCGAGTTGGCCGCTGCCCAGAGCGCCGGGTAGGCCCGGTTGGTGCGCAGGCAGTCGCCGCTTGAGCTGATGTACGCACCGGCGCCGAGACCCGAGGAGTACGAGTCCCCGAGAGCCACGTAGTCCAGTGCTGCCGCGTTCTGCGCAGCCTGTGCCTGGCCCGCGCCGGTGAAGGCCAGGACAGCGCCCAGGAGGAGTGAGGAGGAGTATGCCGCGAATCGGGACAGTTTCATGGAACCTCCCTTTACCAGGAGTTCTGTCCCAACTGTCGTAGCACTGCGCACACTTCGCTGGAAGTGTACACGTCAAGAATGGTCCAGGTTCGGCACAACCTCCCTGACGATCCATCAGTGCACTCAGACGATCGAATGAGACTCGCCATCACAAACACCCCATCGATCGCATCAATTACCCCACTTCTCCCTTTTACCGAAATACGTAAACAGCTTGCACATTTCAACCCGGGAGGGAAAAAGAAGCAAAAAAGTGAGACCTTGTTCCAGGTCTTGTCATACAGTCTTATTCATCAATACCGTCGTACATCCACCCGCAACGGACCATCATGCAACGCGACTCCTGGGGAGGGGCTCGTCATCGTCGCAACGGTCCGCGGCGGGGCGCGGTAGGGGGGTGCCGTGATCGACCGTGCGCTCAGGCGCGCGCCGGCTCACGGGCCGCGCGGAAAGCATTGCCAGCTCACCCGGCGTGCACGGAGTCCGATGCCGTCATGCCCTGAGTGAGAACCCCCCTTTCGAACCGGACACTCCAGCCGGACCGCCCGGGGGCGGGCGGTCCACCGGACGAGAGGGAAACCGAGTCATGAGTTCGATCCTGCGCCCGGCACCACATGAGACCGGCGCCGCGGCACCCGCGGCGGCCGGGACCGCCGCCACGCTGAACCGCGACTGCGCCGACTACCGTCCCATCTCCACTCATCTCGCGATCACTCCGCCGGTCAGCGTCGTGATCCCCGCCATGAACGAGGCGGAGAACCTTCCGCACGTCTTCGAGACGCTTCCCGACTGGATCCACGAAGTCGTCCTGGTCGACGGCAATTCCACGGACGGCACGGTGGACGTGGCCAGACGGCTGTGGCCCGCGGTGAAGGTCGTCAAGCAGGCGGGCAAGGGCAAGGGTGACGCGCTCATCAGCGGGTTCGCCGCCTGCACCGGCGACATCATCGTGATGGTCGACGCCGACGGCTCGGCCCATGGCCAGGAGATCGTCAGCTATGTCTCGGCCCTTGTCGGCGGAGCCGACTTCGCCAAGGGTTCCCGCTTCGCCAACGGCGGGGGAACCGACGACATGACCCCCATCCGACGGCTCGGCAACCACGTCCTGTGCGCCGTGGTGAACGCCAAGTTCGGCGCCCGCTACACCGATCTTTGCTACGGATACAACGCCTTCTGGCGGCACTGCCTCGACCGGATCGGCCTGGACTGCACCGGCTTCGAGATCGAGACCCTGATGAACATCCGGGTCGTCAAAGCCGGACTTCGGGTCCAGGAGGTACCCAGCCACGAGTACGTACGCATCCACGGCGTCAGCAACCTCAGCGCGGTGCGCGACGGGCTGCGCGTGCTCAGGGTGATCCTGCGGGAGAAGGGCGCGGCGCGGCGCTCCGGGCGGCGCCGTACCCCGCCGCTCTCCCTCAAGGCCTCCGGGGGTGGGGTCTCTTGAGCGAGCGGACGTTCTCGGTGGTGATCTGCGCCTACACCGAGGACCGCTGGGAGGACATCCTGGCCGCGGTCGCCTCGGTCCGCGAGCAGTCGTTCTCCGCCCTGGAGACGCTGGTCGTGGTCGACCACAACCCGGCGCTGCTGGAGCGGCTCACCAAGGAGTTCACGGACGGCGACGACGGGGTGCGGGTGCTCGCCAATGCAGGCCCCCGCGGTCTCTCCTCCGGGCGCAACACCGGAATCGCCGTCTCACGCGGTGAGTTCGTCGCCTTCCTCGACGACGACGCGGTGGCCGACCCCGACTGGCTGCGCCACTTCGCCGAGGCTTACGCCGATCCGCGTGTCATGGCGGTAGGTGGAAGGACCCTGCCCTCGTGGGCGTCGGGGCGGCGCCCCGACTGGTTCCCCGAGGAGTTCGACTGGGTGGTGGGCTGCACATACCGGGGCCTGCCACCCGGCCGGGTGCGGGTGCGCAACGTCCTCGGCGGAAACGCGTCCTTCCGCCGGACGGCCTTCGACGCGTCGGGCGGCTTCGCCACCGGAATCGGGCGGGACGGCGGCAGACGCCCCCTGGGCTGCGAGGAGACCGAACTCTGCATCCGGCTCAGCCGCGCCGTACCCCATGCTGTCCTGCTGATCGACGACCGGGCCGTCATCCACCACAAGGTCCCTGAGGGACGTGAGCGCTTCCGCTACTTCCGTACCCGGACGTATGCCGAAGGGCTGTCCAAGGCTCTGGTCGCCCGGAGCGTGGGCAGCGGCAGGGGTCTCGAGTCCGAACGCAGATACACCACCCGGGTCCTTCCGGCGGGCGTCGCGCGCGGGCTGCGCGACGCCCTGCTGGGCAGACGCGGCGGAGCCGGGCGGGCGGGCGCGATCGTGGCGGGTGCGGCCACCGCCGCGGCCGGTTATCTGTTCGCGGGCCTGCGCGGCCGTTCGGCGGTGGCGTTCTCGCACGGCCCGATTTCCGCGTACGCACCCGCCCGCCCGGAAGGCGAAGCACAGTGAACGAGGCCGTGCCGATCCTGATGTACCACGCCGTGAGCCATCGGCCCGCTCCGGCCGCCTTCGGCCTCTCGGTGGCTCCGGACGCGTTCGCCGAGCAGATGGCACTGCTGTCCGACCGGGGCTTCACCCCGCTCAACACGTCCCGGCTCGCCCGGGCATGGCGGCAGGGCGAGCGACTCCCGCCACGGCCCGTGCTGATCACCTTCGACGACGGCTACGAGGGCGTGCACCGGCACGCCCTCCCCGTACTGTCCCGGCACGGCTTCGCATCGACGCTGTTCGTCTCGACCGGGTGGCTGCGGGGCGAACACGATACGGGCGGCGCCCTGGACACCATGCTCTGCTGGGACCAGGTGCGGGAACTCGCCGCCTCCGGAACGGAGATCGGCGGGCACTCGCACACGCATCCCCAGCTCGACCAACTCGACAACGCAAAGCTGTGGCACGAGGCGGTGCACTGCCGACGGATCATCGCCGGCGAGCTCGGCACAGCCCCTCTCTCGTTCGCGTACCCGTACGGCTACTCCAGCAGCCGGGTGCGCCGGGGCGTGCGCTCGGCGGGCTTCACACAGGCGCTCGCGGTGGGCAACACCCTGGCCCGCCGCCGGCAGGGACCGTTTGCGTTGGAACGGGTGACGGTGCGGAGGACCACAGGCATCGAGGAGTTCGAGCGGCTGGTCGAGGGGCGGGCCCTCATGCGCGACTTCGCCCGTGACCGGACCCTGACCAAGGGCTACGCGCTCGTCCGCAGGGCACGCGGCGGAGTGCGGCTGCTGCGCCCCGCACGCGATTCCCCTCAACCCCGGGGAGGTTGTCCGTAGCCGCGGGACCGCCTCATTGTGCGGCCGAGGTCCGGGCCGCAGTCCCCGGTCGACCGGCGTGCGGCGGCGGACGCGGTGCACCGCGGTGCGGTGGGGGTCCCGCCGCCGACAGGGAGAGTCGTCCTCATACGCGGGCATATGAGGACGACTCGGCAACGCGGCGAGATGTGCTCGTCAGTTCCCGTACGCCGCCCGCAGTGCTTCCTCCACCGCGGACGCGGCATCGGCTCGGGTCAACCCGAGGCGGCGGACCTCATCCGCGTAGGTCTGCGCGGCCGCCGCCGCATGGCGTTCGGCCGCGGCGCCGGCAGCGGCGATGAAGGTGCCGTGACGGCCGCGGGTCTCGATCACGCCGTCGCCTTCCAGAGCTCGATAGGCCTTGGCGACGGTGTTCGGGGCGAGGCCCAGCTCCTCGGCGAGGCCGCGGACGGTGGGGAGTTTGTAGCCGACGGGCAGCGCGCCCGAGCGGGCCTGCTCGGAGATCTGGGCGCGGAGTTGTTCATAGGGTGCGGCGGAGCCGGCTTCGATGACGAGGTGCAAGGTCACCGGGTGATTGTCCCCCATCCTCTCGCCCGGGCGGCGGAAAATGGGAGGCGCCTGCCATCACCCGCTGCCTAGCGTGGCAGCCATGACAGTGATTGTGCGTGATCTCCGCCTGGACGACCCACGGGACACCGAGGGCTTCGCGCGGGTCCGGCGGGCGGCGGTGCCCTTCATGCTGGCCACCGCCGAGTCCGTGGCCTTCGTCGTCACCCGGGCCCATCCCGAATCCCGCTGGCGCCTGCTGGTGGCGGAGGAGGACGGCGAGATCATCGGCACGGCACAGGTGCACACCGATCATGAGAGCGTCGAGCCCGGTGTGGGACAGGCCAACGTCTATGTGCACCCGGAGCGTCAGGGCCGTGGCGCGGGGTCGCTGATCGTGGACACCGCCGAGCGGCATCTGGCGGACGGAGGCGTCACGACGGCCTACACCTGGGTGTTCGACGAACCCGCCAATCGCGCCTTCGCGGAGCGGCGCGGCTACCGCCCGAGCCGCTCGGCCCACTTCCTCAGGCTCGAACTCGCGGGCGGCACCCTGCCACCGCTTCAGCAGCCGCCCGAGGGTGTGGAGATCGTTCCCGCCACGGCCTTCGAGGACGACCCCAGGCCGCTGTACGAGCTGGACGCCGAGACCACGGCGGACGAGCCGGGTGACGTGGATGTGGAGTTCTCCGACTACGGCCACTGGCTGGCGACGACCTGGGGCCACCCGCTGCTGGACCGCGAGCTGACGTCCGTGGCGGTGGCCGACGGCCGTCCGGTCGCGTTCACCGCGGCGTACACCGATGGTTCGACCCGCTACTCCACGGCGATGACGGGCACCGCTCGCGCCTACCGCGGCCGGGGCCTGGCGAAGCTCGCCAAGAACGACTCGCTGCACCGAGCCCGGGCCGCCGGACTCACGGAGGCGTTCACCGGCAATGACACGGGCAACGGACCGATGCTGGCGATCAACACCTGGTTCGGCTATCGGATCTGTGCCACGGAGGTGCGCTATGTCCGCGAGCTCGGGTGACCGGGCCGCTGCCGCAGCGGTGGAGGTCGTGCTCGTCAAGGCGGGACGTACCAAGATCCGCTATTCGGCCCGGCTGGTCTCGGACGACGGATCCCGGGTCACCGTCCGTGCGCTCTGGGCCGGGGAGAGCGCACGGGACTTCGGCTTCGTCCGATTCGAGCCAGGTGATGTGTTCACGGAGCACTACTGGCGCGACCGCTGGTATGCCGTGAAGGAAGTACGGGCGGGCGGTGGGGAGCTCAAGGGCTGGTACTGCGACATCACGAGGCCCGTGGTCCTGGCGGAACAGGCGGCGGCCACCGAGGTGATCTCGGAGGACCTGGATCTGGATCTCTGGGTCTCGGCGGACAGCCGGCTGGTCATCCGCCTGGACGAGGACGAGTTCGCCGCGAGCGGCCTCGACCGGACGGACCCTCCTGCGGCCAGGGAAGCCGTCCGGGCGCTGGACGCTCTGGAACGACTCGCCCTGGAGGGGCGGTTCATGTCGCTGTTCGAGTGACGGGAAGCGGCAGGGCCCGGTCGGGTGTGTCCGGATCGTATGCGACCGGGTCACCGTCCTCGTGCCAGTGGAGGACGAAACGCTCACCGGCGCAATAGGCGTCGAGCCCGGCCCGGCAGTAGGCGACGATGTCGTGCGGCAGCGAGTCCAGCGGATACCAGTCCAGGCCGGAGCACTTGTGCGGCTCGCGGTTGTACGGCTCACCGCCCTTGCCGTACTCGGCCTCGAAGAACCAGCCGGTGCGGGGTGGGGCACCGGGTCCCCGGTGCTGCATCACCAGGGCCACCCGCAGATCGTCCCGTCCGAGCCGCACGCCGATCTCCTCGGCTGCCTCGCGCACCATGGCCTCGCACACGTCCTCCCCGTCTTCGACATGTCCGGAGGGCGCGTGCCACAACCCGTCGGCGTATCCGGTCCCGGACCTTCGGGCGAGCAGCACCTCGTCGTCCTTGCGGAGGATGAGGTGCACATCGACCACCTCCCGGTGCCGCGTGGGCGGCGCCACCCATGCCACCACCGCGTAGCGCTCGTCGTCGACGGGCCCGCCCCACAGCGCGGGTTCCGCCGAGAGCCTCTCCAACTCGGTATGGAGGGTGAGCGGTGCGAGGGCCGTGGTCAGCCGCCGCGCGGGCAGTCCAAAGCCGTTCCACACCCCTTCCACGAGCACCAGCCGGCCCCCCGGCCGCAGTAGTGCGGCCCAGTCGCCCAGCGCGACCTCGGGGTCGGACAGCGTCCACAGCACATGGCGGACCAGCACCACATCGAAGCGCCGCTCACCCACCGGTGGCCGCTCGGCTGAACCCGTCAGCACCTCCGCGCCGGTGCCCGCGAGTTTGGCCCGGGCGGCCTCGGTCATCCGGGGCGAGAGGTCCACAGCCGTCACCCGGTGCCCCTGCTCGGCGGCGAGCAGCGCGAGACTGCCGGTACCGCAGCCGAGGTCGAGCACATCGGATGGCTGATCGGGCAGCCAACCTGCCATCCGTGCCGCCCAGGCGGCGCGCACTGCGGGGTCGCGCAGCCCGTGGTCGGGCTCTTCGTCGAAAGTGGCTGCCGCAGCGTCCCAGTCGATCGTCGTCATGCGTCCGATGGTGGCAGCCACCACTGACACCGACGATGGCGAGCGGGTTCCCCTGGTGATGGCTCCGCCGTTGACCGCCGTCCGGCAGCGTTGGGAAGCCGTCCGTCCGGTGCCGGGGCGGGAGGTTCCGACCCCGGCACCGGACGGCTCGTTGCGCCCGGACCGGGCGCAACCGGCTCAGCCGCCCAGTTCCCCTGCGGCCTTCTTGATGTCCGCGGCGAAGGTGCTCACCTCGGTATGGACGCCGGGCTTGCCCGGTCGGGTACGTCCCTCGCCCCAGCTGACGATGCCGACCTGTGTCCAGGCCCCGGCCTCGTCCTTGCGGAACATGGGGCCGCCGGAGTCACCCTGGCAGGTGTCGACGCCGCCGGCGTCCAGCAGTCCGGCGCAGATCTCCTCGCCGGGGGTGAGCTGGTCACCGTACGCCGACTGGCACGCCGCGTCCTCGATGAACGGCACCTTGGCCTTGAGAAGGTACCGCTGCTGGGAGCCGCCTTCTGACCATCGGGCCCAGGTCGCCGCGCGGGGTCGGCTCGGGGGCTGCGGTGGCGGCGCCGGACTGGAGGCTGAGGGCGGCGAGAGCGACGGCACCGATCGCGGTGGTCGACCTGAGGTGCTTCAGGAAGGTGGTCAAGAGACTTCCTCTCGTGGGGGATGAGCGCCACGAGCCCAATCGGCCGGTGCCGGTACCCGGCGACGGGTACCGACACCGGCCGGTTTCCGATGGCGTCGTTCAGTCGAAGACCGAAGCGCAGGTGGTGCGGGTGGCATGCGCGGGATCGAGTGCGTTGGTCACCTCGTGGTAGGCGACCCGGTCCCACAAGCCGATCGCCACATGCTCCGAGAGGTCGATGGCGCAGAGGTCCTGGAGTGTCACGTTCTTGACGCCGGGTCCGCTCAGGAAAGCCGAACGGTAGGGCGTGACCACTTCGTCGTACTTGGTGGCGATGACGGTGTACTGCACGCCGGGGACCGTGTCCCCGCCCTCGTTGAGCTTGGTGAGGAAGGCCGATCCGGCGATCTGGTCGGCAAGGGCCGGGGTGGCGGTGTTCAGCAGATGGGCCGCGCCGGGGAAGTACTTGAGCAGTCCGGCGAGCCCGTGCAACGTGGTGCCGTGGTTGTCGGGGGCGAGGCCGATGAGCGCGTTCACCTTGTCGGCGCCGCCCAGGAACTTCAGGTAGTAGCGCGGCATCATGCCGCCCTGGGAGTGCCCGACGACATCGACCTCGGCTGCACCGGTCGCGGCGAGCACCTCGTCGACGTACGCGTCCAGTTGCTCAGCGGATTTGTCGATGGGGCCGAGTCCGTGAAAGAGCGGGACACCGGGCAGTTGACCGTAGTCGAGCGAGAAGACGCAGTAGCCGCGGTGGACCAGGTACGGCGCGAGGGCGAGCCAGTTGTCCCAGGAGTTCCCGAAGGTGCCGTGGACGAGGACGACCGGGCGGGGGTGGGCGGACGAGGGCTTGCAGGAGTAGTCGTTCCAGCCACGGGTGGGGGCGGCGGCGGGGGCGGCGCTCGCAGTGGCTGCGGGGGTGAAGCCGATGGCGGCTGCCAGCACGAGGGCGGCGAGCGGTCTGAGGGCGCGTTTCCAGGACAGCATCGAGCGATCTCCTTGCGGCTCAAGGGAAATGGCGATGACTGGGGATGTGGGGATTTCCCTGCGGCCCGGACCACAAGTGAGGGCTGTACTTCAGACAACGTACGCACGAGTAACCAGAACTGGGAAGTTACGCGTCGGTAAAAACTATCGCCTCGTCAAAATGCTCTCTGACAGGGCAGATGCGGACGACCACCGGGCAGCCCTCCCGGTGGTCGTCCGATGGTGTTCTTGACGGCCCTGAGCCGGTGCGGAGCCGGGCCTGGCCGAGTCCTACTCCTCTGGATCCCTGCCTCCTGCCTCCCAGAGCTCCGCGAAGCGCTTCACACGCCGCGCCACACGCTCCTCCCGCAGGTCCAGGGTGGTCTTGGAGTTCATCCCCCGGAGATCGGGCTCGACTTCATAGGACAGGGAGTCGTCGAACACGATGAAGTCGTTCGTCGTGTCGATCCCGGCCTCCGGCGGCAGCTGGGACAGCGCGAGTACGCGTACGTCGATCCCCAGGCTCTTCTGGCGCGCCACCAGTTGTTCGAGCGCGCGGTCGATCTGGTCAGGGGTGTTCACGATGAACAGGCGGCGGATGCGCACTCCTCGGCCGCGGATGGCGTCACGCTGCTCCCTGAGATAGCGCTGCCCCAGCTCACTGGGCCAGAAGTGATGGTCCACCGAGGTGCTGGTGGCGTCGATCGTGCCACTCGCGCACTGGGTCAGGGTGACGATCCAGTCGTGGTCCTCACCGTCGTAGTCGGTGTGCTTCTGGTTGAGGTTGGCCATCAGGGTGGCGAGGCGGTTGATCTCGGCCTGGGCGAAGGCCCGGACGATCGAGGGACCGTCGGAACTCACCGATGTCGCGTTGCGCACAAGCCGATTCACGCCGTCGGTACGCAGCGCGGACCCCTCGACCAGTCCGAAAAGCTCCGTCGCCTGGTTGATCTTGGCGAATCCCTCGGCGACCAGCTCCTTCATCTCGGCGTTGTGGACGATCAGACCGGACTCCACGGCACCCAGCCGCCGCTCGAAGTCGATCATGTACTGAATGATCATGGCAGCCCCGCCGAGGAAGATGGAAGCCGTCAGCTTCCACACCTCGGGCTGGTCCGTGGCGTTCGTCAGAGCGTAGGTGAATCCGCCGATCACCACGGTGATCAGGGTCTTCAGCAGGAACGGTGGTATACCACCGCCCTGCGGGCGCCCTAAGGGGTCCGATGTTCCGCGCGCTGTCGTCGATGCGTTCACTTCGGTCTACTCCCCCGGTTCGGGTCGCGCGTGCCCACACTCCAGCGGCGTGCCAACGTGTCTCAGCGTGCCGTCAGGGCCTCGCGCAGCAACGGAATGGCTTGCAGAGCCAACTGGTCCCTGATGCGCTGGACCAGCGTTTGCCACTGCCGGGTGAATCCCGGCTCCCTTTCGAGCACCTCCCAGAGCGGGCCAAGAGCCCTGTCCACACGTGCTTTGGGCATCCACAGATGGAGCAGATGATCGACCGCCGGCCGCAGCGCCATCACGGCGCCGTGCCCGTCCACCGACCCGAGCCGACTGCGCTCGACCATCCTGACGAGGGTCGTGAGCAGCCAGTCGTGCAGGGCGAGGTCCTCGCAGAGCCCCGCGATCGCGGCCGGCTCCGTGTCCTCGGGCACTCGCAGTTCCACGGTCCGCAGCCCCTCCGTGGCCAGGGTGAAACGCTCGATTGACGGAGTCCTTCCAGGAGCGCCGGACGGCAACGCGGTCCAGCGCAGCCGGGTCCGGCCGGACTTGAAGGGCGGTGACTGGTCGAGCAGGGGGTGGCGCATGACATTCCCCAGGAGCTGTTCCGCGATCGTGCCGAGGTCCAGCTCCCCGGGACGCTGCTGGCCCGTCAGGAACGCCTCGGCGACGCCCCGTTCCGGGAGCCGCCCCAGTGGTTCGAGCACCCCGGGCCTGACCAGGTAGTGATCCCAGGGCTGCCGCTGCTCGGGCCCCTTGGCGGGGGCACGGAAGTACGCGGTGGTCTGGAGCACCCTGCCTTCGGTGAGCACGGCGTGCGCGGCGACCGTGCCCACCACGCGCACCTTGGCGCCGGACGCCGTGGCCAACCGGCAGTCCACTCCGGTGAGGACGTCGGGCGAGACCGCGTGCAGGTTGGGGCGCTCGGAGACCCGTACGCGCTCGTCCGCCCGGAGCCGTAGCAGTTCCAGGGCACCGGCCGCGGGCAGCGACTGGTGGGTCCTGAGCAGACCGGTGCGGATCTCGCCGCAGACCAGCGCGGGCTTCCTGGGCGCCTCCTCGGGTCCGCCCATGTCAGGGGCCCGGGTAGAAGACGTATCCGGCCCGGTCCGCGACACCGTCGGGCACCGACACCCCCTCGCGGGCTGAGCGCTCGGCGATCTGGCCGAATGCGACCGGGTCCACCTCGACCTGCCCCAGGATGACCCGCACGGCGTGCTCCACGGGTAGGAAGCGGGACGGCAGCACGGAGTAGGTGCGGTAGGCGCAGAAGGGCGCGGCGGACACGTTGAGCTGGATCAGCGGCGGCAGATCGTCCCAACTGTGCGGGAAGTCCTTGCCGGGCCAGGACTTGGGGCGCAGCACCGGTTCGCCCCGGTAGCGCAGCAGTCCCATCCTGGTCAGCTGCCAGACGGCGGCGAGGAAGGGGCAGGACCAGGTGCGGCGCTGGTCGAGGTCGTCCCAGAGCTCGACGTCCATGAAGACCGAGTGGCGCCGGGCCGCGGTCTCGCTGGGCGGGCGCCACGACGGCACGTTGGCCATGGCTTCCAGGGATTCCACCCCCGGAGTACGTTCGCCGTTGGCGAGCCAGCCTATCTCCCTGACCGGGGGGCGGGAGCCGTCACTGCCCGGCGGGGGCGACTCGACCAGCCGGTGTTCCACCACTTCGGCGATGCCGATGCCGTCGGCCACCGCGCAGCCGGATTCCCGGGCCAGGTAGTCGATGGTCAGCCCATGGCGTTCTGCCTCGGCCAGCAGCACGGGTACGAGCTCCGCCGGGGTGGAGAATCGGGTGAAGTAGTCGTCGATGAGGAAGCAGGTACTCACCCGGGCCCGCTTGCCGGTTCCGGCCGCCATTCCGCGCACCGCGTCGGCCCAGGGCCGTACCTGCGAGAAGTGCTCGCTCAGCCTCTCGGGACCCGCTTCGAAGTCCTCCATGTACAGGTGGCCCAGTTCCAGGGAGACATGGGACAGCGGTACGGACTGGGTACGGGGCTCCGCGGTGGTCTCGCGGAAGACGGTATCGCTCACTGCTGCCCCCAGGACTCTTCGTCGATGAGCTTCGCGGCGAGTTCCTCCAGCGCCTGCCAGGTCTCCATGTTGGCGATCCGGCTGGCCAGCACGTCCTCGTCGGTGATCAGCTGCTCGCGCCACTGGAGCACGGGCTCCAGCGGGACCGAGCCGAGCACCTTGGTGAAGCCGATGTCGAGATCACCGGCGAGTTCGTTGAGGTCCTGGTCGCACATGCGCATCCAGGCGGACTGGGCGGGCGGCACCTGGGACCACAGGGGTGACTCGGGGTCGGGGACCGCAGCCCGTACGAAGCGGATGGCGCCACGCAGTTGCTCCTCGTCATGCCCGCGAGCGACTCCTCCCGAGACGATCCCTCGCTGGCCGAAGACCAGGCCTGCGGCGGCGATGACATGCTGCCTGGTCCAGCGGTGGTAGACCAACCATCGAGCCTTGACCTTGCGCATCTGGGAGGTGGCGTCCAGGGCCATGTCCACGGCGTAGCTGCGCCCGGCGCTGAGGTCCACCACGACCAGGTCGTACTCGCTGTTCAGGGTGAGGAAGAGGTCGATGCAGCGGCGCAGCACGTCCTTGGTGACGGCGAACTCCCCGCCGCTGAGATCGCCCGGCAGCAGGGTGAGGTCGCCGGAACCGGTGGGTCGGTGGCGCAGTACGTCATGCTCGGTCTCGGCCCATACGTCGATCCGCACCGGCTCGGGGATCTTGCCCGTGAGGTAGGAGTGGAGCCCACCGTGCTCGATTCCCCGCAGGGCGGTGGGGACGTCGAAGACGGCCGCGGCGGTGGGTGATCCGAAGTCGAAGTCGAGGTAGCAGACATTGTCCCCGGCGATGGCGCGCCGGTAGGCGAGATTGGCACTGGTGACGGAGCGGCCGGTGCCTCCCTTGTCGGAGGCCGCGAAGACGAGCACCGTTCACACTCCTCTGGAAGCGGTGTGCCTGGCCAGCGCCAGGGTGTCCAGCTGGCCGAGTACCTCGATGGTCAACGCGTAGGCCGTGCCCGGCTGTTCTTCGATGATCTCGCGGGCCCGCCGCAGTTTGACCTCGATGCCCTTCAGTGTGATGCCTCGGGAGCCTTCGGCGACCGAAGTCGGTTCCAGCTGTTCGCTGCCGAGGAGGTGGGTGGCTTCGCTGAGCAGATCACCGGCGAGTACGGAGAGGTCGGCGCTGCGGATCGGCGACTGGGTGTAGAGCTGGCGCGCGGCGACCATGCACTCGGTGACACGCTCGGTGATGTTCCAGGAGAGCGGCCCGATGCGCTCCGGTGAATCGGGGTAGACGGAGCGGACGTTGTCCCAGAGACCTGCGCCTTCTCCGACCCGCAGCCGACGCTGCCACACATGGTCGAAGATACGTTCACCCAGCCGTAGCAGGCGGTCGTGCGAGGACACGTTCCGGGACAGGGCGCACAACTGGATGGTGCGCTTGAGCAGCTGCGCGGAGAAGTCGGTCATGTTCCACTGCATGGGCGGCCCGAGGGTCTCGCTGCCTTGCAGGGGCAGTTCGATGCCGGGGTTGTGGAGCGTGATCGCCCGGTCCCGCTGGGTCATCCGGCTGGTGACGCGGCCCCGCTCGGCGAGGCGTTCCATGATCGTGACGGTGCGGGTCAGGTCGTCGTCCGTGGCGCGCCTGCGGATCAGGTCGTACACGAGGATGGCGGCCACACAGAGCGAGAAGTACTCCGATTCCAGCCGCTGTCCCGTGGTGCGCCAGGGGATGTCCTCCAGCGGCCAGGGGCCTTCTCCGAAGCGGGCGATGGCCGACCAGTACTGCTGAGTGATCTCCCACCGCAGTCTCAGGGCCTCGGCGAGCCGCTGCTGTTCCTGGTTGAGCAGGCCGAGGGTGAGGGTGCGCTCGGAGAAGAGGTCCTGGATGCCGTCGAGGGCGACCACGGTGAAGTAGAGGTACGGGATGGGCTTGGCGACACCCGAGGGCTGCGGGCCGATCGGCTCGCTGGTGTCCACGACGGGCGCATCCTGCACCAGGCCCCATGCCCAGCCGCACTCGAAGAGCTGGTTCTCGTCGTTGAGGCCGTCGGCGATGTCGACACCGAGCACGAACTGGTCGCGCAGGACGGCGCGCAGGGACTTGAAGCGGCGCTGGAACTGCTGGATGACGATCCGGTCCGAGACCTGGTCCTGACCGATGAGCCGGCAGAGTGTGCGGCCCTGTGGAGCGTCGGCGTCGAAGACATTGATGGTGAAGGAGCGCAGCAGGCTGACCATCGCGGCGGTGAGCCGTGCCTCGGTGGCCGATCTGAGTTCATCGGCGAGCGCCCGCACTTCGGCACGCCGGGGTTTACTGAGGTAGACCTTGAGGAAGCCGAGGGTGGCGAGGGACAGCGTGATCGACATGGAGAAGGAGTCGACTACTCCCAACTCCCTTTGTTCTTTGGTGAGTTCACGCTCGGCATCACCGGACGCATAGTAGTGGCCACCCGCGAAACTGGGTTGCTTGTCACCCGATGTGTGGGTGCGCATGAATTCCACGAGCGCCGTCAGGAGCTTTCCGGGGATCTCCAGTCGGCCGCCGACGTCCTTGAGCGCGTCCTGTACGTCGCGGTCCGTTGTGTCCGGATCATCCAGGCGGAACGCCGGGATCTCGGTAGCGGGATACATCAGGCAGAGCAGGCGCTCGGCGTCCGCGACACTGCTGCGCCCACCCCATTCACCCCAGTCCCATTCACCGTCCTGGAACGAGTGGCGCGCAATGGCCCGCCAGATATCGAGCAGTTGCTGGCGTGGCTTGATCTGCATCCCCCATACCCCTCGTACTGACGCCCTGCAGCGTGAAGTAAGTCATTCGCCCGTCAGGATCGATGTCATTCGGCAGCCATATGACGTCATACCGTCGTGCGACTATGCGGAATTACGCTTTCCGCAGGCCACGATCATTCCTTCGTAGCCGACCCGGAGCGGATCCCCTGGAATTCCGATGGAGGAAACCTGGACATCGCCTTCCGTGAAGGGCGCCAAACTGTCCCGCACATCATTCGCATCGACGCTGCACGCGGGGAAGAACTCGTCACCCACCGAGTAACCCTGCGAGCCCTCCATGAAGGCGGCGGCGTAGGGGGCACCGGGCGTCAGGCACTCGGCGAAGCGCTGCACGCCCTCCCGGAACTCCTCGATCGAGGTGGACATCGACTCGGCCACGAAGAACATCGTTCCGATGCCCCAGCGCCGCTCGGGCAGATGGAAGAGGTTGCCCTGCTTGACGTGGGCGGCAAGCCGCAGCGCCGGGCGCGGGTCATCAACGGCCGCGTAGGGCCTCCGCTCGGACAGTACGTCCCAGAACGCGTCCCAGTTGGCGTCGTAGCGGGGGATCTGGCGTTCCAGCCACTGGACGTTGGTCTCGGCTCGTTCGAACAGGGTCATCACGCCGCACCACGGGAGCAGGGTGAGGGCGGGGTACAGATTGGCACCCGAGCCGACGTCAATGCCCGAATCAGGACGCTCCGGGTTTCGCTGGAAGTGCTCACAGAAGTAATCGCGGACGATACGAATGATCTGCTCGTCATCGGGACGCAGCTCACGATAGTTATGATCAACATACGCGTCGGAGTCGAACGAGTTCCAGTTGGCCTCGTCGTTGAGCTCCGCTTTCCCGGACTCGCGGATCTCCGGACGGTCAGTCGGTTTCAGAACCATCTTCCAATGGTAATGGAAAAACACCGTCAGGTCCCGCACTGCACAAGACTTCCGAAGCACGGGGGGCGCGTCGGTGCGTGTGGCCTTCGACGGCCCGTTCCCACCTTGAAGGTCCTGCTGGGGCGGGCAATGCTTGATCCGACCAGCTCCGCCCGCGGTCCGGCGGGCACGGCACCGGGTCACCCGGCCCGCATCACTCGTAAGGGTGATGTGTAGCGCCTTTGGCCCCTTCGTGAGGGAGTGGCATGACTCCTCCGCCTGGAGATCGTTCTCTGTCACGCGCCGCCGCGGTGTCCTTCGCCGCCCGGAGCCGGCCACCGCAGGTGAGACCGGTCACCGAAGCGGACCTCGATCCGCTGGCGCTTCTCGACCAGGACGTCTTCGCCGAACACGCCTATCCCTTCTTCGTGTTGCGTCAGTTCTACGACGTCTACGGGGACCAGCTGCTGGTGGTCGACGACGGTGGGGAACTGCTCGGATACGTGCTGATGGGCACGAGGCTCGACAGGTCACGCAGTTGGATCCTGGGGCTGGCCATCGACCGCCGCTCGCGGGGCCGGGGGTTCGGCCGCTGGCTGATGGCAGAGGCGCTGAAACGATTACGCGCGCACGAGGTGGGCGAGGTCTGGCTGACCGTGGAGCCGGCCAACGCCGCCGCCATCGAGCTCTACGAGTCACTGGGCTTCGACAAGGTCGAACACCACCGGGACTACTTCGGCCCCGGAGACGACCGCCTGGTGATGGTGCTGCGGCTCTGACCACCGACGGACGCGTCGCTCACGCGGCGAGCGAGCCCGGGACGACCGCCCGGGGGCCGAACCTGGCCCGGACGCGGTCTGCTGCCGCCTCGATACGGCGGGCCTTCTCGTCCGCGGGGTCGAAGGTGAGCTGGTGCGCCGCCCGCTCGGCGGGGAGCAGCCCATCGGCGCGCAGGGCGATGCCGCGCACACGGGCGCGCTGCAGGCCGAGGGTGTCGAGCAGTCCGTACGCGGTGCCGGTGAGGGTCGCCGAGTGGGCGGTCGGCTCGGACAGCGCACGGGACCTGGTGGTCGTGGTGCGGTCGGCATAGCGCACGGTGAGACTCAGGGACCGGCAGACCTGACCTTCCCCGCGCATCCGGGCGCCGAGTTCCTCGCCCAGCGAGATCAGGGCGCGGCGGTGCCTGGACGGGTCCAGTTCATCGCGCGGGAAGGCGCGTTCGGCGCCGACGGAGCGGGCCACGGCATTGGGGACGACCGGGGTGCGGTCGATGCCATGGGCCTTCTCGTGCACCTCCCGCCCGGTACGTGCGCCGAGGATGCGCTGAAGTACGGCCAGGGGCGCGGCGGCGACCCGGTCGACGGTGTCGAGTCCGTATCCGCACAGGGCGCGGGCGGTCACCGGGCCGACCCCGTGCAGTGCGGCGACCGGGCGTCCGGCGAGGAACTCCGCCGTGCCGCCCACGGCCAGGGTCCTGCCGGGTCCGGCCTCGCGTGCCGCCATCCGGGCCAGCAAGGGGTTGGGGCCGGCACCGATGACGCAGTCCGCCCCGTACAGGGCAAGTGCCCGTACCCGTATCACCGCGGCCAGTCCGGTCGCGTCCCTGCCGAAGTAGCGCAGCGCGCCCCGCACATCGGCGAGTGCCCCGTCCGGCGGCAAGGCCTCGACGGTGGGGGTGAACGCGCCGAGGAGCGCGAGCAGCCCGGCATAGGAGGCCTCGTCCGGAGACCGGTCGCAGCCTGCCATGCGGAACCGCAGGCACAGGACCGATGGTTGGGCCGTCATCCCGCACTCCCCGGGCTCTGGTGCCACAACTTCCGTGTGGCTGCGGTGTTTTCGCCCGCAGGACGGAGGTCGGCCCAGGCGTTCATCTCGTATCCGGTGGACATACGGATACTGCGACCGGCGGACGGGGCGGCCGGAGCGCCGGTGGACGGACCGCTCTCGGCCAGCCGTCGCGCCACCGCGTCGAGTCCTCCTTCACGGCGCACCTCGATCAGGTCCGCGAGGTTCCAGGCCGCGGAGCCGACCACACTCAGGCTGCGCGGGCCGCGGCGCTGGACCACTCCGCGCACCAGCAGCAGCCAGGAATGGAACACGGTGTGAGCACAGGCTTCGTGGCTGTCGTCGAAGAAGGCGAGGTCGACCAGCCCCGTGCCGTCGTCCAGGGTGGTGAAGACGACCCGGCGGCCGGAGCGGATCGGCGGAGTCTGGGTGGCCGCCTTGGCCCCCGCGACCAGCACGGCGGCACCGTGCTCGGCGTCGCGCAGGCGCTTCGCCGAGGTCACGCCGAGCTCGGCGAGGAAGGCACGGTGGTCCGCCATCAGATGCCGGGACGCATCCATGCCGAGCACGTTCAGCTCGGCGCTGAGCCGCTCGGCCTCGTTGAGATCGGGCAGCCCGACGGACGCGGTACCCCGACCGCCACCCAGCGGAAGCTGACCGCCGCGACCGTGGGAGGCCGACCCCCGCCGGGTGCGGTGGAGTTCGGCGAGATGCAGCAGCAGGTCGCGGCGATTGGCGCCGAACGCGTCGAGCGCGCCCACCTGCGCGAGCCGTTCCGCCACGGGACGCCCGGGGTGTGCACGCTCCCAGAAGTCCCGCAGGGAGGCGTACGGCTGGCCCGCCTCGATCCGGGCGGCCTCCGCCCCGCTGATTCCATGCACATCGGCGAACGCCAGCCGCAGACCCCACACCCCGCCCTCGGCACCACCACCCACATCGGACACCAGTTCGATGCGATGAGCGACCGCAGACCGGTTCACATCCAACGGCAGCACCGGCACCCCGCGTCGCCGCGCGTCCGCCAGCAGCAGCCGCTTCGGATACATCCCGGGGTCATGGGTGAGCAAACCCGCGTAGAAGGCCGCCGGGTGGTGGGCCTTGAGCCACGCCGACTGATACGTGGGCACGGCGAAGGCCACCGCGTGCGCCTTGCAGAACCCGTAGGAACCGAACGCCTCGATGATCTCCCAGGCCCGTTCGATCACTTCGGCCGAGTACCCCCTGCGCTCCGCCCGCTGCCCGAACCACACCCTGATCCGCCCCTGCGACTCGGGGTCGGAGAGCCCCCTGCGCACCCGGTCGGCCTCGTCCGGCCCGCATCCCGTCAGGATGTCCACCATCTCGATGATCTGCTCGTGGAACACGACGACCCCGTAGGTCTCCCCGAGCGTTGCCGCCAGGTCCGGGTGCGGATGGCGGACCGGCGCGCGCCCGTGCCTGGCCTCGATGAACGGCCGCACCATGTCGGCGGCGACCGGCCCCGGCCGAAACAGCGAGATATCGACCACGAGGTCATGGAAGTTCTCGGGCTGCAGCCTGCCGATGAGGTCGCGCTGGCCCGGGGACTCGATCTGGAAGCAGCCCAGCGTCTCGGCGGAACGGATGAGCCGGTAGGTCGCCGGATCGTCCGGGACCACCTGTCCGGGGTCGTCCAGGTCGATCCGGTGCCCGGTCGCCCGCTCGACCTCGGCGACGGCATGAGCCATCGCCGACTGCATCCGCACCCCCAGCACATCGAGCTTGAGCAGCCCGAGGTCCTCGACGTCGTCCTTGTCGAACTGCGACATGGGAAAGGGGGTGCCTCCGGGCTCGTCCGGAAAGCCCGGCGGCCCTTGCGGGACCTGCGAGCCGTGCGGGACCAGGCCGCTGGTCGGCACCACGGGCGTACGACCGAGCAGCGAGGCGTCCGAGATCAGCACCCCGCACGGATGCATGGCCACTCCGCGCGGCAGCGCGTCCAGCGCTTCGACCAGTTCCCAGAGCCTGCCATGCCTGCCACCGTCCGGCCGGTATTCCCGGGCCGCCTCGCGCAGTTCGGGCAGCTCCGCCAGCGCGGCGCGGGCGTCACGGGCCCGGATGTGCGGGAACGCCTTGGCGAGCCGGTCTATCTCGACCGGCTCCATGCTCAGGGCGGCGCCCACATCACGGATCGCGTGCCGCACCCGGTAGGTCTCGGGCATGGCGACGGCGGCGACCCGCTCCGCGCCGAAGCGGTCGATGATCGCGCGGTAGACCTCCAGACGGCGCGCGGACTCGACGTCGATGTCGATGTCGGGCAGCACGAACCGGCGCCTGGACAGGAAGCGCTCCATCAGCAGGTGCTGCTCGACCGGATCGGCGTGGGCGATGCCGAGCAGATGGTTCACCAGGGAACCGGCCCCGGAGCCGCGCGCAGCCACCCTGATACCCATCTTCCTCACGTCATCGACCACTTGAGCAACCGTCAGGAAATAGGTGGCATTGCCGTGGGCAGCGATGACGTCCAGTTCGGAGTGCATGCGCTCCCAGTACGTACGGGCGCCGGGCATCCGGTCGTATCCGCGCATCACCATCCCCGCCGCAGCCCTGGAAGCGAGCACCCGCTGCGCCGTGCGCCGGTCGGCGCCGACGAGATGCGGCTCCGGGTAGTACGCGTACCCCATGCCCAGATCGTCCTCGGGGTCCACCAGGCACTCGCCTGCGGTCTCCTCCGTGGCGGTGAGCAGCCGGTGTGCCGCGTCGCGCCGCCATCCGGCGGCCTCGGCTATCCGCTCTGCCGCGCGGTGCATCCCGTCCGAACCCTTGAGCCAGCGCTCCCCGCTGTCCAGGCCCCTGGTCGGATCGACCGGGACGAGCCTGCGGGCCGCGTCCAGGACGTCCGCGATCGGCCCCTGCCCCGGGTCGGCGTACCGCACGGCGTTGCTCAGCACGGCACGGACCCCCTGCTCGGCCGCGAAGCCGACGGTACGGGCGGCGAGCCGCAGCGAGCCCGGGCCGGTACCCGCGATCCCGTGATGCACGGCTTCGAGCCGCAGGGCGTCCCCGTAGCGTTCCCGCCAGGGGGCGAGCAGCCGGGCGGCCCGGTCGGGGCGACCGGCTGCCAGCGCCGCGCCGACCTCGGAACCGGGACCGAGCAGGACGGTGACCCCGTCGGCGGACTCCCCCAGAGCGTCCCGTTCGAGGGCGGGCGGACCATCGGCGGCGGTGGCGTGGGCGGCGGTGACCAGTCGGCAGAGCTCCGCCCAGCCGTCGGCACCTGCGCGGGCGAGGAAGACGACCCGGGGGGTCGACTCATCGATGAAGGCACCACCGCGCACCGGGGTACGCCGGCGCGTGGGCCGGCCGCCCACCTCTCCGCGTTTCGCGCTCCCCTCGTCGCGTACGGCGAGCTCGGTGCCGAACAGCGGACGCACTCCCGCCTTGGCGCAGGCCTTGGCGAACCGGACGGCTCCCGCGAGGGTGTCGCGGTCGGTCAGGGCCAGCGCATCCATACCCCGCTCGGCCGCGCGCGCGGCCAGCTGCTCCGGGTGCGAGGCCCCGTACCGCATGGAGAACCCGGACGCTGTGTGCAGATGCGTGAAACCGGGCATCCGCACCTCCTGGCTCAATCCGCTCTCACCTCCCCCTCACCCCCACCATAGACCAAGTTTCGAACGTCCGTGCGAATCGATGGGGCGGGTGCGCCGACACGGACACACCGGGAGCGCCAAGAGGACCAGAAGATGCCATAGGGGGGAATGTCGACCCCGGAGCGTTGGGCCACTGCGCCGGCGTGGTACGAGTCGGGGCGTACCGGGAGGTGGTGACGGCAGATGCCGAGGCGATCCGCCGCACGGCACGGCAGCGGCCGGCACTTGCCGTCACACACAGCGCGCCGCCCCGTACGCCAGGCGCGCCCCGTCCCGGGCGGTGAACCCCCGGTCGCCCCCGCCCTGCGCACCGCCGCGGCATACTGCTGGCGGCTGCTGGCCATCGGCATCGTGGTCTATGCGGTCTTCTCGGTGCTCGGGCGCTTCCACGAACTCACCGTGGCCGTCTTCCTCGGACTGGTCGGCACGGCGGCGCTGCGGCCGGCGACCGACCTGCTGGCGCGGGTACTGCCCCGTCCGCTCGCCGTCGCGCTCACTCTGATCGGCAGCGTGATCGTCGTATTCGGCATCCTGGCGCTGGTCGGCGAGACGATCGCCGGGGAGTGGGGCTCCCTGCAGCACGAGCTCGGTGCCGGGATCGGGAGGATCCAGCACTGGCTGGAGCAGTCACCACTCGCACTGGACCCGGACGCGCTCACGGATGTCCAGGCGCGCATCAAAGGTTTTCTGTCCGAGCATCGCTCGGCACTCGCCGGCAGAGCCCTCAGCGGAGCCGGACAGCTGGTGGAGGTACTGACGACGCTGGCACTCGGGCTGTTCTGCGCGGTCTTCTTCCTGCACTCGGGCGACCGGCAGTGGGCCTGGTTCTGCGTCCAGCTGCCGCTGTCCGTCCGGGACAGGGTGGCGCTGGCAGGCCGCGCCGCATGGCGGACCTTCACCGGATACACCCACGGCATCGTGCTGGTGGCGGCGACCAACGCGGTACTCGTCGGGGTGGCGCTCCATCTCATCGGGGTGCCCCTCGCCGTGCCCTTGGCGCTGCTCGTGTTCTTCGCCGCCTTCATTCCGCTGATCGGCTCCCCCATCGCACTCACCGTGGCGGCATTGGTGGCCCTGGCGGCGAACGGCCCGATCACCGCGGCCGTCGTCGTCGGGCTGATCGTGGTCATCGGGCAGATCGAGGGGCATGTGCTGCACCCGATCGTGATGAGCTGGGCCGTCCGGCTGCACCCGCTGGTGGTGGCGCTCACCGTCGTCGGCGGGGCCATCGCCGCGGGGGTGATCGGCGCGATCGTGGCCGTCCCCCTGGTGTCGGTGCTCTGGGCGGTACGGCAGGCCCTGCACAGGACGAGCACACCGGAGCGTACGGACGCCCCGAGCCCGGGCCGCCCCTGAGGGCGACCCGGGCTCCACTCTCTTTCGAGGCCCCGTGCTGTGACCGTGTCCCCGGTCACAGCGGCGGCGAAGGGGTCAGCCGATCTCCGCGCCGAAGACCTGGAGTGCCTCGGTGACCGGCTGGAAGAAGGTCTCGCCGCCGGTGGAGCAGTCGCCGCTGCCGCCGGAGGTCAGGCCGATCGCGGAGTCGCCGGCGAAGAGGGCGCCGCCGCTGTCGCCGGGCTCGGCACAGACGTTGGTCTGGATCAGGCCGTTGACGACCTGGCCGTCGCCGTAGTTCACGGTGGCGTCGAGGCCGGTGACCTCTCCGTCGTGCACCTGGGTGGTGGAGCCGCTGCGGGTCACCTGCATACCGACGGTCGCGTCGGCCGCCTTGGTGATCTCCTGGGTGGTGCCGTCGTAGAGGTTCACCTCGCTCGGGTGCTCGGTGTCACCGCTGTACTTCACGAGGGCGAAGTCGTTCTCGGGGAACTGCGAGTCGACCATCGAGCCGATCGCCGGACCGCCTTCGGACTCGGACCACTCGCTGCCGGTCTCACCGCAGTGGCCGGCGGTGATGAAGTGCGGCTCGCCGTCCTTGACGACGTTGAAGCCCAGCGAGCAGCGCCCGCCACCGCTGTGGATGGCGTCACCGGCGGCGATGTACTTCTTGAACTCGCCAGCCGACTTCCTGAGTTCGACCTTCCCTCCGAGGCTCTTCACGACCGCCTGGAGCTTGGCCCACTCGTCGCCCTCGACCGTACGGTCGGCGGTGACGACCACCTTGTTGGTCACCGGGTCGGTGGCCCACGACGTACCGGCGATGGTGGCGCGGTCGGTCAGCGTCTTACGGGCCGACTTCAGCTCGGCCAGAGTGTTCTGGACGATTCTGGCCTTGCCGCCCGCCTTGCGCACGGCCTCGGCCGCCTCCTCGTCGACCACGTTCATCACCAGGGCCTTGGCCTCGGCGTCGTAGTACGCGCCGGCGGTGTCGCCGCCGAGGTCCTCGACCAGCGTCGAGGCAAGGTTTCCGGCCGCCGTCACCGACAGGGTCTTGAAGGTGGGCTTCGGGGCTTCCTCACTGGCGTTCGCAGTCTGGAAGGTGATTCCGGCGACGACCAGCGCCACGACGGCGCCACCCGCCATGGTCGCGCGCTTCCGGGATATGCGGCGGTGCTTCAACAGTCGACCTCCTGTGGGGACCGTGCACGGCCAAGTGGGGTGGACGTGCACGGAGGATGAGGCGCCCACTATTCCGAGACCGGCCGGTAACACACAAGGTCGACTCCAGGACGCACACACGACCGACCGAACGCGCCCCTGGTTCGTTCACAACCCCCGAACATCATCCGCCCGTTCCTTTCGCGAACACACGTGGCAATCGTGCGGTGAGCGTCCCGTAAGGACTGGACCTGTCCTGAAATCGGCATTGCTCACCCAACTGTTTCCGGTCGGCTGATGGGTATTCATCACCAGGGAGGGGAATGCCAGGACAGTATGGCTGCACACAGCACATACGGCCCGATACACGGACCGACGGGCCCATAGCGAAGGAGGCGGGGGTTGCGACGTCGCGTGCGCGCCTCGGACGGGCGGCGGCACCTGATGGTGGAGCGACTCGGGGATCCACGGGGCAGGCCCGTCTTCCTGCTGCACGGCACACCGGGCAGCAGGCTGGGTCCGGCTCCCCGGGGCATGGTGCTGTATCAGCGCGGAATGCAGCTCATCGCGTACGACCGTCCTGGATATGGCGGTTCGGACCGTTTGCCGGGCCGCAGTGTGGCCGATGTCGCTGAGGACGTCCGGGCGATCGCCGACACTCTGGGACTCGACCGCTTCGCCGTGGTGGGCCGCTCCGGTGGGGCACCGCACGCGCTGGCCTGCGCCGCGCTGATGCCCGACCGGGTCACCAGAGCGGCCGCGCTCGTCACCTTGGCCCCTCGGGACGCGGAGGGTCTCGACTGGTTCGAGGGCATGGCCGCGTCCAACGTCCTGGAGTACTCGACGGCCTCCACGGACCCGGACCGGCTCACGGAGCGCTTCATCATGCGCTCCGACGAGATCCGCAGGGATCCGGTGAAGCTCCTCGACGATCTGCGCCGGGAGCTGACCGACTCCGACCGCATGGTGGTCGCCGACGCCGGCGTCCGGACCATGCTGCTGCGCAACTACCAGGAGGCACTGCGCACTTCGGCGTACGGCTGGATCGACGACGCCCTCGCCTTCTGTAGCCCGTGGGGCTTCGATCCTGCCGAGATCAAGCCACCCGTGCTGCTCTGGCACGGAGAGAAGGACGTATTCTCACCGGTCGGCCACTCACGCTGGCTCGCTCAGCGCATCCCGGGCGCGACGGCCGTACTGGAACCGACCGCCGCCCATTTCGACGCGCTGCACGCCCTGCCCGGGATCCTCACCTGGCTGCTGGAACCGGATCGCTGAGCGTCTCCGGCAGCGCCCCGTGGCAGGGCTCCCCGCCACGGGCGTTCCGTCACACCGCCAGTGGCTCCAGATCCCGGTGGATCCGCCGCTCCTCCCTGGCGATCCGCGTCATGTTGTGGTCGTCGCCGAGCAGCCTTCCCAGCTCCTCGACGGTCTCCGCGCGCAGCACCGCCGCCTCGTCCTTGCGGCCCAGCGCGCCGAGTGTCACCGCCATGTTGGAGGCGACGGCGAGCGTCTCCGGGTGATGTACGCCCAGGACTTCGCGGAGCATGCCGAGCGTACGCCGTTCGGTGACCAGGGCTTCGTCGAACTCGCCCTGGTCGGCACGGGCGTTGGCAAGATTGATGGTGCAGAACAAGGTGTGCGGATGGGCAGGGCCGAGGATCCCGCTCATCTCGCGGACGGTGGGCCGGAGCAGCTCCTCGGCACGATCCGGATTGCCGCACCCCCAGTGGTAGATACCGAGGTTGTTGATCGCGGCGAGGCTGTAGGGGTGCTCCGCTCCCGGCGCCTCGACGTACTGGTCGACCACCTCCTGCGCCAGATCCCTGGCCGCGACCGGCTCCCCGGCGGCGAACAGGTCGGCCGCCAGATTCAGGTCACAGGCCAGTGAGTCCGGGTGGGCGTACGTGTACTTGGCGCGGTAGCGGTTCCGGGTGGCCGTGGTGAGCCGCCTCGCGTCCTCCACCCGTCCGGCCCTGCGCAGCGAGACGGCGAGGCTCTTGGCCGCGGCCAGGGTGCCGGGGAAGGCCCGGCCGAGGGTCTGCTTGTACACCTCGTAGGTACGCGCCAGAAGCGTCACCGAGTCCTCGTAGTGCCCGACCTCCCGCAGATCGCGGGCCAGAGAGGTGGCCGACGACAGGGTGTAGGGGTGCTCGGGGCCGAGCACCTCGGTGCGCCGGTCGAACACGTCTTGGTCGAGCTCGCGGGCTCGGGCGTACTTGCCGACCATCCGCAAATTCAGGGCCAGGTTGTTGGCAGCGGCCAGGGTACGCGGATGGGACTCGTGGAAGATCTGGCTGAAGCCGTCGTGCGCCTCGGTGGCCAGCTCCATCGCCCTGCCGTACTCGCCGAGCGCGCCCAGGTCCATCGCCAGCCCGGACGTGGTCATGTAGGTGTGCGGATGGGACTGGCCGAGCACGGCCTGCTGCCGCTCCAGGGTCACCTCGTCCAGCTCCTTGGCATCCGTGTAGCGCCCTTGGGAGCGGAAGATGTTGGAGAGGTGGAAGCGGAGGTACAGGTACTGGAGGTCGTCGTTGCCGAGCATCTCGCGCCAGGAGTCCCGCAGGTCCTCGGCGAGCTCTCCCGCGGTCTGCCAGTCGCCTCGCTTCCACAGGTAGCGCACCCGGTCGATGAGCAACCGCCGGGTCTCCGGCTCCTTGCAGTAGCGCGCCTCGGAGTGGGCGAGGTGCGGCCAGATGGTGGCGAACCGGGGCCAGGTCTCGGGGTTGTCGATCGGCTCGTCGTCATCGGGTCGGGCACCGGCGAGGATCCGGTGGACGGCATGGCGCGCGTCCATCTGCTCCTGCTCGCTGAGCTGGGACCGGATCACGGCCTGCACCAGCCGGTGGACCTGGATGGAGTTGGAGACCTGGTCGACCTTGGCCAGGGCGAAGCGGCCGATCTCCCTGATGACCCGCCCCAGGACCAGCTTCTCCTGCAAGGAGGCGTCGTAGGGCTTGAGCGCCTCGATCATCTCCTTGCTGTAGAGGAGGTTCGCCGAGATCGGCTCGGGCGCGAAGAAGGCGCAGAGCTGGAGCAGACGTACGGCGGCGGGAGAGCGCTCCTTGAGCCGCTCGATGGAGACGTTCCACGTCGCCGCGACCGGCTCCGGATAGCCCGCGGGCTGGTTGAGCGCGAGGACGCTGGAGGCCTGCTGGCTGAGTCGTTCCAGATACGCGGTGACGGGGGTCGCGGTCTCCGCGATCCAGGCCGCGGCCTGCTCGACGGCGAGCGGGAGGTCGCCCACCGCACCGGCGACCTGGTCGGCGTCCTGTGCGGTGAGTCCGGGGGCACGACGGCGCAGGTGCTCGATGGACTCCTCGCGCAGGAAAACGTCCACGGGGAGCGCGTCACCGTACTGGGACCAGGTCTGGTTCCTGGAGGTGACCAGGATGTGTCCGCCGGTCGGGAAGAAGCGCTTGAGCTGCTCGGGATCGTCCGCGTTGTCGAAGACCAGCAGCCAGCGCGCCGACGGCACACCCCGCCGCAGCAGGTCGACCGCCTCCTGGGAGGCCGCGGCCATGTCCTCGCCCCCCTGGGCGCCGAGCCGGACGGCGAGTTCGGCGAGCCCGGCGATGACATCGTCGGGCTGTTCAGACGAGATCCACCACACCAGGTCGTAGTCCGCCATGAAGCGGTGTACGTACTCCAGCGCCACCTGCGTCTTGCCGACGCCACCGAGTCCGTACAGCGTCTGCGGCTGCGGCAGGACCACGGCCATCCCGCCGCCGAGTTGGTCGCGCATCCGCTCCAGGACGACGGATCGGCCGGTGAACCCGGGGTTGCGCGGAGGCGCGTTCCAGATCTTGGGCACGGTGCCGGGGAAGCGCGGCCCTGGCGAGACCCCATCGACGAGCTGCACCGGGCGGTCGAGGGCGCGCAGCAGAGCCGTGGTGGCGCGCACCTCGTCGAGCCGGAAGAGGTCAACGGGATTGCGGTCGATGTACGGCGTGGTCAGACGTACGTCGCCGACACGCACCGGCAGCAGATGGCGCCGTCCGCCACCGGGGTCCTCGGACGCGGCGCGTTCCCAAACCGCCATGGCCCGCGCGGACTTGAGGTAGGCGCTGGAGAGCAACACCACGGTGCGCGCGGCGGTCTCGGCGAGCTGGGCGGCGCTGTCCTCCGGAGAGGGTTCGGCGGAGACGTCGCGCGGGACCACGCGGAAGCCGGCCCGGGCGAGGACGGACTCGATCCAGTCGGCCCACATCCGGTTCTCGGCGACGTAGCTGAGGAAGAGGTCGGCGGGCAGCGCGGGCCGGCGGCGGGTGAAGGCGTCCCTGATCCGCAGCCTGACGTCCTCGCCGACCGCGGGCATGCCGGTGACCCGACCCTCGGTGATCACGGACGTGAGCCGTTCGAAGGCGGAGAGCAGGGAGTTGGTGAGTCCCGTCTCGTCGCCGAAGGTGGCCAGGGTCTCCTCGTAGGCGTAGTAGGGCCGGTACGGGATCTCCACCGCGCCCCAGTAGGAGGTGAGCTCGTCCCCGGAGAGTCCGGTGGGGAAGCGGTCGAACTTGAGCCGGGCGAGGACCCGTCCGGCGTCCGCCTTTTCCTTCTCGCCCTCGTCGATGCGCATGGGCACGGGCAGGATCCGGATTCCGCGCCCGCCGTAGCGCTCGTCGATCTGGCGGGCGACGGCCGCCGCGCCGTCGATGGACTGGTCGCTGAGGGTGAAACAGTCGACCAGGACGTCCGGGAGGTGGACGGTGCAGATGTCGGCGATGTCGCTGAGCCCGGTGCGGCTGTCGATCAGGACGTAGTCGTAGTTGGCCTTCATGTCGTCGCGCAGGGCGTCGAAGAAGTGCCCGCCGCCGAGGCGGTCGTAGAAGTTGTCCCAGTCGAAGGTGGAGACGGTCGCCGAGTACTCGCGGTTCTGCTTTCCGGCGGAGACGAAGTCGAGTGTGCCGCCGTCGGGGAACTCCCAGCCGAGGTTCTCCGGAGTGAGGGAGACCGCGTGCGGCTGGATGCGCGCATAGTCGCGGTGCCAGTCGTCCGGGCGCTGGACGGGACTGGTCGCAGCCCAGGCGTACTCGGTGATCAGGTCGATGACACCGGTGGTGGCGCCGAGTGTGGACGGGTCGAGGAAGGGGTGGAAGAACCGGTGCAGTCCGGGTGCCTCCAGGTCCCAGTCCAAGGCGAGGACCCTTTTGCCGTTGGCGGCGAGTATCCAGGCCGTGTTGGCCATCGCCATCGTCCTGCCGGTGCCTCCCTTGTAGGAATAGAAGGTGACGATGCGTCCGTCACGACTGGCTGTCATCCGGGTCCTCCGCATCGGGCGCACGGTCGAGCATGTCGGGTATGAACTGCGTGGTGGCGTACTCGGCTGCCATCGGGCCGCGCAGCCTGGGGCGTTCGGTGTGGCTGCCGCCGGCGGGTGGATAGACCTGCGCGTGTCTGAGGTACTGCTGGGCGGCCGCTTCCACCACCTGGGGCAGGATCTGGCCGAAGGCCTCCATGCTGGGCAGTCCTCGGGCTGCGGCTCGGCAGGCGGCTCTGCCCTGGCTGAGTTTGGTGGGCAGGGTGGCTTCCAGCCTGTCGGTCAGCTCGGCGTCGACGGCCCGGCTCTGTTGGTCGTCGCGGTTCCACAGGACGACCACGCTCACCCAGGGGCGGTGCTCGGCGTCGAACGCGGCGAGGCGTGCGCACCGTTCCTCGTCCTCCAGTGCCCAGCGGTCGATGAGCAGCAGCTCGGGCTGGGTCGGCGGCTGCTTGGAGTCGAGCGGTGCCGCGTCATGGTCGAACGACGCAATCGTGGCCTGGTAGTTGAGCGAGCGGACCAGGTCCTGCGCTATGTACGCGATGGGTCTGACGCACTCGGGATGGTACGGATTCCAGTCCTGCGGCATGTCGCCGTAGTAGGCGGGGTCACGGCCGTCGGGCGCATCGTGCCGGGTGGGGGCGGCGACCGTCACCTTGATGGGGCGGGGTCCTGTGGTGCGCGGTTCGGACGGACGCGGTATGCCGAAGGCACTCGGGGCCTGGCGGTAGTCCAGCGGACGGCTGGGGCCGACTCCCACGGTATCCGCCACGCTCACGATGCGTTTGGCGAGTTCGTAGACCGCGCGCTCGTACTCCTCGGCGAATATCCGGAGTTTGATGAGCCCGTAGAGTCCGTCGGTGACATAGCGGTCGCCGAACGCGCGGTGATTGAACTGCAACCGCTCGGCGGGACCGGGAAGTTGTTCGGGCGGTACCGGAACCCACAGCGCGGGCACGATGGCCTCGGCCGGCCGGTTGCTCTTGGCCTGGTGGTAGATGGCCCGCTGGGCGAAGGCATACCACTCCTTGCCGCACATCTCACTGGCGAAGTAGCGGGGCGAGAAGAGCGGTACGAAAACCCGGCAGGTGGCGAGCACCTCGCCGAGCCGCTCCGACCACCCCTCGCCCGAGCGTATCTCCCGGTCCATGAAGCCGGCGGGTGCGCCGGCCGGCAGATCGGTCATGGCCATCACATGGCCGCACAGATCGCGGAAGAGGCGCTCGACCCACATATCGGGATCAGGGCCCCCGGGTCCGAACCGCGGTGTATGCGCGTAGCTCAAAAAGAAGTACGGCCGATGGTCCGCCGCTCGCTGCTGCGATGACGCGTGCACACGACCCCCGTCCTGGTCCTGTGTGAGCACTCGCGCTCCCGGGTTCGTCGGAGTGCGAGCGAATCAATCATTCCGGAGCTGACGGCGCTCCATCCCCTCACCGTCAGTCAATCAGCGCCTCTTTTCGGTCATCCACAACACCGCGTGGTCCACAGCTTCCTTGATCGAAAACAACCGTGCGCTCGTTCCTCCTACTTGTCCGTTCTGCACCCGCCGACCGTCATCGAACGCATCTCCGATGTATTCGAAATCGCTGTCGTCCAGCACGGTGTCCTTGTATTCGGTCCATTCCGGGCGGCCGTCCGGACCGCGCACCACACAGCGATAGCTCCGCAGCGGCGCACCGATGCGGTACTCCGCGAGGTGGAAGGCCGTGCACACGGAGAACCCCACGTTGATCATCAACACCCGCGCACGGGCCCGGTAGAGGGCGGCCAGTGGGGAATCCTCACCGAAATGGGATTCCAGCGGATGCGCCGAGAGCAGTTCCGCGGCGCGGTCGCCCAGTGCCGCGAACGAGACCTGGGGGTGGGCGCTGCGGACGGCCCCGGGTGTGGTGCGCACGCACTCGGCCAATCGGCCCACGCCCGCGGAGGGTGTGGTGGCGAGGTCGAACGCGGGCATCTCTGCCCGGAAGGACGCCGCCTGAGTGGGTGTCATGCCCGCTACCCGGCGCAGATACGCGGTGGAGGTGTCGGAGTTCTCAGCCGTGAAGGCGGGCACGACCACGGTGCCGCCCGGGCCCACCGCCGTGAGCAATGCGTCGCGTACGGCCCCGGCGTCAAGGCCGGTGCCGCCAAGGGCGGCGTGGACGAGGATCGTGCCCCCTGGCTCGATCCCCAACCGCGCGAGGTCGTTCGCAAGCCCGACACGTTCATACACGGCACAGGTCACGGTTCACCTCTTCCCCAAGCTCTTCTCCCAGCCGCGTCAGCAGGCGTTTCCCGCTGACGGTCAGTTCGGCGGCGCGTTCCAGGGTGGTGAGCGCCCGCAGCGCCTGCTCCGCGGCCTCCGGATCGACCCCCGCGAGACCGGCCCGTTCGTACGCGCCCGCCAGCAGCTCCGATACGGGCACCGGTGCCTCCGCCCACGGCGCCTGATGGCTCCACCAGCCGTCCTGCGCGTACAGGTCGGTCACCTCGCGCAAGGCCTGGAATCGCGCTCTGCGATGGCCGCGCAGCAGCGCGAGTGCCAGCTCCGGGACGTCCGCGTGGAGCGGCAGGCCGAGGGCGCCGAGACCATGCCGGCCCACTGCCGGCTCCCGACCGGAGAGCGGGGTGAGCGTGGTCAGACACGCCGCCGCGGCGTCCGCCTGCCGCGGGGCCCGCTCACGGAGCAGGCTCCAGGCAGCCGCGAGCCGCCCGGTCCAGTCGGCGGCCGCCTCGGAGCCGAGCCTGGGCGCGGCGGGTACGCCATAGCAGTCTCGGTGCGGATCGAGGTCGTCGATCGCGAGGTCCGGGACCGCTTCGGCACGCTGTCGCAGCCGGCGCACCGGCCGCCAGCCGGCGGCGGGTTCGGCCAGGCGCGTGATCCGGCGCTCGTTGCCGGCGCCCCTCACCAAAAAGCCCTCCCCCATGGGCCGCACCTGCACCATGCCATGCTCCTCGGCCCCGGTCAGACGCAACTCACCGAGCGTCGGCAGATACAGGACGCCGCGCTCGTACGGCACCGGGACGGTCAGTTCGGGGCCACCCCGTACGGCGGCTGCAGCGACCGCCGCGGACAGCCTGGCGGCAGGGGCGGTGCCGGCGGCTGCCCCGAGGGGCTCCTGTTCGAGAACGTCCAGTGCCTCGTGCAGCCAGCTCACGGTGTACGGGTGGGCCAGCACCTCGTCGAAGCCGAGTCCGTCGGAGTGCTCGACGGCTTCCATGAGTTCCCAGGCACGGGCCCAGTCCTCACTGCCCCGTCCGGCCAGCGCGTCGTGGAGTCCCGCGAGCAGCAGCCAGGCCAGCTCGTGCTGCTCGGTGCGCAGCGCCGCGGCGTCGGTCACCGCGGGAGGCACGGACCCGGCCGCGGTGCGCTGCTCGACCCCCCGGATGAGCGCCTCCAGATCGGTGCAGTACACCGATGTGTTGTCGAAGTCCCGGCCGCCGCGGTACCGGTGGGTGTAGAGACCGCCGCCGCAGGAGCGGACGACGGGGCACTGACGGCAGGTCTCGCCGACACCGGCCAGTCCCAGCTGGCGGGCGCGGATACCAGGATGGGCGGCGACCTCGTCCAGGGAGTGGTCGAAGACGGTGAATCCGGTGGCCGCCGCCCCCTCGTAGGCGCTCTTGAGCGAGTCGACCTGTTCCAGGGTGCCGTCGGTCTCCACCACGACGAGGTCGGTGGGCGCAAGGCCGAGTGACTCGGTGAGGCTGGAGCCTCCGGAGAGCGTGGAGAGCACCGATTCGAAGAGCCGGACGGGCACGGGCCTGCGCCTGCGGTCCCAACGGTCGAAGACCGTGAGGATCCAGTCGGCGTAGACGGTCGGCGAGCCGCCGGGCCGCAGGGGTGGTTCGTCCCAGGTGGCGTGCGGCAGCAGGAAGTCGATGCGCGGTGGATCGAGCTCCATGAGCGCGTCGTACACCGCCACCGGGTCGTTGCGCACATCGACGGTGCAGAGCAGACCGAGGTCGAGATGGCGGTAGCGGTCCTGGTGGAGCAACTCCACCGCCCTGAGCACCAGGGGGTGGCTGCTGCGGCCGTCCGCGAAACGGCGATGCCGGTCGTTGGCTGCCCTGTCACCGTCGAGCGAGATGCCGACCCTGACGCCGAACTCGTCGAAGAGGTCGAGGTAGCGTGGGCTCAGCTGGAGACCATTGGTGTGGATTCTCAGATCGAGCGCGGCGACGCCGTCGAGGGCGGAGATCAGCTCCTCGCAGATCCGTCGTAACCGGGCGGGACCCGCCAGCAGTGGCTCCCCTCCGTGCAGGATCACTGTCACGGAGGGTAGTGCATGGGTCTTGGCATGCTCGGCCAGTCGCCGAGCCGTCCAAATAATCGCGTCGTCAGAGATTGTCCTAGGGCGTGTGCGCCAGCTCTGATCTGCGTGTTCGTAGATATAGCAGTGGTCACATGCGAGATCGCACCTGCTGTGCACCTTGAGGACGATCTCACGGAATGGGACCAACGGTCCTGTCATTCCACCAGTCTAGGGTCAGGCCGAGGGCCTGGAGCCCATACTAGAGAGCAGAGTTGAAACTCGGCACCCGATCGGTCCTGCCGACGGAAGCGGGACGCACACGGCCCAGCTTCCTGACGGCGTCGGCACCGTGCACGTCGATCTCGGTGACGGGCACACGATTCTTCTTCGCGGCGGCGAAGGCGGTTGAGGTCTGGAAGGTCACGACGGCCGTCCTAGGTCATCTTGTGCTAATACGGAGCGCCGCACCGTTGCAGTGTCGGCGGCACGACTTTACTCTCATGGCCACCCACAGCAACTCGTCACGTAGGTCTACGGCAAAAGCGTGGCGCGAGTATTCCCCACTCCGAACGGAACAAGCCATTCCATCGAAAGAGTGAAGCCAAATCCGCCGAGGGGGGTACGCATGGCCGGGGTTCCCGGACATCTGCAAAGCATGGTCTTCCGAAACGCTGATCTGCCGGTTCTCTTCCACCGAACCGATGAGACGGCCATCTCACGCCAGCGCGAGGCCGTCAACGGCACCCGGCTGCAGCTGCTGCTGCTCGTCCTGGGCGCCGCCCTGGCCGCGCTGCCCTGGCGTGGCGCGATCGGCGCGTCCTTCCAACTCACCGGCCTCCTGAGCGTGTTGGCGTACGCCGGAGTGCTCGTGGTCAGCTTCCGCGGTTCTCGCCAGCGAGCAAAGTCGCACTGGCAACTCAACAGGTCGGCCGCGGAGTTCATCCGCTCGATGTGCTGGCGGTACGCCGTCCACGGCACCCCCTTCGACTCCGGCTCCCCCGACCCCGACCGGCTGTTCGTCACCCGCCTGGAAGAGGGGCTGGCCGAGCTGAAGAAGGTCGGCTGGACGGACCCGCGCGCATCCGGGGAGACGGCGGTCGGTACGGAGCTCATCACCACACCGATGCGGCTGCTGCGGGAGAAGGGGTTCAGTGCACGCAAGGAGACCTATGTGCGAGACCGGTTGATCGAGCAACGCAACTGGTACCACCGCCGCATGGAGGTCTCCCGCCGTGCCACCCTGCTGTGGCAGGTGACCATCGGCCTGCTCACCGTCTTGGCCCTGCTCTTCGGGACCCTGCGCACCTTCTCGGTCACCGAGTCCCCGGAGCCGCTCGGGCTGCTCTCGGCTGCCGCCGCCGCGTGTCTGGCCTGGAGCGAGATCCGCCGCCACCAGCCTCTGATCGCCGCCCATTCACTGGTGGAGGAGGACCTGGCGGCGATTCACATCGCGATGGAGACCTCGGTGACCGAGCAGCAGTGGCCGTCCGCCGTGTACGAGACCGAGCGGATCGTCTCCCCGCAGCACACGGACTGGCTGGTACGCCACCGCAGTTGACGCCCCGGTCGGCGGCACAGGTCAGGCCCGCTGCACACCGGGCTGCCAGATGACGGTGACCGGCGTGCCCGTCCGCCGTGCGTACCGCACGATGTCGCCGGTCCCGCCGACCCCCCGGGCGGGCAACCCGTCCCAGACCGCGAGCAGCCGGTCGCAGTTGTCGGCGATGAAGGCCCCGGCGGCGTAGTAGGCCTCGTCGGTGGACTGGTCGAACGCCATACGGATCTCCTGACTGGCCAGACTGCGCAGGCTGCGGAACCTGGCCAGTTCCTCCGGCTGGTCGAAGTCCTCCTCGTAGTTGCCGCTCGGAATGACGACGGTGAGTGCCGCACCGCACTCGAGGGCGATGTCGGCGAAGATCTGGTCGGCTCCGACCGCCAGGCTGGACAGTGCTTCCAGCGAGCCGCTGTGCCCGCACAGCAGCGTGCGAATGGCGTCGCGGACATGGGGCATGGCCTCGGGCGGGATGTTCCGGTGGCCGGTCACTCCGATGCGCTTCAAGATCGAACCCCCCAGAAAGACCCAACGCTGCGCGACCGTCCTGACATCCTCTCAAATCAACGCAAGACGTCGAGTCCCCGTCCCTCGATTCGGACACCGGTGGGTGACGGGGAGGACCTCATGGAGCCTCATCCCTCACCAACCCGGCAGCATTCGGCCCCACCGGACGGAAGCCCGGTGGGGCCGAATGGGAGCGCCTTCGCGCCCCTGGTGTCCGCGCCGGGCTGCGGGGCGGCCGCGAATCGGAGCGCCGCACGACGTGGCAACGGGCCTACGGGGCGAACGAGGCCGGATGAGGCCGGACCGAGTCCGGCGCGATCAGTACACGCTGACGCCGTACGCGCGGAGCGCCTCGGTCACCGGCTGGAAGTAGGTCGTGCCGCCGGTGGTGCAGTTGCCACTACCACCCGAGGTCAGGCCGATGGCCCGGCTGCCGGAGTACAGCGAGCCACCGCTGTCGCCCGGCTCGGCGCAGACGTTCGTGCGGATCATTCCGTAGACGATGTCCCCACCGCCGTAGTTGACGGTGGCATTGAGTCCGGTCACCGAACCGCTGCGGGTGCCGGTGGTCGAACCGCGACGGGTCACGGACATCCCGACGGTGGCGTTGGCGGCACTGGTGATGTCGACACCGCCGACAGTGCCGGACTTGGAGATCGAGGTGTTGGTGTAGCGGACGATTCCGTAGTCGTTGACCGGGAAGCTGGAGCCGACGGTGGGGCCGAGGACGGTGGTACGGGAGGAGTTGGAGTACCAGGTGCCCGCGCCGTCGGTGCAGTGGCCCGCAGTCAGGAAGTACGTGTTGCCTGCGCTGTCTCGGACATTGAAGCCCAGCGAGCAGCGCCAGCTCGACGCGTAGACGGCGTCGCCGCCCGAGATGAGCCGGCGGATCTTGCCCGGGGTTCGCTCGATGCGGAGCGCACCGGCGTTGGCTCCGGCAGTCTGCTTGATCCTGGCCAGCGCCGCCCGGGAGACGGTGGAGTCGGCGGTGACGACCAGGGTGCCGGTCGCCTGATCGATGTGCCAGGCGGTTCCGGCCACATCGGCTTGCAGCACGGCGTCGCTCGCGGCGGAGAGCTGTGACACGCTGAATGTGCGGGGGGCCTCGTCGGCGCTGGCGGTGGGGACGGCCAGAGCTGCGGCTGCTACGAGGCCTGTGGTGAGGGCGAGCAGACGGGTACGTCTCGTCGCTCCGTTGCGGGGGATGGTGCGCTTGATCCTCACTTCGCGTTCCTCCAGAGGGGAATCGGGGACCCGCCTGTGGGGTGACGGGCCCGTGAGGCGCAGTCGATGGAGCAGGGGATCGCGGGATTCCAGCTCCGCTGTGCTCCTGACAAGCGCTTGCTCGGGAGTATTCGTAGCGTCAACTACCGGCGCAAGGGTGCCTTTCGGTCTTGTGACACGAGTGACTCCTCGCCGTCTTCCGCCCGTCGGCGGACCGGACGAAACGGCCGGTTCCGCCCGGCTGCCACGACATGATGGTCCGGGGCGGACCCGACCGGACGGTCGTTTCCCCCGGTGGGGGTGCGGACGGCGGTCGGGCGATGGCGGGCCTGCTCAGGCCGTCCGACCGATACGACGACACGACCCGTCCGGGTGTGATGTCCCTCACACCCCATATGCGGCTCGGCCGGAAGTCGATGTTCCGGTGCCGACGGGAGCTCAGCAGCCGTCACACGGGCAGCAGCAGTCGCAACTGCCGCAGTTGCAGCAGTCGCAGTCCCGGCAGCAGCCCTTGCGCTTCTTGCGGGACCAGGGGCCCTCGTACTCCTCGGCGCAGCACAGCCTGCAGGTGCAGCACAGGCCGATGAAGGCGCCGCAGCCGGCCCAGAAGCCGCGCGGCTGCGGTCGGTGCGGGCCGTCACCGAACCGCGGGGAGTGCCCGCCGGGGCCGCCCGGGCCTCCGGTCGCGCCGTAACCGCCGCCATGGGGACCGTACGAGCCATGCGGGCCGGCCTGCCCGGACGATCCACCGGCGGGGTCGGAGCCGTACGGGTTTCCCTGCGGAGGCTGCGAGCCGTACCCCTGGTGCGAGCAGTCGGCCGAGCCGAAGGCCCGGTCCACGGACCGCCTGAGTTCGTGCGCGAGCAGCATGTGCAGCAGTCCGTCGTCGACGAACTCCGCGTCCCGCAGCGCGAGCCGGATGCCGTGCAGCGCGTCGTCAGCGAGGCGCCGCGCCTCCGCCGACGAGGTCCCGGTCGCCGCCAGCGGGTTCCAGGCGCCCGACAGGGCGTCGGCTTCCCCGTCCTCCACGGCGTCCAGCAGATGGGCGAGGCGCCCGAAAAGCCTGCCGGCCTCGGCGAGTGGGGCGACGTTCTGCGGTCGACCGGCCAGTACGGCGGTGTGCGCGAAGGCGGCCGCCGTCGCAGTCTCGGTGGGCTCGGTCACCACCAGCAGCGGAGTGCCGGGGCCTGCGAGCACCTCGATCCCCGTCTGCCGATCCACCGCATCGACCAGCACGTCGGTGTCGAAGCCGACTCCTCGCCCTGTGCGCGCACCGGCGCGGGCCCAGTTCCCGGCGACCTTGCGCGCCGCGGCCGCCACCGGCCTGCGGGCCAGCAGCCCGTCGCGGTCGGCCACATGATCGCGCACCTTCGCCGACGCGAGCACCAGGGAGACGGCGGCGGCCAGCCGCGCGCCCTCGCCCTGCGCGACGGGTGCCGTGCGCATCGCCCGCAGCGGGCACGGCCCCGCCTTCCTGCGCGACCCTGCCGACGGAGTGATCTGAGCCTCCGTCAGCACCGAGAGGATGAGGCCGTCGTAGTTGGTGACGACTCTGGCGAACTGCCCGTGGTCCGAGCGAAGGGCCAGGCAGAGCCCGCAGAGATGCGCCATCCACTCCGTCCTGAGGCCGTCGGTCAGGCGATGGGTGCAGGGTCTGACGATTCCGAACACGACATACCCCCCGAGGAGTCGTTCGAGTGAGCGGGCCGCATCCTACCCGCCAGACCCTTTAGCCCATACGCGCCGAACGTCACCCATCCGGCACGACATTCATATTTTGCTTCGATATGAGGCCCCTGAGGGTCCCTCAGGGCTTCTATTCAGGAACAATGTTGACGAAACGCCACAACTTCTGCACCAGTACCGTCACGAAAACCTCGCGCGGCGACTATCCCCTTGGCGCGCGATCCGCATCATGGACGACCATAGTGACGCGGAACCTCAAGTGACCGCGTTGAAAGGAGGCGTCCATGGCATCGGTACGCAAGGCGAGCGCATGGCTGGGGCTTGTCGAGGACAACGACGAGCGGTACTACGACGACGAGTACTCCGAGGGTACGGGAGCGGCCGAGCAGTGGGTCACCGACCCGCGGGTCCGGGTGGCCTCCGAGACGGCGCAGGAGCAGGGACGCCGGATCGCCACCATCTCCCCCGACAGCTTCCGCGACGCGCGCATGATCGGCGAGCACTTCCGGGAAGGCGTCCCGGTCATCGTCAACCTGACCTCGATGGAGCCCTCCGACGCCAAGCGCGTCGTCGACTTCGCGGCCGGGCTGACCTTCGGGCTGCGGGGCTCCATCGAGCGGGTGGCGACCAGGGTCTTCCTGCTGACCCCCGCCGACACGGAGATCGTCACCGGCGAGCCCACCGGCCACACCGGTGACGGCTTCTTCAACCAGAGCTGAGTCCGGGATGCACCCCGGCCACACGCCCCGGTCCGCGACGGGGCCGTCGTACCGCTCGGCACGGCGTTCGCCTGTCTGCCCAGCGCTCCGGGCCGTGTTCCAGGAGTCCCGCCTGGCCCGCCCTTCGGGCGGCCGGCGCCGCTCCCGGAACACGGCCTAACGGAAGGCGTCCTGACCCGTGAGCGCCTTGCCGAGCACCAGCTGGTGCATCTCCACGGTCCCCTCGTAGGTGAGCACCGATTCGAGATTGGTCGCGTGACGCATCACGGGGTACTCCAGTGAGATCCCGTTGGCGCCGAGGATGGTCCGCGAGGTGCGGCAGATCTCGATCGCTTCCCGCACGTTGTTGAGCTTCCCGAAGCTGACCTGCTCGGGCCGGAGCCTCCCGGCGTCCATCCGCCGCCCGAGGTGCAGGGCGAGCAGGATCCCCTTGTGCAGTTCCAGCGCCATGTCGGCGAGTTTGGCCTGGGTGAGCTGGAAGCCCCCGATGGGCCGGCCGAACTGCTCGCGTGTCCTGGCGTAGTCGAGCGCGGCCTCGAAGCTGGAACGGGCCGCCCCCATCGCGCCCCACACAATGCCGTAGCGCGCGTGGGACAGGCAGCTGAGCGGGCCCTTGAGACCGGTGACACCCGGCAGCACCGCGTCGGCGGGCAGACGCACCTCGTCCAGGACGAGTTCACTGGTGACGGAGGCGCGCAGGGACCACTTGTGCTTGATCTCGGGAGCGGAGAAGCCGGGGCTGTCGGTCGGTACGGCGAAGCCGCGGATACCGTCGTCGGTCTGGGCCCACACCACCGCGACCCCGGCGACGGAACCATTGGTGATCCACATCTTGCTGCCCGTCAGAACCCAGTCGGCACCGTCCCGCTTGGCGCACGTGCGCATCGCCGCCGGATCGGAACCGACGTCCGGCTCCGTCAGTCCGAAGCAGCCGATGGTGCTGCCATCGGCCATCGACGGCAGCCAACGCTGCTTCTGCTCCTCCGAGCCGAACTTCCAGATCGCGTACATCGCGAGTGAGCCCTGGACGGACACCAGCGAACGGATACCCGAGTCGGCCGCCTCCAGCTCCAGACAGGCCAGTCCGTACTGGACGGCCGTGGCGCCCGCGCAGCCGTAGCCGGTCAGCGACATGCCGAGCGCGCCGATCGAGCCCAGCTCACGGGCGAGCTCACGGATACCGGGAAGCTCACCGCTCTCGTACCAGTCGGCGACATACGGCAGCACGCGGTCGTCAGCCCAGGAGCGGACCGTGTCGCGAATCGCGAGGTCTTCCGGCTCCAGGAGGTCGTCGATGCCGATGGGGTCGGCTGGATCGAAGGGCGGCAACTTCGAGGATGCGGTCATCAGGGTGCCTCCGGCGGCCGGCACCGCCCAGGCCCTGCCTCGGCGCGTGCGCGAACCTAACGGTGTCAGTCAATGATCAGCGCTGACGTTACGGCTCAGTGTGCCGTGCGTCCAGAGCGGGCCGCGCCGGCCGCCTCCGCGGGCTTGCGGTGCAGGGAGGCGGCGGACGAGCGCAGACGGTCCCGTGGCCCCTGCACCGCCTGGTCGGGGAGTTCGGAGACGTACGACCGGGCATCGGTGCCGGACGCCCCGGAACCGGTGCCCGGCGCGCCACAGGCCTGAGCGACCACCGTGGCGTCCTCGGTGTCCTCGGCCCCGTCGGGGCACTCCATCGCCCTCGGCAACCGCAGTGCCGCCAGCGCCCCGAGCAGCAGCAGCCCGGCGCTGACCACCAGCGTGACATGCAGACCGTGCACAAACGCCGACCGCGCGGCGATCCGCAGCGCGTCCCCTGCCGGGCCGCTGAGGCCCGCGGCGATCTGGTAGGCCTCGCCGAGGGAGTTCGTCGCGGCCTCGCGGGCGGCGCCCGGCACCCCTGCCGCATCGGTCAGCCCTGGCGCGTACGCGGCGTTCATGACGCTGCCGAGCATGGCGATGCCCATCCCGGCACCGAGTTGGTAGGAGGTCTCGCCGATGGCCGCGGCTGCACCGGCCTGCGCCGCGGGTGCCTCGCTGAGCATCGACTCGTACGCGCCGAACAGCGTGGTCTGGAGCCCGAAGCCGAGCAGCACGAACCCGGTGGTGAGCAGCAGCGGCCGGTCGTGGTGTCCCATCAGCGTGAGCAGCAGCACCGCCGCCGCGGTCAGCACGAAGCCCCAGCCGACCATCCGCCGCGGTCCGACACGGCGCAGGGTGTAGGAGCCGGTCGCTCCGGCGGCCATCGCCGCGAAGGTGAGGGGCAGCAGCCGCAGGCCGGTCTCCAGGGGGCTGAGACCGAGCACGAGCTGGAGGTACTGGACGGCGATCAGCTCCAGGCCGACCAGTGCCAGCATGGCCAGCACGATGCAGCCGACGGAAGTGGAGAAGGTGGCGCGGGCGAACATCCGCATGTCGATGAGGGGATGGTCGCGGCGGCGCTGGCGGCGGACGAAGAGCACGAGGAGCAGCAGACCGGCGAGCAGCGGGCCGGAGGTGGCGATGTCGAGCGGGCTGTGGCCCACCCCGAGACGCTTGACACCGAGCACGAGCCCGAGCACACCGGCGGCGGCCGTCAGAGCGCCGACGACGTCCCAGGGGCCGTCGCCTTCGCCCTTGGACTCGGGCAGCAGCCAGCGGCCGACCGGGAGGATCAGCGCCATCAGCGGGATGTTGATCAGGAAGACCGAACCCCACCAGAAGTGCTGGACCAGGAAACCGCCGAGCACCGGGCCGGTGGCGGCGCCGACCGCGGCGACCGCCGTCCAGATGCCGATGGCGGTGGCCCGCTCACGGCGGTCCGGGAAGACGGCCCGGAGGATCGAGAGCGTCGCGGGCATGATCATCGCGCCGCCCACGCCGAGCAGGGCGCGGGCGCCGATGAGCACCTCGGGATTGGTGGCCAGCGCGGCGACGGCCGAGGCCACGCCGAACAGCGCGTAGCCGAGCAGGAGTATGCGCCGACGGCCGACGCGGTCGCCCAGGGTGCCGAAGAGGATCAGCAGCGCGGCGCAGACCAGCGGGTAGGCGTCGACGATCCAGAGGAGTTCGACCCCGCTCGGGCGGAGGTCCTCGGTGACTGCGGGCACGGCGACGTGCAGCACGGTCGCGTCGAGCGCGACGAGCAGCAGGCTGACGCAGAGGACGAGGAGAACGACCCAGCGGTTGACACCGCCGCCGGTGGCGCGAATGGGCGCTCCGGTCGTGGTCGTTCCGGACATGTATGTACCTCCTGGTGGTCTCTCGCGTCGGTGGGCCGTCCGGGGCGGGGCCCCGCGGTGGCCCGGCATCGAGGGCGAGTGATCAGCCAATGTACGCGAGTCAGAGCCGTTGACGCGTGGTCCACCTCTCACCTCGACGGGCCGCACGATGTGGCGTACGCCACGCTCACGGCCTCCGTGAGGTGGTACCCGCCGCACCTCGAACGGCCCTGTAATTCCAGACATCCGGCATATGAACGGCTTTCTCCGCTGCTTACCGGAGTCCGAGCGCCACCCCTCAGAGAGCATGCCCGCCCGAATTCGAACAGCAGCGGGAAGGCATTCCCTCCCGATTCACCGGACCGCTCTCACTTCCCCCGGATTTCTCCCCGTGACCACGGGAAAGAATGTCCGACTGAGACCGACTCCACATCACATCGTCATCACGAAGGGCCGAGATCGGCCGGACCGCACACTCACTCCCTGTAACGTCGATTGGGTGCGTACCGACATCTTTGCCCGCCTGGACCGGGAGCCGGAGCCGCCGAAGATAGAGATCCCGCGGATGAGCCGCACCCGTCTCGCCCTTCTCGGCGGGACCTCGGCGTTCTACGTCGCGATCGTCGTGGCCGTGCTGCTCTCGTCCTGGCTGGTGATCATCGACTGGAAGGTCATGCTCTTCCGGCCGTATCAGCAGTGGCCGGAGCTGCACGCGTTTCTGGACTACTTCGTCGTCCTGGGCCAGCGCGGGCCGACCGCCGTGATGGTGGCCGCCTGGCTGGGCTGGCGCTCGTGGCGGCAGCACACTCTTCGGCCACTGCTCTCCCTGGGGGCGGCGCTGCTGCTGCTGAACGCGACGGTGGGCGCGGTCAAGCTCGGCCTAGGGCGGCTCGGGCCGCACTACGCGACGCAGATCGGCTCGGCCGAGATGTTCGCCGGCGGCGATATATTTCCGTCGGGCCACACCGCCAATGCCGTCGTGACCTGGGGAATCCTCGCCTATATGGCCACCACCCCACGGGCGAGGCGCTATCTGTCGGCGCTGTCCGCCGTGGTGGCCCTCGGTGTCGGACTGACCACGGTCTACCTCGGTACGCACTGGCTGAGCGACGTCCTGCTCGGCTGGGCGGCTGGACTGCTCGTGCTGCTGGCGCTGCCTTGGTGCGAGCCGCTGATCGGGCGGGCGGAGGAGGCCATCCTCACGCTGCGCGACCGGCTGCGCGATCAGATGCGCGCGCGCCGTCTGCCGGTGCCCGCGCTCCCCGTCGTGCCGAAGAGCCCGCGCCCGGCGATGTTCCCGCAACGTGCGTCGTCGGAGAGCTCCGAGCCGGTGCGCCGACCGGTGGGCGCGAGCGGCGGGCGTAGGGGTTCCGCCTCCGGCGGAACGGCGTCCGGGACGGCCACCCAGCCCACCCAGGTGCGTACGCACGCGGTCGCGCGCCCGGGACTCGGCACACACGCCCCGCATACCTCCCATGCGCCGTACCCCTCGCACGGCAACCCGGTGGCGTCGTCGGCAGGCACCCGACGTGCCCCCCGATCGCGTCCGGTCACCGGCAACTGACCCCCACCGGCACTCCGACAGCACACCCGCACGGGGCGGTCGCGCACAGCCGCCGGCAAGGCGTCGCGGGCCCCGGTCCAACGCGGTGGACCGGGGCCCGCGCCCGTTCTCGCGGAACGGCAGCCGTCAACCCTTCCAGCAGCGCCGCACCCTGCCGTCGTCCACCTCGAAGTTGAGCCGGCCCGCCAGGTACTCCATGGTGATGATCGCCCCTGGCGGCAGCGATCTGACGGTTGTCCAGCCCGCACCGCGTGCGCGCCGCTCCGCGGTGTCTGCGTCGAGGCCCACGTAGTCCTCAGGTGTGTGGTCGGGCTCTGCCGGAGGGGTCGGTATCGGTGCCATGGAACCTCACCGTAGGTGGCGGCGGACGGCGGCGAAAGCCCTCTTCACCGTCCGGGATCCGCACGGCTATCAGCATCCTCCAGTACCTCACCGGTCACACTTGTGTCACAGGATCACGACATGTGTTTGGCGGTGCCGGGTTCATCCGTGCCGTTGAACAGATAAATTCATACGACGATGATCAGGTATCCACCTGACGCCGATCACTCCCGGTCCGAATTTCTCCGGATTCCGCCGACCCGGAATGCGCCCCCTCACCCGGAATTCTCTCCGGAGCCCGCTCGGAGCACCCACCGCGAGAAGCGGGAATTCATCATTCCTTACGCACTCCCTACTTCCGGATGAAACCGCCGATCACCCATACGCGTATCACCCGTGTCCCGGTTCGTGTCGCGCCCTCCCGGGTGTCCGTCGTGCCTACTGTGGCTCCAGCCCGAGACGGAATCCCGAGGGGGCAGCGATGGGGTCGGACACCGCGGGAACGGCCCCGGACACGCCCGCCGCGACAGCTCCCCCATGGCGGCGACGCTCTCGGGGCCGTGTGGTCGTGGACTGGCTCACCACCACCGACCACAAGAAGATCGGCCATCTCTACCTGGTCACCTCGTTCGGCTTCTTCCTGGTCGCGGGGCTGCTGGCGATGCTGATGCGGGCCGAGCTCGCCCGCCCCGGACTCCAACTGCTGACCAGCCAGGAGTTCAACCAGGCATTCACGCTGCACGGCACCATCATGCTGCTGCTCTTCGCCACGCCGACCTTCGCGGGCTTCGCCAACGAGCTGGTGCCGCTCCAGATCGGCGCTCCGGACGTGGCCTTCCCGCGGCTGAACATGTTCTCGTACTGGCTGTTCCTGTTCGGCGGTCTGATGGTGCTCGGCTCGCTGCTGGTGCCCACCGGCCCCGCGGCCTTCGGTTGGACCGCCTACGCCCCGCTGAACAGCCTGGAGCGCTCCCCCGGCGTCGGTGTCGACCTCTGGATCATGGGGCTCGCGCTCTCCGGTTTCGGCACGATCCTCACCTCGGTGAACTTCCTGGCGACGATCATCGGTATGCGGGCACCGGGTATGACGATGTTCCGGATGCCGATCTTCACCTGGAACATCCTCTTCACCGCGATCCTGGTTCTGGCCGCCTTCCCGGTGCTGGCCGCGGCGCTGCTGGTGCTGGAGTCCGACCGCAGGTTCGGCTCGGTGGTGTTCGACTCCGGGAACGGCGGAGCCCTGCTGTGGCAGCACCTGTTCTGGTTCTTCGGCCATCCGGAGGTCTACATCATCGCCCTGCCGTTCTTCGGCATCATCACGGAGATCATCCCGGTCTTCTCCCGGAAGCCGCTGTTCGGCTACGTGACCCTGGTGGGCGCCACGATGGCCATCACGGGTCTCTCCTTGGTGGTGTGGGCTCACCACATGTTCGCCACCGGTGCGGTGCTGCTGCCGTTCTTCTCCCTGCTGTCGTTCCTGATCGCCGTGCCCACCGGCGTGAAGTTCTTCAACTGGAGCGGAACGATGCTGCGGGGCTCGCTGTCGTTCGAGACGCCGATGTTGTGGGCGGTCGGCTTCCTCGTGTCGTTCCTGCTGGGCGGTCTGACCGGGGTCATCCTGGCCTCGCCGCCGATGGACTTCCATGTCACCGACTCGTACTTCGTGGTCGCCCACTTCCACTACACGGTCTTCGGCACGGTCACCTTCGCCACCTTCGCCGGCTTCTACTTCTGGTGGCCCAAGTTCACCGGCCGGATGCTGGACGAACGGCTCGGCAAGATCCATTTCTGGACGCTCTTCGTCGGCTTCCAGACCACCTTCCTCGTGCAGCACTGGCTGGGCGCGGAAGGCATGCCGCGGCGCTATGCGGACTATCTGGCGGCGGACGGCTTCACCACCCTCAACACGGTCTCGACCATCGGGGCGTTCCTGCTCGGCTGCTCCACGCTGCCGTTCCTCTACAACGTCTGGAAGACGGCGCGATACGCGCCGAGGGTGACGGTCGACGATCCCTGGGGGTTCGGCAGGTCACTGGAGTGGGCGACCTCCTGCCCGCCGCCCCGGCACAACTTCGTCTCGCTGCCCCGGATCCGCTCCGAGGCCCCGGCGTTCGATCTGCACCACCCGGGGTTCGCGGAGCCACGCCCGGCCGTGCCGAAGTCCCCGCACGACGACGTCAGCCGGGGTCTCCCAGGGCACGGGACAGCCGGTCCCTGGTCGCCTTGACGTGCGCGGTCAGCTCAAGCGGCTCGACCACCTCGAAGTCGAAGCCCATCATCATCACGTGAATGACCATCACATCAAGGCCGGCCGCTCCCGTACGCAGCAGACAGCTGTCCGGCCCCTCCGCCTCCAGCACCCCGTCCGACGGTGAGACGACTTCGACCGCCCGCTGCACCGGCACACGCAGCCTGATCACCGCCCTGGCGGAGTACGCGGCCGTGGAGACCCCCTTGGAGACATAGGCCGCGAGGTCGTCGGCCGGTGGGGTGCGCGGGGTGAAGCGCGGGCCGTGCGGTGGTTTGGGGGTGATCCGGTCGACCCGGAACGTCCGCCAGTCGGCGCGGTCCACATCCCAGGCGACGAGATACCAGCGGCGTTCACTGCACACCAGGCGGTGCGGCTCCACCGAGCGGCGGGTCGTCTGGCCTCCGTGGTCCTGGTAAGCGAACCGCAGCAGCTCCCCGTCCCGGCAGACACCCGCCAGCTCCGCGAGGATCACGGGGTCCACCGGGTTCCGGGGCGCCCGCAGCATCGGCACGGTGAACGCGTTCAGGGCGCTGATCCGCCGGCGGAGCCGATCGGGCAGCACCTGCTCCAGCTTGGCCAGGGCACGTACGGAGCTCTCACCGATGCCCTCGACGCCTTGGCCCGCCGCGGTGCGCAGACCGACCGCGACGGCCACGGCCTCGTCGTCGTCGAGCAGCAGAGGAGGCATCCGGGCGCCCGCGCCGAGCCGGTAGCCCCCGCCCGTGCCGGGGCTGGCGTTGACGGGGTAGCCGAGCTCGCGCAGTCGGTCGACGTCCCGCCGCACGGTGCGCGGGGTGACTCCGAGCCGCCGGGCGAGGTCGGCTCCGGACCATTCGCGGTGCGCCTGCAGCAGGGAGAGCAGGCGCAGCAGTCGTGCCGAGGTTTCCAGCATGGGACGAGTCTGGCACCGCTTGCGGACAGAACGAGTCCGCAAGCGGCGAACCTCATACGAGAGGCATGAGCCGGACGCAGAGGTCGTTGGCGCCGGTGTAGCCGGGGACGGCGCGGTATCCGGCCGACTGATGGGCCGGATAGACGTAGATGTCCTTGCGGTTCCAGATGTCGTCGAGGAGACGGGAGATACGCACCTTCCGCGCGCTCTCGGCGGCGGGGTGCAGCCACAGAGTCCACAGCTGTTGCCCGACCGTGGTCTCCACCCCTGCCGCGTCAGCGGCTTCGGTGTCGCCGACGAGGTCCGCGTACCGCACGGTGCAGCGGAAGTACTCGGCTTCGCCCGTCACCGCGAAACCGCGCACCTTGTCCCCGAGCCGTGCCTCCACCTTCGCACCGGCACCGAGCCGTGCACCGTACAGGACGCCCGCCACCGTGAAGGCACCCGGCCCGACTTCGATGTCCCCCGCCTCCGCATGGGGTTCACGCACCCAGGCACGGACCGCGAGCCGGCCGTCCGCCTCCGGATACGGGAGCCGCACCGCGACCGGCCCGGGCTCCGGGACCCGGTCGATGAACGCCCGCAGGTCGCGGATTCCGGCCGCGACGGCGGTGCCGTCGCCGGTGAAGGCGTCCCATTGGCCCTCCGCCAGGTCGACGGCGCCGGACAGCACCGCGCCCACCCGGCCGCTTCCCCGCTCGGTGAGCGGCAGCCGCACGATGCCGTCGGGGCCCGTGCCCGCACCGCGCCGCCGCAGCACCAGCGCGTCGCCGTCGGCTGTGCTTCCCTCCCAGGTGAAAGTGACCGTCCCGGTGGAGTCGGCGAGGCAGTCGGCGCGCGGCGGACGCCGCTCGCCTCCGGTGGCCGTGGTCAGCGTCGTGGACGCTGCAGGCGTGGTCATGCCTTCCTCCCCTTCCGGATCGCGTCGGCGGCTCGATAGCGCAACGCGTAGCCGGCGTCGAGCACGGCACCCCTCGATCGGTGCACCGCGTCACGTACGGCGCTGCGGCGGCGGGTGCCGCCGCCGCTGGTGACGAGTTCGGTGAACAGCCTCTCGTGGCGCTCCGCGATCCGTGCCGGGTCGAAGCGCTCGGAAGCCTCGCGGGCGGCGGTGCCGGCGGCCCGCCGCAGGGCGTCGTCACCGATCAGGTCCAGCAGGGCGTCGGCGACCGCGTCCGCGTCGCCGACCGGGACCAGCCGGCCGTCGACCCCGTCCTCGATGATCTCGCCCGGACCGTGCGGGCAGTCGGTGGAGACCACGGGCAGGCCGCAGCGCATCGCTTCCACGATGGTCATCCCGAAAGACTCGATGTTCGAGGTGACCGCAGCGATCGAGCCCTTGACCCACTCCGGTTCGAGGGGATTCGCCGGCCCCATCAGGAAGACGTGGTTGTGCAACCCCCGCTGCTCGATCAGGGAGCGCAGGGCTGCACGTTCGTTGCCGGTGGCGTCGCCGGTCCCGTAGATCCTCAACCGCCAGTCGGGGCGGGCGGCGACGACCTTGGAGAATGCCTTGACCAGCAGGTCGTACCGCTTGACCTTGGTGAGCCGGCCGGCCGCGATCACCCACTTGGCCGCCGGGTCGGCGGGTTCCGCATGCGGTGCCGGCACGCTGTTGGGCACCGACGAGATCCGCACCCCGGGCAGCTTCAGCCGGGTGCGGTAGGCCCGGGCGTCCGCCTCGGTGACAGTGGTGACCGCGTCCAGCAGGGCGTACCGGTGGGCGATCTCGCGGCGCAGCCGGTAGCCGTGGCTCTCCAGCGTCAGGTGCTCCTGGCCGACCCGGACCGGACCGCGGCGGGCCTGGCGGGCGATGTGGACGTTCAGCCCGGGGCGGGTGCCGACGACGACGTCGGCTTCCAGTGACCTCAGATGCGCGGCGATACGGGCGTCCGTGAGCCGGCTGTACTGCTTCCAGCGGCCGTCGCCCCGCGGGAACACCTTCGCGGGGCGGCTGTAGTCGGGATGGCCCGCGTCGTTCCCGGCGCTGCCCTTGCGCAGATCCACGAGGTGGCGCATGACGACCCCGGACGGAGCGCCGAGCATGGGCTCCTCGCGATGCCGGAAGACGGAGACGATCTCGACTTCATGACGCTCCGCCAGGACTTGGGCGAGATTGAACGTCGTACGGATCGTGCCCCCGATGCCGTACGCATTGTGAAGCAGAAAAGAAATATGCATGCGCTGGTGCGCCCCCGTTGTTCCCCCGGTCAATGTCGGTCTGCGAACGACTCTACTGGTCAGCCCGGACCGATCCGCGCGCAAGGGCGCCGGTTGACGCCGCGTCGGCACGCTTTCCCGGCGGCACACCGCGGCCTTGGGTATCGACCTGTCGACTTGGCGATGTGTCGGCACACCTTCACCCGGCGCGTGACTCCTTCCGCCGCTCACCCGTTGTTCCCGTCATGAGTCGGGAGCGCCCCGGCTCCCAATCAGCACCGAGTCCGAGGAGCCACCCGTGCCGCGCATGCTCGACGTCAGCGAGGACGTACGCGCCGAGATCGGCGACGAAGAAGCCGACCGGCTGCTCGCCGGCGAGAACGCCCCGGGCAGCTACGACTGCACCTCATGCCGTACCCCGGGTGATTCCGAGCAGGAACGCACCAGCACCGTGCTGTTCGTCGGCGAGGAGACCGCCGTTCTCGCCTTCGCCCACGCAAGCTGCATCCCGTCCCAGGTCGTCCAGGTCTCGGAGGAACAGCTCAAGGGCGCCGTCCGGTCGATCACCGGTGAGGCCGCAGCGCCGACCGCGTACTCCGCGCACGCCTACCAGGCTCCGCACGCGGAGCCGGTCGGCCAGCCGGCCGCTCCCGAACCCGCTGTGCTCGGTGTCACCAGCGGACTCGTACTGATCGGCGAGGAGCTGCACCCCGCGCTGGTCGTCGAACCGACAGGGCCGATCGCCCGCCCCGGCATGGTGGGCGGCGGTGACGACTTCCTTCCGCTGCTGATCGAGCAGGGTTTCCTGCCGGTGTCCGCGGTCAACGAGGTGCCGCCGACGCTGCACGGCTGGTCGGTACTGCTCGCCATGGGCCAGCTGCACGCCGTGCTCCAGCCGGGGAACCCCGGTGGCGGGCAGATCGCCTGGTGGCAGGCACACCAGGCGCTCCAGGTGACGGACGGCTGGCGGGTCGCCGCCAACAAGTCCCACCGGGTACTGGTGTTCGCCGCTCCGGTCGGCTCCATCGGCCAGCAGCCGCGTGAGGACCTGCTGCGCGACGCCTTGGACAAGGCCGCGGCAAACGGGCGGCTGGTCGCCGCCGCCATGCCGCTGGCGGGCACCTGACCAGGCCGGGGCCGGACCAGGACCCGGGCCGTCCGGAGAAGCTCACCGTGCGTCCCACCTACCCCGGCCGAACTGCGATTACCCCGCAGGGGCCGCATCCGACCGGCACGCAGGTCGTTGGCTCATACGTGCAGACATACGACCCCGCCCGAGAGCCCTATCCGAGCCAGACCCCCGAGGGCACGCCGATCTATGACGCCCTCTACTCCGAGTACCGGCGGTCGTTCCGGGCACTGCCAGGGGACCGCAGCGGCGAGGAGGACTTCGGCTTCAGGGCCTTCGGCACCGGCCAGAGCAGCGGCCACACCGGATTCGGATCCGGATTCAGCGGGGACCTGAGCGTCTGGCAGACGGGAGTCCGACGGCGCACCGGGCAGCATCGCGCGCCCGCAGCACTGCCACCCGCGCCTCGCAGAGGGCTGTGAGGAAGCCGAGTCCACAGCAGGAGCAGTGAAGTGGCCGGGACAGCTCCGCCGTCCCGGCCGCTTCACTGCTCATCGCCCCTCGTACGAGGGGCGATCCACGAGCTGCTACTTCTTCTTGCCGCGCTTCTCCCGCACCCGCACCGAGATATGGATCGGGGTGCCTTCGAAGCCGAACTCCTCCCGCAGCCTGCGCTCCACGAAGCGCCGGTAACCGTGCTCCAGGAAGCCGGACGCGAACAGGACGAAGCGCGGGGGCTTGGTGCCTGCCTGGGTGCCGAACAGGATGCGCGGCTGCTTGCCGCCGCGGATCGGGTGCGGATGGGCCGAGACCAGCTCGCCGAGGAAGGCGTTGAGGCGTCCGGTCGGCACCCGGGTCTCCCAGCCGTCAAGGGCCGTCTCGATCGCCGGGACCAGCTTCTCCATGTGCCTGCCGGTGCGGGCCGACACATTGACCCGAGGAGCCCACGAGACCTGCTGCATCTCGGTCTCGATCTCGCGCTCCAGGTAGTAGCGGCGCTCCTCGTCCAGCGTGTCCCACTTGTTGTACGCGATGACGAGCGCACGGCCCGCCTCGACGGCCATGCTGATGATCCGCTGGTCCTGGACGGAGATGGACTCGCTGGTGTCGATGAGGACCACGGCGACCTCGGCCTTCTCGACGGCGGCGGCGGTGCGCAGCGAGGCGTAGTAGTCGGCGCCCTCCTGGAGGTGGACCCGCTTGCGGATACCCGCGGTGTCCACGAACTTCCAGGTCGTACCGCCGAGCTCGATGAGCTCGTCCACGGGGTCGCGGGTGGTGCCGGCCATCTCGTTGACGACGACGCGCTCTTCGCCCGCGACCTTGTTCAGCAGAGACGACTTGCCGACGTTGGGGCGTCCGATGAGTGCGATCCGACGAGGGCCGCCGACCGCGTTTCCGAAGGTCTGGGCGGGGGCGTCGGGCAGGGCCTTGAGTACCTCGTCCAGAAGGTCCCCGGTGCCGCGGCCGTGCAGCGCGGATACCGGGAACGGCTCGCCGAGCCCGAGTGACCACAGCATGGCGGCGTCGGCTTCGGCGGAGGGGCCGTCGACCTTGTTGGCGGCGAGGACGACGGGTTTACCCGCCCTGCGCAGCAGCTTGACGACGGCCTCGTCGGTGTCGGTGGCGCCGACGGTGGCATCCACGACGAAGACCACGGCATCGGCGGCCTCGATCGCGAACTCGGCCTGGGCTGCCACGGAGGCGTCGATGCCGAGCACATCCTGCTCCCAGCCGCCGGTGTCGACCACCTTGAAGCGCCGACCGGCCCACTCCGCCTCGTAGGTCACCCGGTCGCGGGTCACACCGGGCCGGTCCTCCACGACGGCCTCACGGCGGCCGATGATGCGGTTGACGAGGGTCGACTTGCCGACATTGGGGCGGCCGACGACGGCAAGGACGGGAAGCGGGCCATGGCCGGCCTCATCGATGGCGCCTTCGACGTCCTCGAGGTCGAAGCCTTCCTCCGCGGCGAGCTCCATGAACTCCGCGTACTCGGTGTCGCCGAGTGCCCCGTGGTCGTGCTGGTCGTTCATGAAGTCCGTTCCTTGTTCTTCCGTGGTGATCGGTGGGCTCGCACAGGCCGGTGGGGCCGGGAGCCCACTACTGGAGTCTGACTCAGCGCCCGGTGAGGCGCCTGGCGTTTTCCAGGTGGGCGGTGAGCCGCTTCTGGATGTGCACGGACGCGTCGTCCAGCACCCTGCGGGTGCGTCTGCCCGTGCCGTCGCCCTCGGTGAAGGCCTCTCCGAAGACGATGTCCACGCCGCCACGCAGCGGCGGCAGCGCCGGTATCAGCCGTCCACTCCGCTCGCTGCTGCCCAGCACGGCGACGGGGACGATCGGGGCCCCCGAGCGCACGGCGAAGTAGGCGAGCCCGGAGCGGATGGCGGTGAAGTCCCCCTCGCCCCTGGTGCCCTCCGGGAAGATCCCGAGAACACCGCCGTTGTCCAGCACCGCGAGGGCGGAGGTGATCGCCGCCCGGTCGGCGCTGTTACGGTCCACTTCGAGCTGCCCGATCCCGCGCAGGAACCTGCCCAGCGGCCCGACGAAGGCCTCCCGCTTGATCAGGAAGTGCACCGGTCTGGGAGCGCAGCCCATCAGCATGGGGCCGTCGATGTTGTGCGAGTGGTTGACGGCGAGTATCACCGGGCCGCTGGCCGGGACATGCCAGGCTCCGAGCACACGCGGCTTCCACAGCGAGTACATGAGCCCGATACCGATCCGTCTGCCGACGGCGGCACCTTTCCCCGAGGGGACAGCCGGTACGGTCACCGGGCGGCCCGCTTCTCCTCGACCAGCGTCACGACACACTCGATGACCTGCGAAAGTGTGAGCTCGGTGGTGTCGACCTCGACGGCGTCGCCCGCCTTGGCGAGCGGCGAGGTCTTACGGCTCGAATCGGCGGCGTCGCGCTTGATCAGCGCTTCGCGGGTGGCATCGAGACCGCTGGCCTCCTTGCCCTTCAGCTCTCCGCTGCGGCGGGCGGCGCGGGCCTCGGCGGACGCGGTCAGGAAGATCTTCAGATCGGCGTCGGGCAGGACGGTGGTGCCGATGTCCCGGCCCTCGACGACGATGCCTTTCTCGGCAGCCGCCGCTATGGTCCGCTGGAGGCCGGTCATCCGGGCGCGTACCTCGGGGACCGCGCTGACCGCGCTGACCTTGGAGGTCACCTCCTGGGTGCGGATGGGGCCCGCAGCGTCGGCGCCGTCCACACTGATGGTGGGGGCGAGCGGGTTCGTACCGGACTCGATCACGGGCTTCCCGGCAGCACTCGCGATCGCTGCCGGGTCGTCGGTGTCGATCCCGTTGTTGATCATCCACCAGGTGATCGCCCGGTACTGCGCACCGGTGTCCAGGTAGCTGAGCCCCAGCTCGGCAGCGACCGCCTTCGAGGTGCTCGACTTGCCCGTGCCGGAGGGGCCGTCGATGGCGACGATCACGGATTCCACGGTGTCGGAGACCTTCCTCATACGCGTTTGCGGGCAGGCGGGAATGCCAAGGTGCCCCGCACAAGGTTACCGAGTGCGCGGCGGGGTCCACGCACCCGTGCTTATCAGCTGCCTATCGACCCCTGATTCCGGGGCCGGACGCATACGGCCCGGCCCCGGGAACCACGCTACTGGCGCAGTGCCCAGCCGCGCTCCCGCAGCGAGGCGCTGAGCACCGGCGCGGTGGCGGGCTCCACCATGAGCTGCACCAGGCCGGCCTGCTGGCCCGTGGCGTGCTCGATACGGACATCCTCGATGTTGACACCGGCCCGGCCGGCGTCCGCGAAGATCCTGGCGAGCTCCCCGGGCTGGTCGCTGATGAGCACGGCGACGGTCTCGTACACGGTGGGGGCGGCGCCGTGCTTGCCCGGGACGCGCTCACGCCCCGCGTTGCCGCGGCGCAGCACGTCCTCGACTCCGGTGGCACCGTCCCGCCGCTTGTCCTCGTCGGATGACTGGAGGGCGCGCAGCGAGCGGACCGTCCCGTCGAGGTCGGCCGCGACACCGGCGAGGACGTCGGCGACCGGGCCCGGGTTGGCGGAGAGGATGTCGATCCACATCCGGGGGTCGGAGGCCGCGATACGGGTCACGTCCCTGATGCCCTGGCCGCAGAGCCGGACCGCCGTCTCGTCGGCGTCGGCCAGTCGCGCCGCGACCATGGAGGAGATCAGTTGCGGGGTGTGCGAGACCAGTGCAACCGCCCGGTCATGGGCGTCCGCGTCCATCACCACGGGCACGGCACGGCACAGCGCGACCAGTTCCAGGGCGAGGTTGAGCACCTCGGTGTCGGTGTCCCGGGTCGGCGTGAGCACCCACGGGCGCCCCTCGAAGAGATCGGCCGTCCCGGCCAGCGGGCCCGAGCGCTCCTTGCCCGACATGGGGTGCGTACCGATGTAGGCGGACAGATCCGTGCCGAGGGCTTCCAGCTCGCGCCGCGGCCCGCCTTTCACACTGGCCACGTCGAGATAGCCGCGCGCCGTCCCGGCGCGCATGGCCTCGGCGAGTGTGGTTGCCACATACGCGGGCGGTACGGCCACGATCGCGAGGTCCACCTGCCCCTCGGGCTCCTCGTCCGTGCCGGCCCCGAGCGCCGCCGCCGTCCTGGCCTGCGCCGCGTCATGGTCCCGGAGATACACACTGACGCCCCGCGCGGACAGGGCCAGGGCCGCCGATGTGCCGATGAGACCGGTCCCGATGACCAACGCCGTTCTCACTGGGCGATGTCCTTGCGCAGAGCGCCCGCGGCGCCGAGGTACACATGGGCGATGCCTGACTTGGGCTTGTCGGACTCGACGTGCGCGAGGATCCGTACCACCCGGGGCATCGCACCCCGGATGTCCAGCTCCTGGGCGCAGATCAGCGGAACGTCCACGATGCCGAGCCCGCGCGCCGCCGCTGCGGGGAAGTCGCTGTGCAGATCGGGGGTGGCCGTGAACCAGACACTGATGAGATCGTCGGCGGTGAGCCCGTTGCGCTCCAGGATGGCGGTGAGCAGCAGACTGACCTGCTCGTCCATGTGCCCGGCTTCGTCCCGTTCCAGCTGGACGGCTCCCCGGACGGCTCGTACCGCCACGTCATGCTCCTTTGCTCAGTACTACTCAGTGCTCAGTGCTCAGTGCTCAGTGCTCAGTGCTCAGTGCTCCCGGTCAGCGTAGTCAGCCATCGTGACGCACCGGCGCGGCGACCGTCCTGCGAGACAGACGACGGCCACCGCGGCGCGGTCGGTGTGCGGACAGGGTCACATCCGCTGCGACTTGATCAGCTCCTCCAGGGAGCCGGCCTTCGGAAGCTTCCCGTTGGGGGTCAGCTTGTCCACGGCCTTCGGCAGGGACTGGGCGATCTCGTCAGCGGCCTGCTGCGGGGTCACACCGCTCTGCTGCGCGACCTTGTCCAGCGTCTCGTTCGGCAGCGCCTCGGCGATCTGCGAGCCGCTGACGGGCTTGTTCTGACCGGTGCTGATCCAGGACTGGGCCTGCTCGACGAGGCCTGACTTGCTGAGCATGTCCATCAGGCCGCTGAGTGGACTGCCGTTGGAAGCGCCCTTGCTTCCGTTGCCACTGAACGCGTTGAGCAGCGCGCCGAGGATGTTTCCGGCGCCGCCCTGACCGTGACCGCCCTGACCGTTACCGCTCTGGCCTCCGCCGAGCAGATTCCCCAGAAGGCTGCCGAGATCGTTTCCCGCCATGGTCCTGCCTTTCGCGTAGGAGACGGGGGATCACGGCAAATGTCACCCACTCCAGGTCCTACCGCCACCCGGACCATCACGGACTGTCAACGCAGGACCAGACGAGGCGATGCCGATCTCTCATGTCCGCCCGCTCACCTGGTCGCATAGCCTGGCGCCCATGACCCCCGAGGCGCTGATACGTGACCACACCATCTACTCCTGCGTGATGGGCTCCCGCGCCTTCGGCCTGGCCACGGACGCCAGCGACACGGACCGCCGTGGGGTCTTCCTCGCACCCACCGAGCTGTACTGGCGGTTCGACAAGCCTCCGACGCATGCGGAAGGCCCGGCGGACGAGCAGTTCAGCTGGGAGCTGGAACGCTTCTGCGAACTCGCGCTGCGCGCCAACCCCAACATCCTGGAGTGCCTGCACTCCCCGCTCGTCGAGCATGTCGACGACATCGGACGCGAACTGCTCGCCCTGCGCGAGGCGTTCCTTTCCCGCCAGGCGCAGGACACCTTCGTGCGCTATGCCGGCGGCCAGCGCCGCAAACTGGACGCCGACGTACGGCAGCACGGGGCGCCGCGCTGGAAGCACGCCATGCATCTGCTGCGTCTGCTGGCGTCCTGCCGCGATCTGCTGCGCACGGGACGGCTGGTCATCGAGGTCGGCGAGGACCGCGAGCGGCTGCTCGCGGTCAAGCGCGGCGAGGTGGCCTGGGCCGAGGTGGAATCGTGGATGAACCGGCTCGCCGAGGAGGCCGAGCGGGCCGCCGACAGCACCCTGCTGCCCGAGCAGCCGGACCGCCGACGGGTGGAGGACTTCCTCGTACGCACCCGCAGGGCGTCCGCGAAGGGCTGAGCGTCACCCCTGCCGGGCGGCCACCATACAGGCCTCCCGCGCCAGGCGCACCCGCACCACGAAGTCGTCCAGGGCCGCGAACGCGCCCGGCTCACCCGGTAGCGGCGTCCGTGCCTGCGCCTCGTCCAACTCCGCGTGCAACGCGTCGATGTCCGCCCGCACCGAATCGGCTTCGACCAGGGCCGTACCGTGTTCGGCCTCCGCCTTGGCCGCGATCAGCTCGGGCAGATAGCCCGGGGCCTTCACCTCCCCGATGAGGGTGGGCAGATGCGCCTGCACCTGCCCGGTGCGCATCAGGTGGATGCCCGTGAGCAGCGCTCGGAAGGTGTAGAGCAGCGGCTTCAGCTCGCCGGAGTTGCCGAACAGGCGCCACTGGGTGCCCGCGAAGCCCCGATAGTGGTGCGCGTGGTGGCTGGTGAGCACGCCCGGTGCCAGCGCCACCAGTTCGGCGTGCTGCGGCGTCGTGTGGACGACCAGCGGTGACAGCAGCTGCTCCAGGACGTAGCCGTTGCGCCGCAGCATCAGACGTACGAACTTGCGCAGATCGTGCGTCACCAGGTCCAGCTCGGTGCCGTCCCGCTCCCATATCCGGGACCTGGTCTCCTCCGGCTCGCGCAGGCCCACGAGCCGGTCCACGGGCAGCACGTGGACGCCCCGCAGGTCGACATCGGAGTCCCGAGAGGGGAACCCGTACAGGTGCGCTCCGGAGACGGTGGCGAAGACCAGCCGGTCCGGCTGGTCGGCGACGACCGGGGCGAGGTCAAGGCTCAGGGCATCCAGCATGGATCAAGCATCCCAGAGCGCGCCCAGAGTCAGCAGTTCGCTTCGGTACTCGATGCGCTCCGCCCATTCCTTGGGCCAGGCGGCCGCCCCCAGATGTGCTCCGGCGAATGCCCCTGCGAGACAGGCGATCGAGTCGGAGTCGCCCCGGGTGCAGGCGGCCCGGCGCAGCGTCGCCAGCGGTCGGTCGGGGAAGAGGAGGAAGCAGTGCAGGGCGGTGGCGAGGGCTTCCTCGGCGATCCAGCCGTCACCGGTGGCGATGCACGGGTCGACCTCCGGGTTCGGCTCGCGCAGCGCCGATGCCAGGCGTTCCAGGACGGCGAGGCACTCGTCCCAGCCGCGCCGGATGAATTCCTCGGGGGTGGCGTCATGGGCGCGGGTCCACAGGTCGCCGAGCCAGCGGTGGTGGTAGCGGGAGCGGTTCTCGTACGCGTACGAGCGCAGTCGGCCGACCAGTCCGAGCGGTTCAGTGCCCTGGGAGAGCAGGAACACCGCGCGTGCCGTGAGGTCGGATGCGGCCAGTGCCGTGGGGTGGCCGTGGGTGAGGGCGGCCTGGAGCTGTGCCGCGCCCGCGCGCTGCCCCTCGCTGAGCCGGGGTACGAGTCCGACGGGCGCGACACGCATATTGGCGCCGCAGCCCTTGGAATCGATCCGGCTGGCGTCCTGCCACGGCCGGTCGCTGTCGAGCTTCTGGCAGGCGACCAGGCAGGTGCGGCCGGGGGCGCGGTTGTTCTCCGGTGAGTGGTACCAGTCCACGAACTCCTCGCGCACCGGCCGTGTCATCCGCAGTGGGTCGAGTGGTCCCCGGTCCATCGCGGTGCGTATCCCCCGGGCCAGGGCCAGCGTCATCTGCGTGTCGTCGGTGACGATCGCGGGCTTCGGCAGTTCCATCTCCCGCCAGGGCCCGCACTTGGCGAGGATCGCGGGCACATCGTTGAACTCGGTGGGGAAGCCGAGCGCGTCTCCGAGCGCCAGTCCGACCAGGGTGCCGGTGGCCGCCTGCTTGGCGGCGGTCCTCATCGTGGCCCCGTCGTTCGCGGACCTGTCATTCGCGGTCATCTCGTGCTCCTTCCGGTCGCAGCAGTGGGGGATGCAGGGCTTTCGCCGGCCCCGCGCGGTAGAGCGCGGCCGGCTTGCCCCGGCCGCCGGTCAGGCGTGCCCCGCCTGCCACCGCCTCGACGAAGCCCGGGGTGGCGAGGACCTTGCGTCGGAAGTTGGGCCGGTCGAGATCGACGCCCCAGACGGTCTCGTAGACCTGCCGCAGCTCGCCGAGGGTGAACTCGGCGGGGCAGAAGGCGGTGGCGAGGCAGGAGTATTCGAGCTTGGCGCCGATGCGGTGGTGGGCGTCGGCGAGGATGCGGTCGTGGTCGAAGGCGAGGGGGCTGTGGCCGCCCCAGGGGATCCACTGGGCGTGTGCGGCGTCGCCGCCGCCGTGCGGTTCCGGTAGGTCCGGGACGAGCGCGGCGTAGGCGACCGACACCACCCGCATCCTGGGGTCGCGGTCCGGTTCGCTGTACGTGCGCAGTTGTTCGAGGTGCAGTGCCGCGACGGTGGTCTCGGACAGCCCGGTCTCCTCGGCGAGTTCACGCCGGGCGGCCTGCCCCGCCGACTCCCTTGGCAGGATGAAGCCGCCCGGCAGAGCCCAGGCGCCCTTGTACGGGTCCTGGCCCCGCTCGATCAGCAGGACCTGGAGCCTGCCGTCCCGGACTGTGAAGACGGCGAGGTCGACGGTGACGGCGAAGGGCGGGAAGGCGTGCGGATCGTAGCCAGTCGGATCGTGGGCTCCGGACATGTGGTCACCGCCTTTCCGGGAGGGGATCGGCGAGCTGCCACCCGTCCGCGAGCACCGCGTCGACGGCCGCGAGTGCCGTGGCGAGGCGCTGATCAGGGGGCCCGCTCACGGTGAGGAACCGCCTCCCGGTGGCACTGAGCCGCTCGGCGAACCGTGCGGTCATCCAGGGCCCGCCGCGCTCCCTGAGTCGCGCGGAGAGCGCCCGGGCCAGGGTGGTGGTGCCGGTCGACTCGGCGCCCAGGACCACGATTCGGCGGGCGAGGGCCGCTCGTACGGGCGGCTCCAGGAAGTCCCAGCAGCCGACGGGGTCTTCGCGCACGGCGGTACCGGACACCGGGAAGACGGTGCGGTCGGGGTCCACGCAGACGGACTCGGCGCGGAAGCGGCGGGCGAGTTCGGTGCCGTACGGCTCCGAGGTGAAGACGGCGTCCACCCGGCGGGGTACGGCGGCGCGGAAGATGGCGATATGGGCGTCCCAGGTGGCGGGGTCGGTGGATTCGACGGGGATGTCGTCCACGGCGCCCACGACCTCCGTGTCCGGGTGGACCTCCCGCATCCATGCCACGCGGTCCCGGAGCGCTACCGACTCGACGGACGCGGCGCAGACGAGCACGGTGAGCCGCTCGCAGCGCTCGCGTGCGGTGCGCACCAGGTGGTGGTGCCCGGCGTGCGGCGGGTAGAACTTGCCGAGCACGAGCCCGTGTGCGTAGCGCTTCATGCCGCCGCCACCTCCATCGGGCGCCGCTGGTCAGCCTCCTCCTGGTCGCGCGACCAGGAGCGCAGCCCGCTCACACACAGCGCCAGGAAACCGGCGTAGAGCAGCGCGGTGAGGTAGAGCTCCTTGTACGCGTACAGCGGTACGTAGACCACGTCCGCGGCGATCCAAAGCCACCAGGACTCAAGCCGCTTGCGGCACTGGCCGTAAGTCGCCATGAGGGAGAGCGCAGTGGTCAGCGCGTCCCAGAAGGGGACGGCCGAGTCGGTGGCGCGGTCCAGGAGCAGGGTGAGGGCGAAGGTCGCCACCGCCCCCGCCGCGAGCAGCCATGCCCACTCGGTACGCGTCGTGCGGCGCACCGGGAGGGCACCCGAGCCTGGTCCACCCCCGTGGGTCCAGGTCCTCCAGCCGTATGCGGCGAGGGTGATGAAGACGACCTGGAGCGCCGCGTCGGCGTACAGGCCGGCCTGGGTGAACAGCAGGGTGAACAGCAGGTTGTTGGCGATGCCGACGGGCCAGTTGGCCATGTGCTGCCGGGCGACCAGCCAGACGCAGAGCGCACCGCTGCCAAAACCGAGCACCTCGGTCCAACCGACCGGCGTGTCGAGCAAGGTGAACAGCGGTCGCTGCAACGGTTCGAGCAGATCTGCCAGGCTCACAACCCATCCTCTTCTTAAGAGTCACTCTGACTATAAAGGGAGGGTGTGCTCACGACAAGCGGCACAGCGCCTCGACCCGTGGAGGGCGCGGGTCACCCACGGGCCGTATCGCCGCCTGTACGCAGTCAGTACGCTGATGCGGGTCCCGGAAAGGAATCACCAGGCATGGACAGGCCGCTGCTGCACCTGCGCTATCCGCGGCTCACCGCCACACTCCCGCATGTACCGCTCGGCCGAGGACCGACGCCGGTACGCGAACTGACCGGGCTCACCCGCGGGGTGGAGCTGTGGTGCAAGGACGAGAGCGGATACGGCTCGGGCGGCTGGGGCGGCAACAAGGTCCGCAAGCTGGAGTGGATCCTTCCCGACGTACGCCGCCGAGGGGCACGCACCGTCCTCACCGTGGGCGGAATCGGCACGAACTGGGGTCTGGCGACGGCCCTCTACGGCCGGGACCAGGGCCTGGACACCGCGCTGGCCCTGATCGACCAGCCGGTGGACGAACATGTGCGGGCGCAGCTGCGGCGTCTTCGGCGCTCGGGCGCCGCCCTGCACTTCACCCGTACCAAGTCACGCACCGTCGCAGCGGCCCCCTGGCTGTTCCTGCGGCATGCGCGCGGCGGACGGTTGCCGTACTTCCTGCCCGCGGGCGGCTCGGCTCCGGTCGGCACCGTCGGCTATGTCGAGGCCGCCTTCGAGCTCGCGGCACAGGTGACCGCGGGTGAACTCCCCGAGCCCGCGTATATCGTCACCGCTGTCGGCTCGGGGGGCACCGCGGCGGGCCTCGCGCTCGGCCTACGGCTCGCGGGACTCGAGCACACCCGGGTCGTGGGTGTGGTCGTCAACGACACCCTGCGGCTCGACGCGCCCGCCGTCGCATCGCTCGCCCGGCGGACCGAACGGCTGCTGCACCGGAGGGGTGCTGACCCTGCGCCGGTCGGGCTCACCCCGGACGATGTCACCATGGTGCGGGACTGGCTGGGCCCCGGCTACGGCCACAGCACCCCGGAGGCACTGACCGCGCTGCGGCTCGCCGCCGACCGGCAGTCCCGGCTCGGGCTCGAACCCGTCTACACGGCGAAGGCGCTGGCCGCGCTGATCGCCCTGGCGGACGAGGGCCGGTTCGGCGGCGGGCCCGTGCTGTTCCTCCAGACCCATGGGCCCCGGGACACGGACTGAGCTCACGAGCCCACGAGGACGCCTCGCAGGCGCCGAGCCTGCCGCACCACCCAAAGACCGGCACGTCACTGTCGCCGCACAGCTCTGCCGCCTCTCGGGCCGGCAGGCCGAGCGGCATCACGGTGGACTCCCCCGATCATGTGCCGAAACCATCCGGGGGTACTGACAGCGCGGACATCCGCGAGAACGCCCGCGAAGAGCGCCCGCCCCCTCAGCTGTTCGGGGGCGGACCCATTTCAGCGGCTCAGAGGCCGACTTCCTTCATCAGCATGCCGACCTCGGTGTTGGTCAGCCTGCGCAGCCAGCCCGACTTCTGGTCGCCCAGCGCGATCGGCCCGAACGCCGTGCGCACCAGCTTGTCGACCGGGAAGCCCGCCTCGGCGAGCATGCGGCGCACGATGTGCTTGCGGCCCTCGTGAAGGGTGACCTCGACCAGGTAGTTCTTGCCGATCTGCTCGACGACCCGGAAGTGGTCGGCACGGGCGTAGCCGTCTTCGAGCTGGATGCCGTCCTTGAGCCGCTTGCCCACCTCGCGCGGCAGAGGACCCTGGATGGCCGCGACATAGGTCTTCTTGACCCCGTACTTGGGGTGGGTGAGGCGGTGGGCCAGCTCGCCGTGGTTGGTGAGCAGGATGATGCCCTCGGTCTCGGTGTCGAGCCGGCCGACGTGGAAGAGCCGGGTCTCTCGGTTGGTGACGTAGTCACCGAGACACTGGCGGCCGTCCGGGTCCTCCATGGTGGAGACGACACCGGCGGGCTTGTTGAGCGCGAAGAACTGGTACGACTGCGTCGCGACCGTCAGCCCGTCGACCTTGATCTCGTCCTTCTCCGGATCGACCCGGAGACCCTGCTCGACCACGATGGAGCCGTTGACCTCGACCCGGGCGTCCTCGATCAGCTCCTCGCAGGCGCGCCGCGAGCCGTAGCCTGCCCGCGCCAGCACCTTCTGGAGGCGCTCGCCCTCCTGCTCGGCTCCCGGGAAGGTCTTGGGAGGCTTGATCTGCGGCTTGTCCGCGTAGCGCGCGCGGTTGCGCTCCTCCGTACGCGCCTCGTACTCACGGGAACGAGCCGGGGTGGTGCGGCCGCCACCGCGCTGCGGGGACTGCTTGGGGCCGCCCTTGGCGCCGCCCCTCGCGGCCGTGCCGCGGCCCTTGCGGGGGCCTTCGGACGCGGACGACCCGCCGACGTCGTAGCGGCGCTCCTCGGGACGGGGCTTGCCCGCGCGCTTCTTCTTGTCGTCGCGCCCTCCCCCGGCACTCGACCGGGAGGGGCCTCCGCCCGCCCCCCGGTAGTCACCGCGTCCGCTGCTGTTCCTGCCGCTGCTTCGCATCAAAGTTCCGTCGTCGTCGTGTCGTCATCGTCTGCGTCCGGAGCATCCGGATCGAACGACGGAACCCCTTCCAGGGTGTCGGCCTCGATCGCCTCCGCCTCCGGGAGGAACGGCGCGAGCTCGGGGAGCTCGTCCAGGCCGCGCAGGCCCATCCGCTCCAGGAAGTGGTTCGTCGTCCTGTACAGGATCGCACCTGTTTCGGGTTCCGCGCCCGCCTCCTCCACCAGACCGCGCTGAAGCAGGGTGCGCATCACACCGTCGCAGTTCACTCCGCGCACCGCCGAGACACGGGACCGACTCACCGGCTGGCGGTAGGCGACCACCGCGAGGGTCTCCAGCGCGGCCTGGGTCAGCCGCGCCTGCTGCCCGTCGAGCACGAAGCGCTCGACCGCGGCGGCGTGCTCCGGCCGGGTGTAGTAGCGCCAGCCGCCCGCCACCAGCCGCAGCTCGAAGCCCCGCCCCTGGACGGTGTACTCGTCGGCGAGCTCCCGCAGGGCGTCCGCGACCTCCCTGCGGGAGCGTTCCAGCACTTTGGCCAGGTGTTCCTCGGTGGCCGGCTCGTCGACCACCATCAGGACCGCCTCCAGGGCGGGCTTCAGAGGCGGCTCGGGGCCATCGGCGTCCGGAGCCGGATCCGCCTTCGGTCCCGCGCCGGTGTCCCGGCCCATGTCCATGCCGGAGTCCGTGCCGGTGTCCGGGTACGTGCCTGCGCTCGGGTCCACGTCGCTCACGCCCTCTCCCCCACGATCTCGGGATCGCGGTCGAACTCGTCGGTGACATGTGCGGCGGAGTCACCACCCGCCCAGGTGACGATGAGCTCCCCCAGGGCGTCCCCCTGGTCCAGGACGACGGCCTTGTCACGATAGAGCTCCAGCAGCGCGAGGAAGCGGGCGACCACGGTGAGGGTGTCCTCGACACCGTCCGTCAGCTCGCGGAACGTGGCCTTTCCGCGCTCCCTCAGCATGGCCACCACCAGCTCGCCCTGCTCCCGCACGCTCACCAGCGGCGCGTGGACGTGGTCCACGTAGATCTGGGGCTTCGGCTTGGGCTGCATCGCCTTGACGGCCAGCTTGGCGAAGCCTTCCGCGCCGATGCTGATCACGACGTCGGGGAGTAGTTCGGCATGATGGTCCTCAAGGCCCACCGTCCGGGGATGGCGTCTGCCCTCCTCCTCCAGCCGCTCGTGGAAGATCTCCGCGATCTGCTTGTAGGCGCGGTACTGCAGCAGCCGTGCGAACAGCAGGTCGCGGGCCTCCAGCAGGGCCAGGTCGGCCTCGTCCTCGACCTCGGCCGCGGGCAGCAGCCGGGCCGCCTTCAGATCGAGCAGGGTCGCGGCGACCACGAGGAACTCGGTGGTCTGGTCGAGGTCCCAGTCCGGTCCCATGGCTCGGATATGGGCCATGAACTCGTCGGTGACCTTGGACAGGGCGACCTCGGTCACATCCAGCTTGTGCTTGGAGATCAGCTGGAGGAGCAGATCGAAGGGGCCTTCGAAATTGGCGAGGCGCACGGTGAAGCGTCCGTCGTCAGCCGCCTCGGCCCGCTGCTCATCGGCCCCACCGGCCTCGGTCCCGGACTCATCGGCCACAGCCCCGGCCTGCCCGGTTTCGTCCTGCGCGGCAGCTTGCCGCCCATCACCGGAAACGGCTGCCACGGCGCCGGCGCCTGAGCTGTCCACTGTCACCCCCGGAGCCTCACCCACCAGGGCCCTACCCTGCGACACCGCCGCCGCGGCGGGCTCATCCGGCTCCGGCGACCGTGCCGGGCGCGGCTCCGGCTGCTCTTCCTCCGGCGGTGCCACCGGTCGCACCGCCCCGGACGCACCCGGGCCGCGGCCCAGCACACGGCGCGGGGTGTGCGGAGCGGGGGCGGCGGGTTCGTCGGATGGGGCCATGGTGGTTCAGGCGTCCAGGGTGTCCAGGGTGCGGAAAAGATGCGGGCGCGCGCAGGCTACCCCGTCAGCGACCGCGTAGCCGCCGCACGAGGATGCTCGCGTCGCCTCGGGACTCCAGGTCCGCCAGTACGACGGCGACCGCCTCGCGCACGATGCGGCCGCGGTCGACGGCGAGCCCGTGCTCCCCGCGCAGGACCAGACGCGCGTGCTCCAGGTCCATCAGCTCTTCGGCCGAGACATAGACGGTGATCTTCTCGTCGTGGCGCTCACGGCCGCTGGGACGCCGGTTGGCGGTGCGCCCACGGCGCCTGGGCGCCGCCCCCGTGGCGGGGGCGGCAGCGGCTGCGGGGCGCGCCTTGCCCTGGGCCGCGGAGACCGACTGGGCCGCCTGGCCCGGCTGCGCCGACGGCGCGATGTCGCCGTCCGCGCCTGCTCCCCGGCTGCGCGGTACAGCCGTCTCGGCCTCCTCCGCCGCCGGGGAGTGCTCCTCTCCCGCCGCGGAGGCCGCGCCGGTCGGGACGGGAGCGCCGGAGGCCGACGGCCCGTCCGCCGAGGACGCGGGTGCCGGCACCCGCGTCTCCCCGTTGGCCGCGCTCGCCCCCCGCCTCGGGGACGACGGCTGAAGCCCCGTGCCCCCGGTCGTACGGAACAGCTCATCGGCTCCGGGCAGACTCACTCGGCGTGACACCGGGCGAGCACCTCCCTGGCGAGCTGGCGATAGGCGGCGGCACCGACCGAGTTGCTGGCGTAGGTGGTGATGGGTTCGCCGGCGACCGTGGTCTCCGGGAACCGCACCGTGCGCCCGATGACCGTGTGGTAGACGTGGTCGTCAAATGCCTCGACGACACGCGCCAGCACCTCACGACTGTGGACCGTGCGCGAGTCGTACATCGTGGCGAGGATACCGTCGAGCTCCAGCTCGGGGTTGAGCCGCTCCTGCACCTTCTCGATGGTCTCCGTCAGCAGCGCGACACCGCGAAGCGCGAAGAACTCGCATTCCAGCGGCACGATCACCTTGTGAGCTGCCGTCAGGGCGTTGACCGTGAGCAGGCCGAGCGAGGGCTGGCAGTCGATGACGATGTAGTCGTAGTCCTGCAGCAGCGGCTTCAGGGCGCGCTGGAGCGTCGACTCGCGGGCCACCTCGCTCACCAACTGCACTTCGGCGGCGGAGAGGTCGATGTTGCTCGGCAGCAGGTCCATGTTGGGCACCGCTGTCTTGAGCAGCACCTCGTCGGCGGCCATCCCCCGCTCCATGAGCAGGTTGTAGACCGTGAGGTCGAGCTCCATCGGGTTCACGCCGAGACCGACCGACAGGGCTCCCTGCGGGTCGAAGTCGACGAGCAGGACACGCCGTCCGTACTCCGCAAGTGCCGCGCCCAGGTTGATGGTCGACGTCGTCTTGCCGACGCCGCCCTTCTGGTTGCACATCGCGATGATCTTCGCGGGGCCGTGGTCCGTCAGCGGGCCCGGGATCGGGAAGTAGGGCAGCGGCCGCCCGGTGGGGCCGATCCGCTCACGGCGCTGGCGGGCCGCGTCGGGCGCGAGCGTGGCCGCGTACTCGGGGTCGGGCTCGTATTCGGCGTCTGGGTCGTAGAAGTGCCCCTCGGGCACCTCGTCGTAGTCGGCGAAGTGGGTGGACTCTCGGCCACTCTCGTTGCCGGCCGTGGCGTTCACGTGTTGGCCGTCCATCATCTTCATCGTGTGGGCTGTCGTCGTCGTGTGCTGGTCGGTCGCGAAGGTACGGACAGCGACGGAGCCGACAGCTTCGTGCCCGGACGCAGCACCCTGGTCCAGGGCCGGGGGCGTCCCCGCGCCCGCCTGGCGCGGTGGGTGGATTCCCGCGTGACCACCCCCGGGAGAAAATGTCGACTCATTCACAAGTCGTCTTACCTCCTTGGACGTGACCAGGAAACTTTATCGATAGGTCAGCGTGGCACCATGCCGACGGTTGGCGACTCTATGGCGTGTCACCGCTCCGCAGCAACACAATCCACCGGACCCGGCCCGATGTGTCGGCATCCGAACCCCTCCATGTCAAGGGTGCACGGCACCCGTCCCACCACTTCTCACAGCTGTGCGAAACCGCTGGAGCGTTGCGTTCGAGGCGAGTTGGGCGTCATCGCGGCGTGTCCGGACACACATCCGGCCGAACCCTTTTCATCAAGGTCCGGCCGGATGTGTGATGTTGACGACCCGTATTGACGTATTGGTCGCTCTTGTCGCCTGCTTGGCACTCTCGGGGTCGACCGAGGCTCGGCCCCTGACCAGCTCCTGATCAGCCGAGGAGGGTGCCGAGCTCCACCGACTCGAGGCCGTGCGCCTGGGCGACTTCCCTGTAAACAACCTGGCCCTCATGGACGTTGAGCCCCTTGGCCAGCGCGGGGTCGCGGCGCAGCGCCTCGACCCAGCCGTTGTTCGCGAGCGACACCACGTACGGGAGTGTGGCGTTGGTGAGCGCGTTGGTCGATGTGCTGGGCACAGCGCCAGGCATGTTGGCGACGCAGTAGAAGACCGAGCTGTGGACCATGAAGGTCGGCTCGGCGTGGGTGGTCGCACGGGAGTCCTCGAAGCAGCCGCCCTGGTCGATCGCGATGTCGACAAGGACACTTCCCGGCTTCATACGGGAGACCAGCTCGTTGGTGACCAGCTTCGGCGCCTTGGCGCCGGGGATGAGCACCGCACCGATGACGAGGTCGGCGTCGAGGACGGCCTTCTCCAGCTCGTAGGAATTGGACATGACGGCCTTGACCTTGGTACCGAAGATCCGGTCGGCCTCGCGCAGCTTGTTGATGTCGCGGTCCAGCAGGGTCACGTCGAAGCCCATGCCGACGGCGATCTGCGTGGCGTTCCAGCCGGAGACCCCGCCACCGATGACCACGACCTTGGCGGGAGTGACACCCGGGACCCCACCCGGCAGCACACCGCGGCCGCCCACCGGGCGCATCAGGTGGTAGGCGCCGACCTGCGGGGCGAGCCGGCCCGCCACCTCGGACATCGGGGCGAGCAGCGGCAGGGCGCGGTTGGGCAGCTCGACCGTCTCGTAGGCGATCGCGGTGGTGCCGGACTCGACGAGTGCGTCCGTGCACTCCTTGGAGGCGGCCAGGTGCAGGTAGGTGAAGAGGATCTGGCCCTTGCGGAGGCGGTGGTACTCCTCCGCGATGGGCTCCTTGACTTTCAGCACCATGTCGGCGACGGCCCAGACCTCGTCGGCGGTGGGCAGGATCTGCGCGCCTGCCGCGACGAACTCCTCGTTCGTGATCGAGGAGCCCAGACCGGCGTTCACCTCGATGACGACCTGATGGCCGTTGCGGACGAGCTCGTGCACTCCGGCGGGGGTGATGGCCACCCGGAACTCGTTGTTCTTGACCTCGCGGGGGATGCCGACCTTCACGTCGATCACGGTCCTTGGCTCAGGGGAATCTCAGGGAGATATGTCGTGCAATTCCATAGTTACCCGGATACGCACGGCGCACCGAGAGAGACCGGAGCGACGCCCGGCAGAGCCAGTCTAATGAAGGAGTTCTCGCTGTCTAGCCTTGCAATGCAAAATCTTCTGACCAGACCACTACGGATTTCGCAGGCCAGCGACCTCCGTTTCCAGGAGCTGCTCCGCGGTAGAGCGATGCAGCCTGGCCGCGGCGGGATCGCCTAGTCGATCGAACGTGTCGGCCAGTCTGAGCTGGAGGGCCGCCTGCAACCGCACGTTCCCTGCCTGACGCGCGCAGGCCACGGCCTCCTCGCAGGTGCGCAGCGCCTCCCGGGGTCTGCCCGCGTACTCCTGGACCCGTGCCACCTCGCTCAACGCCCGTGCATGACCGGAAAGATCACCGAGCCGTCGGTATCCGGCCGCCGCCGCCCGCCAACCGCGCAGTGCGTCCCCGTAGCGCCCCGCGTAGGTGTGCACGGCGCCGAGGCGTCCGTACAGCCTGGTCCCGTCGGCGAGCTCCCCCCTCGCCAGCCGCTGCGAGAGCGCGCGTCCGTACCAGTCGGCGGCCCGCTCCCAGTCCCCCAGCTCCTGGTAGGCGCCTGCCACGGATTCCATCGCCCTGCCCATGGCATAGGGGTCGTTCGCCCGTCGCCCGGCCTCCAGGGCGGACCGGTAGCGGGCCAGAGCTGCGTCCTTGCGCCCCATCCCCGCGTCGAGGTCGGCGAGGTTCAGCAGCGCGGCGGCCTGCTCGCGATGGAGCCCACGGCGTTCGGCCATCTCCAGGACGAGCAGATGGAGCTCGTAGAGCTCGGGCGCGGCGCCCTCCGTCCCCCAGTGGGCTACCAGCGCTCTGACCAGGGCCGCGATCAGCCGTCTGGCCAGGGTGTCCAGATCCCCGTCCGCGACGGCGAGCCGCGCGGCGCCTGACAGCGCGTGGCGGCGGGCCGCCAGCCAGGACTCCGCCACTTCCGGCTCGCTGAAGCGCAGGGTGCGCGGCAGACCGGCGAGTCTGCGGCGGGCCTCGGAGCCTTCGGGTTCGGTGCTGGCACGGCAGGCGTGCAGCAGCCGTACGGTCCGCTCCAGCATCCGGGCGCGGGCGAGCTCGATCTCGGCGGGCCGATCGCACGCGTTCATCGCCTCGCGCAGCAGCGGGACGAGGCAGCCGGGCACCTCGTACAGTTCGTCGTCCGGCCCGTTGCCTCCGCGGGGCCCCTCCTCCTCCGGCGTACCGTCCCGCACCACCCGCAGCAGCCCCAGCGAGGCGAAGTCCGCCAGCGCGAGACCCGCGTCCGCGAACGAGCAGCCGGCCAGTGCGGAGGCCGTGTTCGGGTCCACGAGCCCGGTCGGTGCGAGTGTCAGCAGCCGCAGCATCCGCGCAGCCGACGCCGGCAGCGATTCATGGACCAGCCGGAACGCCTTGGCCACCGGCCTGGCACCGACGGGCTGTTCGGGATCGTCCGGCAGCCCGCGCAGCCTCTTGGCCGCATCGGCAACCGAGGCATTGGGCCTGGCGGCCAGCCAGCCGCCGGCCAGCACCATCGCCGCAGGCTGGCCACCGCACTGCTCGACCAGGGACTCAGCCGCCTGCGGGTCCACGGTGATCCGCACCTCGCCGGTGAAGCGGCCCAGCAGCTCGATCGCCGACTTCGGGTCCATGCCGCCGACGGTGCAGGGCCGTACGTCCGCGATCCCGGTGAGCGGGCCCTGGGCGACGGCGACGACCAGGCAGTCGGGGTCGTCGGGGATGAGCGGATCGACCTGCCCGGCGTCGCGGGCGTCGTCCAGCAGCAGCAGGCAGCGCCGCTCCGCGAGCGCGTCCCGGACCAGCCCGGTGAGCTCGTCCTCGTCCGCTCCGGGACGCGGGGTGACCCCGAGTTCGCCCAGCAGGTCGCGTACGGTGCGCTCGGTGGGCACGGCGTCTCCCGCAGGCTCCGCGAGGCGGGCCCTCAGCACTCCGCCGGGGTAGTCGCCGGCCAGTTGCCTGACCAGCTCGTCGGCGAGGGTGCTGCGTCCCGAGCCGGGGCGCCCGGCGACCAGCAGCACCCTGGCACGTGGCGCCTTGCGTCCCGATAGGGTGTCCAGACCGGCCCGTTCGATATCGGCCCTCAGCGACTTCAACTCACGCTGGCGTCCGATGAATTGCCCTCTGGCACCGCCTCCGGTCCCGCTCGCTGCCGACTCCGCCACCGGCTCCTGTTCCGATGACGCCGAGCTCCCGGGCGAAGGGCCTTCCGGCGAAGGACCGTTCACTTCCACGCCTGCTCCCTCATGGGCCACGCTCCAGTCCGCCGCTGAACGAGCCGAACCCACCGGAGGTTCCCCGGATGGGCGCTCCGAGCGTAGATCAGCCGTCTGCCGGACTTCGGGGAGCGCTGCGGCGCGTGCGCCCGGTTCCCTCGATCGGATCAGCCGATCGTCCCACCGGGCGCCCCCGCCGGAAGTCACTCTAAGGGCTTGCAGGGAATCAAGGCGTTGCTTTCCTGCAAGCCCTTAGGCCTCGAACGGCCGCGCGGGCCACGGCGCCTCGGCGGGACGCAGCGCGTCCACCCCGTCGCCCGCCAGCGCGGCGGCGAGCGAGAGCACGCCCACGGCCAGGCAGTTGTTGTGCAGCTCCCCAGCGAGTACCCCGCGCACGAGTTCCTCGAGCGGCACCCGGGCCAGCTCCATGTCGGCCTCCTCGTGGGAGACCCGGAAGCGTTCGCCCTCGGCCTCGGAGAGGTCGCGGGCGAGGAAGACCCGTACCGCCTCGTCGCAGCCGCCCGGCGTGGTGTACACGTCGACCAGCACCCGCCAGTCGGCGGCCTTGACGTGCGCCTCCTCGTACAGCTCGCGCTGTGCCGCGGTCAGCGGGTTCTCCCCCGGCACATCGAGCAGGCCGGCCGGGATCTCCCACAGCTTCTGCCGCACGGGGTGCCGGTACTGGCGCAGCACCAGGACCCTGCCCGACTCGTCCAGGGCGAGCGCCGCCACGGAGCCGGGGTGGACCTGGTAGTCGCGGCGCGCGACCGAACCGTCGGGCATGACCACGTCGTCGGTCCGAACGCTTGTCTTGTTGCCCTTGAACGGGACCGCGGTCGCCGTGACCCGCCACTCCTCAGGGGTGTCCTTGATGGTCGTGGTCATATGCCGTCCTCTCCACACACCGGAACCGGGGTACGGGGCCTGTTCCGGCCCGCACCCCGGTCCACGTTAGTTCTTCCGCCGCTGCCGGCTCTCAGCTACTTGCCCGCCGTACCCTTGGCGGCCTCTTCCCGGCGTCGTACGGCGGCCTTGACCAGTCCGGCGAACAGCGGGTGGGGGCGGGTGGGGCGGGAGCGGAGCTCCGGGTGGGCCTGGGTGGCGACCAGGTAGGGGTGCACCTCCCGGGGGTATTCGACGTACTCGACGAGCTTGTTGTCCGGGGAGGTACCCGAGAAGACGATGCCCGCCTTCTTCTCCAGCTCCGCGCGGTAGGCGTTGTTGACCTCGTACCGGTGACGGTGGCGCTCCTCCACGTACGGCTGGCCGTCGTAGACCTCGCGTACGATCGAGCCGTCGGCGAGCTTGGCCGGGTAGAGCCCGAGCCGCATGGTGCCGCCGAGGTCGCCCGCGCCCTCCACATAGGCGAGCTGCTCCTCCATCGTGGAGACGACGGGGTGGGCGGTGGTGGCGTCGAACTCCGTGGAGTTGGCCTCGGGGATCCCGGCCAGGTTGCGCGCGGCCTCGATCACGATGCACTGCAAGCCCAGGCACAGCCCGAGCAGCGGGATCCTGTTCTCACGCGCGTACCGGATCGCGCCGACCTTGCCGCTGACCCCGCGGTCGCCGAAACCACCGGGAATGCAGATCGCGTCCACGTCACCGAGCTGCTTGGCGGCGCCCGCCTGCGTCTTGCAGTCGTCCGATGCGACCCACTTGACCTTGACCCGGGCGCGGTTGGCGAAACCACCGGCCCGCAGCGCCTCGGTCACGGACAGGTAGGCGTCCGGCAGATCGATGTACTTGCCGACCAGGGCCACACTGATCTCGTGGTCCGGATTGTGCACGCGGTCCAGCAGGTCGTCCCAGGTCGTCCAGTCGACGTCGCGGAACGGCAGGTCCAGCTTGCGCACCACATAGGCGTCCAGGCCCTCGGTGTGCAGCACCTTGGGGATGTCGTAGATCGACTTGGCGTCGATCGCCGCGACCACGGCGGCCTCGTCCACGTCGCACATCAGCGAGATCTTGCGCTTGATCGCGGTCGGCACGTCCCGGTCGGCGCGCAGCACGATCGCGTCCGGCTGGATACCGATGTTCCGCAGCGCGGCCACCGAGTGCTGGGTCGGCTTGGTCTTCAGTTCCCCCGACGGGCCGATGTAGGGCAGCAGCGAGATGTGCACCACAAAGACGTTGTCCCGGCCGACCTCGTGGCGGACCTGCCGGACCGTCTCCAGGAACGGCAGCGACTCGATGTCACCGACCGTGCCGCCGACCTCGGTGATCACGACATCCACGTCGTCCGTGGCCATCCGGCGGATACGGTGCTTGATCTCGTTGGTGATGTGCGGGATGACCTGCACCGTGTCGCCCAGGTACTCGCCGCGCCGCTCCTTGGCGATCACCTGCGAGTACACCTGGCCGGTGGTGACGTTCGCGGAACCGTCCAGGTCGACGTCGAGGAAGCGCTCATAGTGGCCGATGTCCAGGTCGGTCTCGGCGCCGTCGTTGGTGACGAACACCTCACCGTGCTGGAACGGGTTCATCGTGCCCGGGTCGACGTTCAGATACGGGTCGAGCTTTTGCATCGTGACCCGCAGGCCACGGGCTTTCAGCAGCGCGCCCAGGCTGGAGGCCGTCAAGCCCTTGCCGAGGGAGGAGGCGACACCCCCGGTGACGAAAATGTGCTTGGTCGTCGTGTTCGAGGATCGAGCCGGCATGGCCAAGAGGGGGCTCCCGTGGTCGCGAGTTGTCGTGCGTACCGGCGATCCCGCTGCGGAGATCCGGAGATTTCCAGGGGTGCCGTCGCTGCGGTTCGGGGGCCGCCGTTCATGCGAGGAGCCCACCGGTCCACGGGCTACCAGGGTATCAGCGCCACAGGGAGACTGCTTCCGGCCACACGGGGCATGATGGCTCTCACGGGCCTCTCCGGGTTCACCCACCGCTCACTCGTTCGGCGGCACCGGATTGCCGGGAGCTTCGCGCGGATCAGGGGGCCGCGTCGTATTCTGCTCGGACACTTGATTCGGAATGTCGCTCCCGAGCAAGCCGGCGATTGGCACCACCTCCGCCCTTCTCCCGGAACAAGAGCTCGTCAATGACCGATTGACCGATTGACACCCTTGACCGCAGCTGACACCAGCTACCAGCAGCAAGAGCACAGAGCCACGCAAGGCGGACGTGGCCGTTCGACTGGAGATCCATTGGCCGGGCGCATCGAGGATTACGCACTCATCGGGGACATGCAGACCGCTGCCCTGGTCTGCCGGGACGGCACGGTCGACTGGCTGTGCCTGCCCCGTTTCGACTCGCATGCCGTCTTCGCCGGGCTCCTCGGCACCGAGGAGCACGGCTTCTGGCGCCTCGGGCCCGCGTATCCGGGCGAAACCGAGCCCCCCGCGGCCGACCGCCGGAGATACCGGGGCGACTCGCTGATCCTGGAATCGGAGTGGGACACCCCACGCGGCACGGTCCGTGTGACGGATTTCATGCCGCCGCGTGACGGTGCGCCCCAACTGATCCGGATCGTCGAGGGTGTCAGCGGCCGTGTCCCGATGCGCTCGTCCCTGCGGATGCGGTTCAGCTACGGTCGGGTCGTGCCCTGGGTGCACAAGGTCGACAACCGTACGGTCGCCGTCGCGGGTCCCGACTCGGTCTGGCTGGACACGCCGGCGGAGACCTACGGCAAGGACCTGACGACGTACTCGGACTTCACCGTCTCCCCCGGTGACCGGATCGCCTTCACCATCAGCTGGCAGCCCTCGCACCGCGAGCCACCGGCGCTTCCCGACCCCGAGGGCTCGCTGGACGCCACCGAGGACTTCTGGCGCGAGTGGGTCGACCACTGCACGTACCACGGCCCCTACCGGGAGTCCGTCGTCCGCTCGCTGATCACCCTGAAGGCCCTGACCTACGCCCCCACCGGCGGCATCGTCGCCGCGCCCACCACCTCCCTGCCGGAGGAGATCGGCGGGGTACGGAACTGGGACTACCGCTACACCTGGCTGCGGGACGCGGCGATCACCCTGTCGTCGCTGCTGCGCACCGGCTACCGGGAAGAGGCCCGGGCCTGGCGCGAGTGGCTGCTGCGGGCGGTCGCGGGCGACCCGGAGAACCTCCAGATCATGTACGGGATCGCGGGTGAACGCGAACTGGGCGAGGCGGAACTGGACTGGCTGCCCGGTTACGAGGGCTCCGTCCCGGTCCGGGTGGGCAACGGCGCCGCGAACCAGCTCCAGCTGGACGTCTACGGCGAGGTCACCGAGGCGCTGCATCTGGCGCATATGACCGGTCTGTCCCGCAACGACTACGCCTCCGTGCTCCAGCTGAAGCTGATCCAGTACCTGGAGGACCACTGGGACCAGCCCGACGAGGGCATCTGGGAGGTCCGCGGGCCGCGCCGCCACTTCGTGCACTCCAAGGTGATGGCGTGGGTGGCCGTGGACCGCACGATCAAGCTGATCGAGTCGGGGGACGCGGACGGGCCGCTGGAGCGCTGGCGTGAGCTGCGCGACGAGATCCACCGCGATGTCTGCGAGAAGGGCTACGACAAGGAGCGGAACACCTTCACGCAGTCCTACGGCTCCAAGGAGCTCGACGCCTCGCTGCTGCTGATCCCGCAGATGGGCTTTCTGCCACCGGACGACAAGCGCGTCATCGGCACGATCGAGGCGATCCAGCGTGAGCTCTCCACTCCGGACGGTTTCGTGCTGCGCTATCCGACGGCAGGCGACGAGGCCGGAGTCGATGGGCTCGAAGGCGACGAGGGCGCCTTTCTCGCCTGCTCGTTCTGGCTGGCCGACGACCTGGCGATGATCGGCCGGGTGGACGAGGCCCGCAGGCTCTTCGAGAAGCTGCTGTCGCTGCGCAACGACCTCGGGCTGCTCGCCGAGGAGTGGGATCCGCGGCTCCAGCGCCAGGTGGGCAACTTCCCGCAGGCCTTCAGCCATGTCCCGTTGATCGACACGGCGCTACGGCTGACCGCCTCCGGCGCGTACGGGGGCTGACGGCGACGGCGCCGGTTGGTCGGCCCGCGAGCAGGCCGGGATGGGCGCTGCGCTTGATGGGCGCTGGGCTTGATGTGCGGGGCAGGACCGCTCATACCTACGATGAGAAGGTCCTGTCCGCGCCCCGGAAGGGGACATCATGACAGCGCCCCATCCCGCAGCTGTCGCCACTCTGGACGAGCTGCGTCAGACCGTGTCGGGCGAGGTGATCGCTCCGGGCGAGTCGGCCTATGACGAGGCCCGCACACTGTTCAACGCGATGATCGACCGGCGTCCGGGGGTGATCGTCCAGTGTGAGTCCCCCGCCGACGTGGCGGCGGCGATACGCTTCGGCCGGGAGCACGATCTGGAGATCGCCGTACGCGGCGGCGGCCACAGCGTCGCAGGCCTCGGGACCACCGACGGCGGTCTGGTGGTCGACCTACGCCGGATGCATGCCGTCACGGTGGACCCGGAGAGCCGCACGGCCCGGGTCGGCGGCGGAGCCACCATGAGCCATCTGGACCGGGCCACCGAACCGTTCGGCCTCGCCACCACCGGAGGCCGGGTTTCCACCACCGGCGTGGGCGGCTTCACCCTCGGCGGCGGATCCGGCTGGCTTGAGCGCAAGTTCGGGCTGGCCTGCGACAATCTGGTCGCCGCGGACCTGGTGACCGCCGAAGGCACCGAGATCCATGTCGACGCCGAGGCATACCCGGAGCTGTTCTGGGCGCTGCACGGCGGCGGTGGCAACTTCGGGGTCGCCACCTCGCTGACCCTGAGGCTGCACCCGATGCCGGCCGCATCCGTCGCGATGCTGTTCTTCCCCGCCGCCCGCGGGGCGGAGATCCTCCCGGTCTACCGCGATGTGCTGACGGGCGCCCCCGACGAACTGGGCGGCGGCTTCATCTACCTCACCGGGCCGCCCGAGGACTTCATGCCCGAGCACCTGGTGGACCGGGCCGTCGCGCTGGTGCTGCTCACCTACGCGGGCAAGGAAGCCGAGTTGCGCGGGGCGGCGGGTCCGCTGCTGGGCCTCGGGCATGAGGCGGAGCTCATCACGGAGCTTCCGTACGCCGAGCTCCAGTGCATGATCGACGACCCGCCTGGACTGCGCAACTACTGGTCGGCTGAGTACCTCGACGCCTTGCCGGCCGAAGCCGTCGACGCCTTCTGCGCCCGTGCCGAGTCGATGATCGTGCCATCGAACTCCCAGCACATCCTGTTCCCGATGGGCGGGGCGCTCGCCCGCGACGACTCCGACTACCCGCTGCCGTGGCGGTCCGCCCAGTGGGCCGTGCATCCGTTCGGGATCTGGAGCGAAGCCGCCGACGACGAGCGGGGCAAGCAGTGGGTACGTGATGTCCGGTCCGCCGTCGAACCCTGGTCGCTCGGCATGACGTACCTCAACTTCATCGGCCTGGAAGGCCCGGAGCGGGTGGTGGCCGGTGTCGGCGCCGCGAACTACCGGCGGCTCGCCGCGGTCAAGAAGCAGTACGACCCCGACAACGTGTTCCACCTGAACCACAACGTGAAACCGGGCTGACCCACGGCCCGGCACGGCAGTTGTCCGGCAAACTTTCGCCCAGGTAGCGTCCCCGCAATGGAAACACAGGGCGGTATCACCGTGCAGCGGGCGCTCGAGCTGCCCGCGCTCCGCAGCGGACTTCCCGAAGTGGTGGCCGGTGCCGACCGGCTGAGTCAGACCGTTCGCTGGGTTCACGCCGGTGAGGTGCCGAACATCGCCTCGCTGCTCAAGGGCGGGGAACTGCTGCTGACGACGGGCCTCGGCCTGGGTTCCCGCCCCGCTGAGCAGCGCGCCTTCGTACGGCGGCTCGCCGACCGCGGGGTCGCGGCGCTGGTGGTGGAACTGGGCTCGCGCTTCCCCCGGCTGCCCGTCGCGGTCGTCGACGCGGCGTCCGCGGCCGGGCTGCCCCTGATCCAGCTGCATCGCGAGGTGGCGTTCGTCTCGGTGACGGAGGAGGTCCACACCGAGATCGTCAATCTGCACTACGCCCTGCTCCAGCGGGCCGACGAGGTGCACCGGCGGTGCACCCAGGCGTTGCTCGGCGGCGGCGGAATCCCCCAGGTGCTCAGGATCCTCGCGGACTTCACCGCCAACCCGGTGTTCCTGGAGACCTCGGACGGACAGCTGTTGTACGCCGCTGAGAGCGGCTCAGGGCCGTCCGCCGCCGACCCGCTCCAGGTATGGGAGGGTCTGCGCGGCCAGCGTGCCGCCCGGGAGTCAGGACCGCCCGCCGGCACCGCCGTGGTGGATGTGCCGGGCGGCGGCCCCGGCGCCGGGGCGGTGCGCGCCCGGCTCGTCGCGCCGGCTGTCACCACCCCGCTGCTGCCGGTGCACCTGATGGCGCTGGAACGGGCGGCCGGGGTACTCGCCGTGGTCCTGATGCAGGCACGCCAGGAGGAGGAGTTGGCGGCGCGCGGCCGTGGTGACTTCCTCACCGATCTCGCCGAGGGGCGCATCTCCCCGGACGACGCACCGGAGCAGGCCCGGGTGCTGGGCTTCAAGTGCGCCGACGGCCCCCTGCTGCCGGTGGTGATGCGGCTTGCCCCCGAGCTGTCCCCCTCGGGCAACTGGTCGGTCCTGGCCCGCGCGGTGCTGGAGGGGCTGTCGTCCGTGGGCGTCCCGGCGCTGCTCGGGGTAAGGCCCGTCGAGGGCCGTGTTCCCCTGCTCGTCGGTCTGCGCACGGAGTCGGAACGCGCGGCCGTAGCCGACCGGGTGTCGGCGGCACTGCGCGCCGGTCTGAAACGGGCGGGCATGGAACGGCCGGAGCGGGCCGGGGCCCATCCGCCGGTGGTGGTCGTCGGCGTCGCCGGGGGCTGGGGCGCAGCCTCCGCCGGGCTGCGCCATGCGGCCGAGACCGCGGCGGCGGCACTCGGCCTCCCCGACCGCCCCTGGTACGACGCGCGCCGCCTCGACATCGACCTGCTGCTGTGGCGGCTGCGGGACCACCCGGACCTGGCGGCGTTCGTCGACCGGGCGATCGGCCCGCTGCGGGAACACGACCGAGCCTCACGCCCGCCGCTGCTGCCCACGCTGGAGACATATCTGGCGCACACCGGCCGCAAGGCGGAGACGGCACGCGAACTGCACCTGAACCGTCAGACGCTGTACAACCGGCTGGCCAGGATCGAGGAGTTGCTGGGCACGGATCTGGACGACCCGCAGACCGTGCTGGCCCTGTCCCTCGCACTACGGGCGCGCCGCCATCTGCCCTGAGACGCCGCGTCGGCATCCGCCGCCCCCGGGCAGGGTATGCGTCGGCGACACACACGCCCGCGCGCAACAGGGCACCACGGCTCGGCGGGAGCTCATCGCGCGAGCCCGGCCATCAGGACGATGCCGCCGCACGACGCGGTGCGGCGAACTCGTCATAGACGCTGAGGATCTGCGCGATGGTCTCGTCTTCCGTCGGCCAGGTGGCCGCCTGCGCGCGCCCCGCCGCCGCCAGCCGGTATCGGGCGGAAGGGTCGGCCAGCAGGGCGGTGACGGCCGTGGAAAGGGCTCCCGGGTCGCCGTAGGGCACCAGCGCCGCCGCGTCGCCGACGAGCTCGGGAACCCCGCCGACGCGGGTGGCAACAAGTGGTACACCCAGGCGTAGGGCTTCCTGAGCGAGCAGGGAGCGCGCCTCCCAGCTGCTGGGGAGCAGCGCGATATCGGCGGCCGCGAGCAGGTCGGTGATGTCGTCGCGGCGGCCGATGAGCCGGACCGGGAGCGTTTCGGCCTCGATCCGGCTTTGCAGCGAGGCGCGTTCGCGGCCCTCGCCCGCGATCACGACCAGCGGCAGCGGGTCGAGCCCGCGCCAGTCCCGGGCCGCGTCCAACAGCATGTCGTACCCGCGGCCGGGCTCCAGCCTGCCCACCGCCACGAGCAACGGGCGGTCGACGGCGCCCAGATCCGCCCGTGCCTTGTGCTCGGCCCGGTCGTCCAAAGCCGTGTGCCCCGGCGCGGTCACCGGGGAGAGCCGGGCGTCGCGGGCACCCCGCTCCCGCGCCCGGTCGACCAGCTCGGACGAAGTGGCCAGCACGACCGCTGCCGACCGCACCGCCCTGCGCTCCATCAGCCGCAGCATCCGGCCCTTGGCACCGTCGGCGAGCGAGCGGGTGTGCCAGGTGACGACGAGCGGCACTCGGCGCTGTCGGCCGATGGCGAGCCCGGCTCGCAGGGCGGCGTTCACTCCGTGCGCGTGCACCACGTCGGCACTCGCGCACACGGCTCTGAGCGCTCCGACCGAGGCGGGGTCGCTACGCGGCGGCACCGGCACGAAGTGCGCACCCGTGCCGAGGAAGTCGTAGTCGTGCTCCAGTGAGGCGGGGGCGCAGACGGTCACCCGCACTCCCCGAGCCACCAGCCCGCCGGCCAGTGATCTGACATGAGCGCTACTGCCCGCGCTGCCGCCGCCCAGCACCTGGACCGTACGCAGCTGTGTCACGCCCCAAGGATGCCAGCCCGTACGCACGTTCCGGCACCGCCGGAGCGGCAATCCCCTGCCCGACGTGGCAACTCCTTCACCGGGTTCACTCACATGGGTGAGCTTGCGAGCTCGGTGATCCGATCGCCGTACACCGCGGCGGCGATCAGTCCCGCCGCATGGACGGCCAGTCCGGCTCGGCCGCTGCCCGCGGCGATGGCGGCCCCGACAGCCGCGCCGAGCGCGTGTGCTCCCGCGTCGCCCAGCATCGTGCTCTCGCCCAGCTCATCGCCCGCCACGGCCGACACGGCCCCCATCGGGGCAGCGGCGAGCGGCCCCCGCAGGAGCCCCGGAGCGCCCAGTGCGAGCACAGTGAGTACGGCGCGCCCGGGACGTACGTCCACGAGGTTCACCAGATGCGCCGTACCCGCGATCACCACACCCGCGAGCACCTTGTCGAAGGGACGCTCCTTCATCCGCGTCCCGGCGAGCAGACCGGCGGTCCCGATCCCGAGCAGCTTCACAGCCCCGCTGGTGATCTCCCCCTCCCTCAGAGAGGTGAGATGAGCCCTGAAGCCGCGCCGCTCGTCGCCCGCGACATCGTCGTAGGCCCCGCACGCGCCGGCAGCCAGCACCGCGGCGGCTGCTGACGGCGCGCCTGCCGCCAGCACACCTGCGGCGGCGCCCACCGCCACAGCGGGCCCGGCGCACAGATCGACCGTGCGCCCGGCGTAGTTGGTGCGCTCCCAGCGCGCGTCCCCGCCGGTACGCGTCCGAAGCGCGCGGTATACAAGACGAGTGCCGCACACGGCGACGGCAAGTGCGGCAACTCTGCTCGGCGTTCCCATGATCGCCAGCCTAGGGCGTGTGGCGAAAGTCCCTCCTGACCCGCGGCGTCTGGCACGCACGCTCGCTGCGTTGTCGGAGTCATCCACGTACGTCCAGTACGAGGATGATCCTCCGCCTTGCGATCGCACGCACCAGACGCCGCAGGCCCCGCCCTGCGGGCGGACGGAGCTACTTTCGCAACACGCCCTAGGCGTGGTACGGGTACTGACGGCAGGGTGTCCGCCGCGTCACGAACCGCCCGGGCCCGGGAGCCCTCACGCTTCCGAACGCGCAGCCGCCAGCAACTCCTCCGCATGCGCTCGGGCCGTCTCCGAGTCCTCCTGGCCCGCCAGCATCCGCGACAGTTCGCGCACCCGGTCCTCGCCTTCCAACACCGTGACCCCGGACCGGGTCACGGAGCCGTCGTCGGTCTTCTCCACCAGCAGCTGCCGGTCCGCGAAGGCCGCCACCTGCGGCAGGTGCGTGACCACCACGACCTGTGCGGTCCTGGCCAGCTTCGCCAGCCGTCGACCGATCTCGACCGCGGCCTTGCCGCCCACGCCCGCGTCGACCTCGTCGAAGAGATAGGTCGGCACGGGGTCGGTACCCGCGAAGACGACCTCCACCGCCAGCATCACCCGGGACAGTTCACCACCCGAGGCGCCCTTGGCGATCGGCCTCGGCTGTGCTCCCGGGTGCGGCGCGAGCAGCAGTTCGACCTCGTCCGCGCCCGCAGAGGTGTACGCCACGGGCCGGCCACCCACCTCGATACCGTCCGGGTCGTCGGACTGGCGGATGTCGATCGTCACCCGCGCGTGTGGCATCGCCAGGTGCGTCAGCTCGGCAGTGACGGCCTCGGCGAACCGTGCCGCCGCCTCCGTACGCGCGTCGGTCAGCGCCTGGGCGAGACCGGACAGTTCGGCGCGCAGCGCGTCACGCTCGGCCGTGAGCTCGCCGATACGGTCGTCGTCGCCGTCCAGCTCGTCAAGCCGCCTGGTGCTCTCCTCCGCCCAGGCCAGCACACCGTCGATGTCCGCACCGTACTTGCGGGTCAGTCCGGTGAGCGCGGCCCGCCGCTCCTCGACCACGGTCAGCCTCAGCGGGTCGGCGTCCAGGTTGTCGGCGTACCCGGCGAGCTCGCCCGCCACGTCGGCGAGCAGGATAGAAATCTCGCCCATGCGGTCGGCGAGCGCGGCGAGCGCCGGGTCATGGGACCGTACGGCGTCCAGGGCCCGTCCGGCCCCCGCGACCAGAGTGGTGGCGTCGACGGACTCGGGATCCTCCGGATTGCCTGTGAGCGCCGCGTGCGCCACCGAGGCGGCAGACGCGAGTGCCTCGGCGTGGCCGAGACGTTCGGCCTCGGCGGCCAGTTCGACGTCCTCGCCCTCGCGCGGCTCGACACCGGCGATCTCGTCGAGACCGAAGCGCAGCAGATCCGCTTCCTGGGCACGCTCACGGGCGCGTGTGGTCAGTTCGTCCAGTTCGGTGGACACGGCCTTGAGGCGCCGGTAGGCGGCGAGGTACTTGGCGTGCGGTCCGGACACGGCGTCACCGGCGTACCGGTCCAGTGCCTGGCGCTGCCGGGCCGCCTTGAGCAGCCCCTGCTGGTCGGTCTGCCCGTGCACGGCGACCAGTTCATCGGCCAGCTCCATGAGCATCCCGACCGGCACCGAGCGTCCGCCGAGGTGGGCGCGTGAGCGGCCTTCGGCGGAGATCGTCCGGCTGATGAGCAGCGCGCCCTCGTCCAGCTCGGCTCCGGCCTCCTCGGCCCGCACGACCGCGGGCGTGCCGACGGGCAGGGCGACCCGCCCCTCGACGACCGCCGACTTGGCGCCGATCCGCACCAGGGCGGGATCGGCGCGCCCGCCGAGCAGCAGTCCCAGACTGGTGACGACCATGGTCTTGCCCGCGCCGGTCTCTCCGGTCACCGCCGTGAATCCGGGCGAAAGCTCGACAACAGCGTCGTCGATGACCCCGAGCGACCGTATCCGCATCTCCTCCAACACGGACCTGACCATACGAGGTTTTGCCCGTGCTGTGCGACGCGGCCCCACCCGACCGGGGAAGGCGCAGCTCGTTACTTGTGCGCGGGTCAGTCGTTGGCCGGACCGCTCCGGGAACGGAGCGGCCTCGCCGCCGCCCGAGTCGGACGGATTCGCCGGATCAGCCCGGTCAGCCGTGTTTCATGTGCTTGGCCGGGACAGTCGCGTCTCACCGAATTCAGCCCTGTTCGTCGGGATACGCCTAGTGCGGCGCGCCGCGCCACCCCGAGACCGGCAGTGCGAACTTCGCCACCAGCCGGTCCGTGAACGACGCGTGGTGCAGCCGCGCCAGACGCACCGGGACCTCGCCCCTGCGCACCTCGACCCGCGCGGCGTGCGGCAGTTGCACCGCCCGGCGGCCGTCGCACCAGAGGACGCCGTGCGGGGTGTTCGGCTGGACCTCCACTGCCAGGACAGATGCGGGTGAGGTGACCAGCGGCTTGGCAAACAGCGCGTGCGCGCTGATCGGCACCATCAGCAGTGCCTCGACCTCCGGCCACACCACAGGGCCGCCCGCCGAGAAGGCGTACGCAGTCGAGCCGGTCGGAGTGGCGCAGACGATGCCGTCGCAGCCGAAAGCGGTGACGGGCCTGCCGTCGATCTCCAGCACGACCTCCAGCATGCGCTCCGCCGACACCTTCTGGACAGCAGCCTCGTTGAGGGCCCAGTCCCGGTGCACCACGTCGCCGTTGCTCCGCACGACGACATCGAGGGTCATCCGCTCCTCGACCTCGTACGAGCGCGTCACGACCCGGTCGACGACCTTGTCGAGATCGTCCCGTTCGGCCTCCGCGAGGAACCCCACCCGCCCCAGGTTGACGCCGAGCATCGGCACCCCGGACGCGCGGGCGAACTCGGCGCCGCGCAGCAGCGTGCCGTCACCCCCCAGCACGATCAGCAGCTCGCAGCCGTCGAGCACCTCGGGGGTGGCCTCTGGGACGGTTTCCACGGCGTCCGGGAGCGGGAGGTCCCTCGCCTCGAACGCGAGCACCCGCACGCCGAGGCCGGCCCTCAACAGGCCCTGGACGACGAGCTCGGCGCTGCGGATGGCCGCCGGCCGTCCGGTGTGCGCCAGCAGGAAGACGGTGCGGGTGGTGTGCGCGGCTCCGCTCGCCGCCGTGCTCGTGCGCACACTCGTGGTCGTACTGGTATCGGTCAACGCGGCCCCTCCGCCACTGCACGATCGACATCCCCCGGGTCGAGGCCCGGCGCCCCGGCCCTGAGCCACAGAAAGTACTCGACGTTCCCGGAGGGGCCGGGCAGCGGACTGGCGGTCACGCCGAGCACGCCCAGACCGAGCTCCCCGGCCTGGCGCGCCACGGTGCGCACCGCGTCGGCACGCAGCTCGGGGCTGCGCACCACTCCGCCGCTGCCGAGCCGCTCCTTGCCGACTTCGAACTGCGGCTTGACCATGAGGACGAGATCGGCGTCGGGCGCCGTGCACCGCACGAGTGCGGGAAGCACAAGGCCGAGCGGGATGAAGGACAGGTCGCCCACGACCAGCTCCACCGGCACCCCGTCGATCGTCTCCACGGTCAACTCACGTACGTTCGTACGGTCCTTGACCGTCACCCGTTCATCGGTCCGAAGCGACCAGGCGAGCTGCCCGTAACCGACGTCCACGGCGACCACGTGTGCCGCGCCGGCGCGCAACAGCACATCGGTGAAGCCCCCGGTGGAAGCGCCCGCGTCCAGCGCCCGCCTGCCCTCGATCCTCAGTCCCTGCGGTACGAACGCCTCGAACGCGCCGGCGAGCTTGTGGCCGCCGCGTGAGACGTACTCGGGGTCGGTGTCGTCCCGGGTGACGACGATGGCGGCGCTGGTCTCGACCTGTGTGGCGGGCTTGGTGGCGGTGTTGCCACCGACAGTCACCCGTCCTGCCGCGATCAGCTGGCTCGCATGCTCACGCGAGCGTGCGAGCTTACGGCGTACCAGCTCGGCGTCGAGACGGCGGCGTGCCAGTCCTGCCACGTTCGGTTCAGCTCCTGTGATTGTGCGTGCGGTCGTACAGGTCGTGCGGAGTTCGCGGTGCGTCAGGACGCGGCCCCGGGGGTTGCGCGTCCAGCGCGGTCAGCGTGTCGCGCAGACCCCGGTGTACATCCTCGTACACCTCGAGATGTCCGTCCGCCGGGAGCAGGTCGACGTCGGCCAGCCGCTCCAGACGCGCGTCGACCTCCGCGTCGCCGGTGGGGACGCGCTCGACACCCAGCGGCGCGGGCGCGGCCGGTTCGTACGGCTCCGGTACCGGAGCAGCCTGTGCCGCTTCCCCCGCCGACAACGCCTCACCAGGCGCTACCGCATCGCCAGGGGCTTCCATCGAGTCGCTCATGCCCAGACGCTACCCCGAAGCACTGGGGTACCGTCGATCACGATGGCGACCACGCAGGAGTGCCGCAGCGCACTCGACAGACTTTCGGACAACCTGGCGGCGGCGGACGGGGAGCTGCGCGGCGCCGCCGCCCTCGACCGTGCCCTGAGCTGCCACATCACGGACCTCGATGTCACCTTCACCGGCAGACTCTCCGCGGGCCGGATCGAGGTGCTGGACACCCTGGACGGACCGCCCGCGAAGAGGGCGGACATCCGGCTCGCGATGACCGGCGACGATCTGGTGGCGATGGTCGACGGAAGGCTGAACTTCGCCAAGGCGTGGACCTCGGGCCGGGTCAGACTCGAGGCGGGATTCCGTGATCTGCTGCGGCTGCGGGCACTGCTGTAGCCGGTGCCGTTCGGGCGGCCCGGCGCCGGGCCAGCGGCACCACCAGCGGTGTGCCCGTCTCCGGGTCCTCGATGACCTGAGACCTGACCCCGAACACCTCCTCGACGAGCTCGGCGGTCACGACATCCCCGGGAGCGCCTTCCGCGGCGACCTTCCCACCGCGCATGGCGATGAGGTGTGTCGCGTAGCGGGCGGCCTGATTGAGGTCGTGCAGCACCGCGACGAGCGTACGGCCCTGGGTCTCGTGCAGCTCGGCGCAGAGGTCGAGGATCTCCAGCTGGTGCTGGATGTCGAGGAACGTGGTGGGCTCGTCCAGCAGCAGCAGGGGGGTCTGCTGGGCGAGGGCCATGGCGATCCAGACCCGCTGCCGCTGGCCGCCGGAGAGCTCGTCCACGTAGCGGTCGGCCAACTCGGCGACACCGGTCGCGGTCATCGACTCCCGGACGATCCGCTCGTCCTCATGGGACCACTGGCGCAGCAGGCCCTGGTGCGGGTATCGGCCGCGGGCGACCAGGTCGCCGACCGTGATGCCATCGGGCGCGATGGAGGACTGCGGAAGCAGACCGAGGGTCTTGGCCACCTTCTTCGCCGGCATCGAATGGATGGTCTGCCCGTCCAGCAGCACCCGGCCCTGGCTGGGCTTGAGCATCCGCGACAACGCCCTCAGCAGAGTGGACTTGCCACAGGCGTTCGGTCCGACGATCACCGTGAACGAGTGGTCGGGTATCTCGACCGAGAGGTCCTCGGAGATCACCCGCTGGTCATAGGCGAGGGTGACCGACTCCGCGGTGAGGCGCTGCATGGAAGTACTCCTGCTCCTGGGGTTCTTCGCGGGCTTCTCGGGCTTGTCGCGCCTGTCGGGCTTCTCGGCTTCCTCGGGCCCTTCGGCCCGGGTGGCCGTCATATGCGGCCCGCCTTGCGCTCGGTGACGAGCAGCCAGAGCAGATAGACACCGCCGAGCACACTGGTGACGACACCGACCGGCAGCTCCCGGTCCCCGAAGGCCGAGGTGGCGATCCAGTCCGCACTCAGCAGCAGTGCCGCCCCCATCACGGCGCTCGTTCCGATGTTCGGGCCCGGGGACCGGGTCATCCTGCGGGCGAGCTGAGGAGCGCTGAGGGCGACGAAGACGACAGGTCCGGCCGCCGCGGTGCCCGCGGCCGTGAGCACCACTGCGGCGCCCATGAGCACGCCCCGGGTCCGCTCGACGCTCACTCCGAGCGCGTACGCGGCGTCATCACCCATCTCCAGCATCCGCAGCGGCCTGCCGTATGCCATGCACAGCGGGATCAGCAGCACGCACATCACGAGCAGTGGCCAGAACTGGCTCCAGTCGCGCCCGTCGAGCGAGCCGGTCATCCAGACCACGGCACGCGTGGCGTCGACCAGGTTCGCCCTGGTGACGAGGTAGTGGATGGCACCGGCGAGCATCGCGGCGATCGCGATGCCGACCAGGACCAGCCGGTAGCCGTGCACTCCGCGCTTCCACGCGAGCAGATACACCGCGAGCCCCGTCACCAGAGCGCCCACGATCGCGCCTCCGGCGGTCGCCGCCGCCCCACCGTGGAACAGCACGATGACGATGAGCGCGCCGACCGTCGCACCCTGACCGATGCCGAGTACATCAGGACTGCCGAGCGGATTGCGTGAGATCGATTGGAAGACCGCGCCACCGACCGCGAGCGCGGCACCGACCAGCAGGGCCACCAGCACCCGCGGCAGCCGTACTTCCTGGACGATGAACTCCTGCGCCGGCGTTCCGTCGCCGAGCAGGGTCGCCATCACTTCCTCCGGCGTCATCGGGTAGTCGCCGCTGCCGACGAGCACGACCGCCACCATGAGCGCGGCAATCAGCAGGAGAAGACCCACCAGGGACGCCCGGGGGTCGACGCGGACCGAGAGGCCACCAGGGGCGCGTATCGCCGTCACGGCTTTCACCGACTTCACGGACCTGTCGGTCCTCACGGCCGTCGCAGTGTCCGCGCCGTTGCCACCGTTCGCGCCTTTCGCGGCCTTCACAGCTGAGCCATCCTCTTGCGCCGTACGAGATGGATGAACACGGGTCCGCCGACGAACGCGGTCACCACACCCACCTGGAGCTCGGAGGGCCGCGCCACGATCCGGCCGATGACATCGGAGCCGAGCAGCAGCACGGGCGAGAGCACGGTGGCGTACGGCATGATCCAGCGCATGTCCGGACCGGTGATGACCCGTACGAGATGCGGAATCATCAGGCCGATGAAGACGATCGGTCCACAGGCCGCGGTCGCGGCGCCGCACAGCAGCGTCACCGCGAGCATCGCGAGCACACGTGTACGGGTCAGCCGCGTGCCCAGGGCTCGTGCGGTGTCGTCACCCAACTCCAGCGCGTTCAACGGGCGGGCGATCAGCAGGGCGACCATCACCCCCGCGCCGATGAACGGCGCGATCCTGCCGATCGTCTCGGGATCGGCGGAGGCCAGCGAGCCGACGGTCCAGAACCGCAGCCGATCGAGCGCGGCCGAGTCCAGCAGCTGGACGGCGTTGACATAGCCGTACAACGCCGCCGTGGCCGCCGTACCGGCGAGGGCGAGTCGCACCGGAGTGGCACTGCGGCTGCCGCCGAGCACGTACACGACGACGGAGACGACACCCGCCCCGATGAAGGCGAACCAGACGTAGGCGCTGACGGACCTGACACCGAGGAAGCTGATGGCGGACACGACGGCAGCCGCCGCGCCGGCATTGACCCCGAGCAGTCCCGGTTCGGCGAGCGGATTGCGGGTGAGCGCCTGCATCACCGCGCCCGCCAGGCCGAGCGCCGCGCCGACCAGCAGCCCGAGCACGGTCCTCGGCACGCGGACGTCGTGCACGATCACGTCGTTCCCGGTGCCGGTGTTCTCGAAGAGGCCGTGCCACACATCGCCCACCGGAATCGGCTTGGCCCCGATGGCGATGCTCGCGACGCACACGAGCAGCAGGACACCGACGGCGGCCAGCAGTCCCACGGCACGCAGCACATGGCGCTTACGCGGTTCGGGCGTGGGCACCGGCTCGGGCCCTGACTCAGCGGACGCCGGGTCCGCGCTCTCTTGGGAAGGACTGTCGAGCAACACGTGGTTAGGTTAGCCTAGCCTCCCAAAGTGCCCGATTGCAGGGTCACCACCCCAGGCGGTCCAGCACCTTCGCCGCCTCCAGGCGGCTCGTTCCCTGCCCGGCGTCCGTCCACACCGCCGCACACAGCGCCCGCAGGCCGTCAAGCGCTTCGCCCTCGCCCTCCAGTTCCAGGGCGCCCTCGCGCACGAACGCCCGCCAACCCCGGCAGCCGAACGTACCCGCGTCGTCGCTCACCTCGGGCTGACCGGTCAGCAACCCCCGCAGATCGGCGTCCACGTAGGTCGGCCGGTGCTCCGGCCGGGCAGCCAGCAGCTGTGCCGGGTCCGTCACTCCGGTCAGTACGAGCAGCGAGTCCACGCCCCCGTTGAACGCCCCCTCGACATCGGTGTCCAGCCGGTCCCCCACCACCAGCGGGCGCTCGGCTCCCGTCCGTAGGACGGTCTCCCGGTGCATCGGCGGCAGCGGCTTCCCCGCCACCTGCGGCTCGGCGCCGGTGGCGATCCGCACCACCTCCACCGCCGCGCCGTTCCCTGGCGCGATACCCCGGGCGCTCGGGATCGTCAGGTCCGTGTTGGAGGCGAACCACGGCACACCACGCGCGATGGCGTAGCACGCCTCGGCGAACCGTCCCCAAGCCAGCTCAGGGCCGCCGTACCCCTGCACCACGGCGGCCGGATCGTCGTCCGCCGACTCCACCGGTACGAGCCCGCGTTCGCCCAGTGCGACCCGAAGCCCCTCACCGCCCACGACCAGCACCCGCGCGCCCGCGGGAACCTGGTCGGCGATGAGACGCGCCACGGCCTGCGCCGAGGTCACGACATCGGCGGACTCGGCGGGCACCCCGAGCTCCGTGAGGTGCAGCGCCACCGCGTCCGGTGTGCGCAGCGCGTTGTTCGTGACGTACGCCAGGTGCATACCCCCAGCACGCGCGGCCGCGAGGGCGTCCACCGCGTGCGGAATCGCCTTCCCACCCGCGTACACCACCCCGTCGAGATCGAGCAGCGCGGTGTCGTACGCGACGCTCAGCGCACGTGCGCTCCCGCTCGGCCTGGTCCTGCCCGGCTCGCCCATCCTGCTCCGCTCCTCACTCGTGGTGCTCTCCCCAGATCATCGCCTATGTCCCCCGCCACATACGATGCATGGATGAACACGAGAGGTGTCCCGGCGGATGACGGCCTGCGCCTGATGCCGTTCCGCGGACTTCGCTATGTCCCCGAGCGGGTGGGCAGTCTTGCCGCGGTGACCTCGCCCCCGTACGACGTGGTCGTACGCCCGGACGGCCTGCTTCACCTGGAGTCGGCGGATCCGCACAACATCGTCCGGCTGATCCTCCCGCAGGCCGACACGGCCTCCGAACGCAACGAGCAGGCCGCCGAGACGCTGGAACGGTGGCTGGCCGACGGGGTCCTCGCGCCGGACCCGGAACCCTCCCTCTACGTCTACGAGCAGCGAAAGGGCGAGATCCTCCAGCGAGGACTCATCGGTGCCCTCGCCCTCTCCGAACCTGGCAAGGGCATCGTGCTCCCGCACGAGGACGTGATGCCGCATGTGGTGGCGGACCGCGCCGCGCTGATGCGGACGACCGCGGCCAATCTGGAGCCCCTGCTCCTGACCTACCGGGGCGACGGCTCCGACTCCGGAGCGGGAGCGGTCATCGACCGGATCGCCCTCGAACGCCCCCTACTGGCCACCACCACCGAAGACGGCTTCAGCCACCGGCTGTGGTCTGTCACCGCTCCCGACGACCTCGACCGCATCTCCCAGGACCTGACCCGCCACCAAGCCCTGATCGCCGACGGCCACCATCGATGGGCGACGTATCTGCTGCTGCGCGACGAGCGGCGGGTGCCGGGAGCCTGGAACTACGGCCTGGTACTGCTGATCGACACGACTCGCTATCCGCTTCGGGTCCGTGCGATCCACCGGCTGCTGAACCGCCTGCCGGTGGCCGACGCCCTGGCAGCCGTCAAGGGACTCGCACGGGTGCGCGACATCGACGGGCCCCTCGACAACGCCCTTGAGGCGCTGGCGGAGGCGGCTCAGGAAGGCAATGCCTTTCTCCTCGCCGGTGACGGCGACTTCCACCTTCTGGACCGCCTTGATCCCGCTCTGGTGGCGCGTACGGTACCGAGCGGCCGGCCGGAGGCCTGGCGGAGCCTCGATGCGACGGTGCTGCACTCCACGTTGCTGGAGCACATCTGGCGGATCCCTGACTCCCCCGATGAAGTCACCTACATCCACGCCACCGAGGCGGCGGTCGAACAGGCCGAACGGCGCGGCGGCACGGCCGTGCTGATGCATCCCGTACGGGAGGACGTGGTGCGGGATCTCGCGCGCCAGGGTGTCACGATGCCGCGCAAGTCGACGTCATTCGGTCCCAAGCCGGCGACGGGGCTGGTGCTGAGGAGCCTGACTCTGGACTGATGAAGTCCGGAACGCGGACGAAGGTCCGGTCCCGTGACTGCTCATGGGACCGGACCTTCGCTGTGTCCGCCGCGCCGGAACCGGCTCAGTCCTCGTCGGTGTCCTCGACGCCCTGGCCGGCCGACTCGTCCTCGGAGTCGGCCTCGGCCACCACGGTGCCGGCAGCGGCGACGCTGTTCTCGTCCGCGTCCTCGTCCCTGTCCCCGTCCTCGACGAACGCGTCGACGAATTCGACTCCGTCCAGCGCGGCAAGCCGGTCCGAAGCGTCCGTTGCCCCGTCCTTGTCCGCCTCCACGGCCTTGGCGAACCACTCGCGGGCGTCGTCCTCACGGCCGGCGGCCAGGAGCGCGTCCGCGTAGGCATACCGCAGTCGGGCACTCCACGGCTGGATCGCGTTCGAGGCCAGCTCAGGGCTCTGGAGCGTGACGATGGCGGCATCCAGCTGCCCCATGTCGCGCCGCGCACCCGCCGCGACGAGACGCATCTCGACCTGCCCGGCCTTGTCCAGCTTCTGGACCTCGGTTTCACCGGCCATCGCCAGTGCCTTCTCGGGCCGGCCCATGCCCCGCTCGCAGTCCGCCATCACGGGCCACAGTTCGACACTGCCGGTCATCCGTCGCGCGGCACGGAACTCCGCCAGCGCCTCCGAGTACTTCTGCACGGCATACGCGGCGAATCCCGCCGCCTCACGCACAGCCGCGACACGGGAGGCGAGCCGCAGGGCCACTCGGGAGTACCCGTACGCCTGCTCCGGGTCCTCGTCGATCAGCCGGGCGACCATCACCAGATTCCTGGCGACGTCCTCCGCGAGTGTCCTCGGCAGGCTCTGAAGCTCCTGGTGCACATCCGCGTCGATCTCGTCGCCGGTGACATCCTCCGGGATCGGCAGCCGCTTGATCGGCTCCCGGTCCCGCCCACGATCCCGGTCGCGGTCATCCCGCCCGCGGTAGCCGCCACGGTCGCGGTCGGCCCGGTCATCGCGACGGGGACCACGCGGGGCACGGTCATCCCGACGGAACCCACCACGGTCGTCATCCCGACGCGGACCACGGTCATCCCGACGGAACCCACCACGGTCGTCGTCCCGACGCGGACCACGGTCATCCCGACGGAACCCACCACGGTCGTCGTCCCGACGCGGGGCACGGTCATCCCGACGGCCGTAACCACGGTCATCGTCCCGACGCGGGGCACGGTCATCCCGACGGAACCCACCACGGTCGTCGTCCCGACGCGGGGCACGGTCGTCGTCCCGACGCGGGCCACGGTCATCCCGACGGCCGTAACCACGGTCATCGTCCCGACGCGGACCACGGTCATCCCGACGGAACCCACCACGGTCGTCGTCCCGACGCGGGGCACGGTCATCCCGACGGCCGTAACCACGGTCATCGTCCCGACGCGGGGCACGGTCATCCCGACGGCCGTAACCACGGTCATCGTCCCGACGCGGGGCACGGTCATCCCGACGGCCGTAACCACGGTCATCGTCCCGACGCGGACCACGGTCATCCCGACGGAACCCACCACGGTCGTCGTCCCGACGCGGACCACGGTCATCCCGACGGCCGTAACCACGGTCATCGTCCCGACGCGGACCACGGTCATCCCGACGGAACCCACCACGGTCGTCGTCCCGACGCGGGGCACGGTCATCGTCCCGACGCGGGCCACGGTCATCCCGACGGCCGTAACCACGGTCATCGTCCCGACGCGGACCACGGTCATCCCGATGGAACCCACCACGGTCGTCGTCCCGACGCGGGGCACGGTCATCCCGACGCGGGCCACGGTCATCCCGACGGCCGTAACCACGGTCATCGTCCCGACGCGGACCACGGTCATCCCGACGGAACCCACCACGGTCGTCGTCCCGACGCGGGGCACGGTCATCGCGTGGGAACCCACCACGGTCGTCGTCCCGACGCGGACCACGGTCATCCCGACGGCCGTAGCCACGGTCGTCATCCCGGCGCGGACCACGGTCATCCCGATGCGGGGCACGGTCATCGCGTGGGAACCGACCCCCACGGCTATCGTCGCGACGGTCATCACGGCGCTCGTCACGACGTCCGTATCCACCACGGCTGTCGTCTCGGCGCGCGTAGCTGCCTCGGTAACCACTCCGGTCACCGCCGCCGTCCTGGCGACGCGGCGCGCGTTCCGGACGATCGTCGGAGGAGTTGGTGGACATCGGTATGGCTCCTGTCATTCGGGTACCGCAAGTCAATTCTCACGCAGCCGGCCACCCAGCGCGCTTCGGGCATTTTCAGGAAAAACAAAAAGGACCCGTGGTCCCAGCTGAACGCTGGGACCACGGGTCCAGAAAGATTGTTCGGCGGCGTCCTACTCTCCCACAGGGTCCCCCCTGCAGTACCATCGGCGCTGAAAGGCTTAGCTTCCGGGTTCGGAATGTAACCGGGCGTTTCCCTAACGCTATGACCACCGAAACCCTATCGGGTTCGAGCGAACAAGCACACTTTTCAATTAAATAAGTGAAACTTGGTTCAACCGGTGCGACTGTTCGCAACCCGGGAACCACACAGTGGACGCGAGCAACTGAGGACAAGCCCTCGGCCTATTAGTACCGGTCAACTCCACACGTTACCGTGCTTCCATATCCGGCCTATCAACCCAGTCGTCTACTGGGAGCCTTACCCCATCAAGTGGGTGGGAGTCCTCATCTCGAAGCAGGCTTCCCGCTTAGATGCTTTCAGCGGTTATCCCTCCCGAACGTAGCCAACCAGCCATGCCCTTGGCAGGACAACTGGCACACCAGAGGTTCGTCCGTCCCGGTCCTCTCGTACTAGGGACAGCCCTTCTCAAGACTCCTACGCGCACAGCGGATAGGGACCGAACTGTCTCACGACGTTCTAAACCCAGCTCGCGTACCGCTTTAATGGGCGAACAGCCCAACCCTTGGGACCGACTCCAGCCCCAGGATGCGACGAGCCGACATCGAGGTGCCAAACCATCCCGTCGATATGGACTCTTGGGGAAGATCAGCCTGTTATCCCCGGGGTACCTTTTATCCGTTGAGCGACGGCGCTTCCACAAGCCACCGCCGGATCACTAGTCCCGACTTTCGTCCCTGCTCGACCCGTCGGTCTCACAGTCAAGCTCCCTTGTGCACTTACACTCAACACCTGATTGCCAACCAGGCTGAGGGAACCTTTGGGCGCCTCCGTTACCCTTTAGGAGGCAACCGCCCCAGTTAAACTACCCATCAGACACTGTCCCTGATCCGGATCACGGACCCAGGTTAGACATCCAGCACGACCAGAGTGGTATTTCAACGACGACTCCACAACCACTGGCGTGGCCGCTTCAAAGTCTCCCACCTATCCTACACAAGCCGAACCGAACACCAATATCAAACTGTAGTAAAGGTCCCGGGGTCTTTCCGTCCTGCTGCGCGAAACGAGCATCTTTACTCGTAGTGCAATTTCACCGGGCCTATGGTTGAGACAGTCGAGAAGTCGTTACGCCATTCGTGCAGGTCGGAACTTACCCGACAAGGAATTTCGCTACCTTAGGATGGTTATAGTTACCACCGCCGTTTACTGG